>NZ_JBIRBA010000008.1:0-297980 GCF_044326345.1 Actinomadura sp. 9N215 | reverse complement strand
CCCCGCGTCCGGCGCCGTACCTGCCGCGGCCGGTGATCAGGCCCGTCCACCAGCCGAGGAACAGCCCGGCGCACAGGCCGGGGAACGACGCGATCGCGGTGACGAGCACGTCCCGGTTGGCGACGTGCGCGGTCTCGTGGGCCAGGACGGCGGCGAGCTCGGCCGGTTCGAGGCGGGCGCGCAGCCCGTCGGTGACGCACACGACCGCCGAGCCCGGCCCTGACCCGGCGGCGAACGCGTTCGGCATGTCCAGCGCGGACACCGCGAGGCGCGGCTTCGGCAGCCCGGACGACATGCACAGCCGATCCATGATCGCGTGGAGTTCGGGGTCCTCGCCGGGGCCGACCAGGCGGGCGTCCATCGCGTAGAGGGCCAGCCGGTCGGCGGCGCGCGCGGAGAGCACCGCGACGGCGACCGCGACGGCCGCGGCCGCCGCGCCCCACACCGGACCGGCGAGGAACACGGGCAGCACGGCCGCCGCGTACACGAGCGCGACCAGGACCGCCGTGGCGAACATCCGCCAGGTCAACCCGGTGTCGGTGTCGAGTGCGTCGCGGGAGGGCGCCATGTCCTGACATTACGCCGATCATGGACGGGGTTCAGCGTCCGATGACGCACAGCCTGGTCACGGGCCGGTCACAGGCCGGGGGCGCCCCAGACGGGGAACCAGCGGGCGAGGTCGTCCTCGAAGGGGAGGTCGGCGCCCACCGCGCCGCGGACCTGGAGTTCGAGCGCGTTGTCGCGCTTGTCTCCGGGGAGCGGGGCGAAAGGGTAGAACGTGCCGCTCTTGTAGCGGTAGACGAGCGCGAGGCGCTGCCCGTCCGGGCCGCGGAAGCCGGCGAGCGAGCAGAGCAGGTGCGGGCCGAACCCGCCGGCCTCCAGCGTCGCGTTCACGGCGTGCAGGTCGGTGACGAGGTCGGGCAGCTCGTCCGGACGATGCGACGCGAGCAGCCACGTGTACCCGTAGGTGTCGGTGCTGAGCTCGACCTTGGGGCCCTCGTCGGCGTCCAGCAGCTCCTGGACGTCGCGCTGCAGCCGCGCGAACGCGCCGCCCTCCGCCGCGCGGAAGCACACCGAGCCGAGCCCGGTCGGGACGAACCCCGACGCCGCCTCCAGCGTGACGGCGGCCGTCGACAGCGCGAACAGCCGGTCGAGGTCGGGCTTGGCGGGCTTGGAGCGGCCGAGGAGCGTGTCCAGGAAGCCCACGGGTCAGGCTCCCCTGCTCAGCTGGTCGGAGATCTTCGACAGCTGGGCGAGGCGCTTGTCGAGCGTCGGGTGGGTGGAGAACAGCGACGAGACGCTGAAGCCCTTGCCGAGCGCCGGGGTGAAGAAGAACGCGTTGAACGCCTGCGCGGACCGCAGGTCGTTCGTCGGGATCCGCGCGATCTCGCCGTTGACCTTCGTCAGCGCGCTGGCCAGGGCCGACGGGCGGCCGGTGAGCAGCGCGGCGGCGCGGTCGGCGGACAGCTCCCGGTAGCGCGACAGCGCCCGGGTGAGCATGAAGCTGACCATGTAGGCGAGCGCGCTCGCCGCGACCACGGCCAGGAGGATCAGCCCGGTGTTCTGGTCGTTGCTGCGGCGGCCGAACCCGCCGAACAGGCCGATCTGCAGGCCGACCCGGGTGATCAGGCCCGCGCAGATGCCGAGGAACGACGCGATCGTCATGACCGCGACGTCCTTGTGCGCGACGTGCGCCATCTCGTGCGCGAGGACGCCCTCCAGCTCCACCGGGTCGAGCCGGCGCAGCAGCCCGGTGGTGACGCAGACGACGGCCTTCTTCTGGTTCCGTCCGGTGGCGAACGCGTTCGGAACGTCGGTGTCGGCGATGGCGACCTTCGGCTTCGGGGCGTCCGACATCGCGCAGATGCGGTCGACGACGCCGTGCAGCTCCGGCGCCTCCTCCGGGGTGACGATCCGCCCGTGCATGGCGAACAGCGTCATCTTGTCGGAGAAGAAGTACTGGGCGAGCAGGAACACCGCCGCCACGGCCAGCGCGATGAACGCCCACTGGGGTACGAACACGAAGAACGCCCCCACGGCGACGACGTAGACCAGCCCCAGCAGGAACATCGTCACGAGCATCCGCGAAGTCAGCCCCCGGTCGGAGGCGTATCGCGTCCTGGCCATGCGGCCACCCCCTGCTTCCCCGATGCGGTGTTCATCCGTACAACGCACGAGACCTTAATTTTGTGCCTGGCTGTCCAATTCGACCGGGCCGGGGGGCGCCGGGTCAGTCGGGGATCAGGCCTTCGTCCCCCAGCATCGAGCGCACCTCGTCGATGTGGGCGTCCGCCGGCGGGAGGATCAGCTCGGACGGCGCCAGGCTGTCCGCCGGAAGCGGCTTGCCCACCTTGCGGACGTTCTCCAGCAGCGCGTGCAGCGCGGCGCGGAAACTCGTCTCGTCGCCCGACTCGATCGCCGACTCCAGCTCGTCGTCGAGCGTGTTGAGAGCGGACAGGTCTTCCGCGGCCACGTCGAGCTGGCCTTCGCCCATCAGGCGGACGATCACTGGGCACCCCCGGGTTTCTGCTGCCAATTCGCCTGCTGGGGGGTGTCCTGCTGCTGCGGCTGCGTGGTCGGCGTGCCGCCCTGGTTCAGTTCCTTGGGCGCGGGGGCCTGGCCGAGCTCGGCCTTCAGCTGCTCCAGTTCGAGGTCGACGCCGGGGCCCGAGCCCATCCGGTCGAGCTCGGCCTGGATGTCGTCCTTCGGGCCGGAGAAGTCCTCAAGGGCGCCGGACGCCAGCAGCTCGTCGATCGCGCCGGCGCGGGCCTTCATCGTGTCGGTCTTCTCCTCGGCGCGCTGGATCGCGAGGCCGACGTCGCCCATCTCCTCGGAGATGCCGGAGAACGCCTCGTTGATCTTCGTCTGCGCCTCGGCGGCGGTGTAGGTCGCCTTGATCGTCTCCTTGCGGGTGCGGAAGGAGTCGACCTTGGCCTGCAGCCGCTGGGAGGCGAGCGTCAGCTTCTCCTCCTCGCCCTGCAGCTGCTGGTATTGGCCGCGCAGGTCGTTCAGCTGGCTCTCCAGGCCGGCCCGGCGCGTCAGCGCCTCGCGGGCGAGGTCTTCCCGGCCGACCTGCAGCGCCTTCTTGCCCTGGTCGGTCAGCTTGGTCTGCTGCTGCTCGAGCTGGTTGATCTGCAGTTCCAGACGCTTGCGCGAGGTGGCGACGTCGGCGACCCCCCGACGGACCTTCTGCAGCATCTCCAACTGGCGCTGGTAGGAGTAATCGAGGGTCTCCCGAGGATCTTCCATGCGGTCCAGGGCCCTGTTCGCCTTGGACTTGAAGATCATCGACATTCGCTTCATCACGCTCATCGCGCGGCGCCGGTCCCTTCGTGCTGTCGCCTCAGTCGTGAACTGGGCTCAATGACCACTGCTGGGGTTCTTATCACCCTACGCGTTAACGCGCGAGGCAGCCACGATGTTCGCAGCCGGTAGTCTGATCCCGTGTTCAAGCGTCGTACCCCGGAGGCCCCGGCGAATCCTCCTGAGGTAGTAAAGCCGGGAGGCAAAGGCCGTCCCACGCCCAAGCGCAAGGAAGCCGAGAAGCGCAACCGGCAGCCGATCACCGCGCCCGGCTCCCGCAAGGAGGCGTACCGCAAGGTCAGGGAGCGGCAGGCCGACGATCGCGCCAAGGCGCGCAAGGGCATGGCCAAGGGGGACGAGAAGCACCTGCTCAAGCGGGACAAGGGCCCCGTGCGCAAACTCGCCCGCAATTACGTCGACTCGCGGCGCACGGTCGGCTCGTACCTGATGTACGCCATGTTCGCGATCGTGCTGCTGAGCATGCTGCCGATCCCGGTGGCCAGGCTGCTGGTGTTGTTCGCGCCGCCGCTGCTGCTCGTCGTCGTGTTCGCCGAGGGCCTCATGCTGAGCCGCGGCATCAAGCGGCTCGCCGCCGAGCGGTACCCGGACGAGGACGTGAAGGGCGTCGGGCTGTACGCGGCGATGCGCGCCATGCAGATCCGCCGGCTCCGCGTCCCCAACCCGCAGGTCCGGGTCGGCGAGAAGCAGAAGATCTGAGCCCGCGCGCGGCGCCTCGTGAGAGGCCGTTCGTGAGCGGCCGTCCGATTTGAGATTCCCGGATCGCGGCGGACTAGGGTCGGGACCATGGAGTTCCGAAACCTGGGCCGGAGCGGTCTGAAGGTCAGCGAGATCGCGTACGGCAACTGGCTCACCCACGGCTCCCAGGTCGAGGAGGACGCGGCCCGCGCCTGCGTGCGCGCCGCCCTCGACGAGGGGATCACCACCTTCGACACCGCGGACGTCTACGCGGGCACCCGCGCCGAGGAGGTCCTCGGACGGGCGCTCAGGGGGCAGCGCCGCGAGGGGCTGGAGATCTTCACCAAGGTCTTCTGGCCCACCGGGCCCGGAATGAACGACCGGGGCCTGTCCCGCAAGCACATCATCGAGTCGATCGACGCCTCCCTGCGCCGCCTGGAGACCGACTACGTGGACCTGTACCAGGCCCACCGGTTCGACCACGAGACGCCGCTGGAGGAGACGCTGCGGGCCTTCGACGACCTGGTGCGGCGGGGCAAGGTCCTGTACGTCGGCGTGTCGGAGTGGCGGGCGGAGGAGATCGAGCGCGCCCTCAAGATCGCCGATGAGATGGGCTTCGACCGGATCGTCTCCAACCAGCCGCAGTACTCCATGCTGTGGCGGGTCATCGAGGGGGAGATCGTCCCGCTGTGCGAGCGCGAGGGCGTCGGACAGATCGTCTGGTCGCCGATCGGGCAGGGCGTCCTGACCGGAAAGTACAAGCCGGGGCAGCCGCTGCCGGCCGGGTCGCGCGCCACCGACGACAAGGGCGGCGCCGACATGATCAGGCGCTACATGAGCGACGACCACCTGGCCCGCGTGCAGGAGCTGAAGCCGATCGCGGACGATCTCGGGCTGTCGATGGCGCAGCTCGCGATCGCCTGGACGCTGCAGAACCCGAACGTGGCGGCGGCGATCGTGGGGGCGTCCCGTCCTGAGCAGGTCGCGGACAACGTGAAGGCGGCCGGTGTCAAGCTGGACGCCGACGTGCTGAAGCGGGTCGACGACGTCCTCGACCCGGTCGCCATCCGCGACCCCGCCAGGACCGGAAGCCCGCCCCGGCGCCCCTGACTCCCGGCGACGCCCTGGCCGTCGGCGACGGAAGGCCGCGGAGCGCCGGCTCCGCGGCCTTCCGCGTCCGTCATGTCACTCGGGTTCGAGCAGGCTCATCTCGTAGATGACCGACTCGCCGTCCAGCAGGGCCACGGTGTCGACGGCGTCGGAGCGCAGCCCGCGCCAGTTCTCGCCCAGCCAGCTCTCCGCGTCCGCCTGGGTGGAGAAGGTCTCCTCCGACATGCCGACCATGCGCCCGTCGGCCTTCTCCAGCCGCCAGCTCCACGCCATCGCGCTCGACCTCCCTCGTCGCGGTGAGACTAGCCCCTCCGCCGCGGGGTTCCCCGCAGGAACGCGGCCACGTGCCCGTCGAGACGCGGCCTCGCTCGGCTCAGGACGCGGTCTTGCTCCGCTCAGGACGCGGTCTCGATGGCGCGGCGCAGCGCGTCCGCGCTCCCGGTGTCCGAGTTGTTGATCGCACGGCCGTTCACGCGCACGCTGGGCGTGCTCTGGACCCCGGACGAAATGTAGCCCCGGCTGACGGTCTTCACGCTCTCGGCGTAACGCTGGTTCTCGACGCAGGACGTGAACCCGTCGCCGGTGAGCCCGAGCGGCCCGGCGTAGGAGATCAGGTCCGCCGTCGCGTAGCCCTGGGTGGAGAGGCTCGCGGGCTGGTGGGAGTAGAGGGCGTCCTGGTAGGACAGCCAGCGCGCGCCGTCGCCGACGCAGCGCAGCGCAGCCGCCGCCCGGACCGCGTTGCCGTGCGCCGGCTGGTTGCTCTCGCTGAAGATGACCATCGGGTGGAAGACGACCTTGGCGCGTCCTGAGACGGCCAGCTGCTTGAGCATCGGGTCGTGCATGCGGTCGAACGTGCCGCAGTGCGGGCAGGCGAAGTCCTCGTAGACGTCGACGACGGGGGTCGTGACGCCGGGACGGGCCATGGCCAGGCTGCCGTCGGCGAGCGGCGTGGCCTCCGCGCCCCCGGCGATCTGCCCGGCCTTCAGCTGGACGTCGCCGCCACCGCCACCGCCACCGCCGCTCCCGCCGTCGTCGCGCTGGAGGATCAGGAGGACGACCGCGACCACCGCCAGGACCAGGACGAGACCGCCGCCGATCAGGACGACCGCGAGGCCGCCGCCGCTCTTGCGTCCGGGCGGTGGCGGTCCGAGCGGGCCGGGTGGGCCTGGCTGCCAGCCGGGGCCCCCGGGCGGCGGGCCGCTCGGCGGGACGGGAGGCGGGCCGTAGGGCGGCTGCACAGCGTGCGGCGGCTGCGCGCCCTGGCCCGGCGGGCCCGGCTGGCCTGGCTGGCCCGGCCACGGCGCGTTCGGGGGGTAGCCCACCTGGACCTCCTGACGGGACGTGGTGATCCTTCCAGGTGAGCGTAACCGTAGAGTTCCGGACGAGATGAACGTCGAGCTTCGCGGCATCGCCGCTCCGGGCGGGTGGCCCGCGCCCGGATGCCGGTGCGCGTCCTGCAGCCGGTTGCGGGCCGCCGGGGTCCGGCACGGACCGGTGAGCGTCGTCGTCGACGGTGTCGCGATGGAGGACTGTGCCCGGACGGACGTCCCCGGCGGTTTCGAGCTTCACGGCCCTCGCGGAGGACGAGCGCTGGTCGCGGCGGGTCCGGGGACGAGGCCGGAGCCTGTGAGCGGGGTGGAGTACGACGCCGTCCTACTGGATTTGGCCGGTTCCCCAGAGCATCTGGGCTATCTGCGGCACGTCGGGGCTGTGGCGGCCACCACGGAGGTCGTGGCGATTCACGTCGACCACCGTGTGCCGTCACCGGTCGAACTTGAGCGCCGCATGGCGTTCTGGAACCGGCCGCATCATGGCCCGCATCGGACGCTGCTCCTCGGCGGGGCGCGTTCGGGCAAGTCGGCTGAGGCAGAACTCCGCCTGGCCGCCTGCCCGGAGGTGCTCTATGTCGCGACCGGCCCGGTGAATGACGACGATCCGGGATGGACGGAGCGCGTCACCGCCCATCGGCTTCGCCGTCCGGCATGGTGGCGCACCGTCGAGACGACCGATCTTGTGAGTGTTCTGAAGGACGAGACGGGAGCCGTTCTTGTGGACGGCGTCGGCACGTGGCTGGCCGCGGTCATGGACGAAGCCGCCGCATGGGAGGACCCGTCGCTCGCACAGCCGCGCCTGGACGATCTGGTCTCGGCATGGCGCCGTACAGAGGCGCGGGTGGTCGCGGTGAGCGACGAGGTCGGTCTGGCGCTCCTGCCGACGACGACGTCAGGGCGGGTGTTCAGCGATGTGCTGGGCGGGCTCAACCAGCGGCTCGCGGCCGAGTCGGAAGAGGCGGCGCTGGTCGTCGCGGGCCGCGTCCTGGAGCTCGGATGATCGCGGGGTTGCGGCTGGCGGTCACGCTGCTCACCGTCGTCCCGGTGGGGTCGGAGCGGGCCGACCGGGGCACGGCGCGGGCGGCGATGCTGCTGGCGCCGTCCGTCGGGCTGATCGTGGGGGGCGCGGCGGCGGTCGTCCTGCTGGCGGGCGATCTGCTCGACCTGGACGGCCTGCTCGCCGCGGCGCTCGCGGTGGCCGCCATGGCGGCGGTCACCCGGGCGCTGCACCTGGACGGCCTCGCGGATCTCGCGGACGGCCTCGGCAGCGGACGCCCGCCCGCCGAGGCACTAGCGATCATGAAGCGGTCGGACATCGGGCCGTTCGGCGTCGTCGCCCTCCTGCTGGCGCTGCTGATCCAGGTCTCCGCCCTGGCCGCGGCCCCGGACCCGGCCGTCGCGGTGCTCATCGCCGCCGTCGCGGGCCGTCTCGCCCTGCCGTGGGCCTGTCGCAGCGGCGTGCCCTCCGCCCGCCCGGACGGGCTCGGCGCGCTGGTGGCGGGCTCCGTCCCGTCCCGGGCGGCGGTCGTCGTCACGGTCGTCGTCCTGGTCGCGGCTGCGGTCGCCGGGACGGCCGCCGGTGGGCTCAGTGGCGCCCTGCATTCCGTAGCGGCCGTGATCGTCGGGCTGGGCGTCGCGCTTGTGCTGCTCCGTCACGCGGTACGTCGGCTGGGCGGCGTGACGGGCGACGTCCTCGGCGCGCTCGTCGAGACCGCCACGACGGCCGCGCTGATCGCCCTCACGGCGCTTCGCTGAGGGCGCGGCGGGCGTAGGCGCGGACGTCGGCGTCCGGGTCGTCCTGCGCCCTGCTGAGGGCGTCCTGCACGGCCGCGACGTCCACGAAGGCGGCCAGCGAGATCACCGCGGCCTTGCGGACGTCCAGGTGCGGGTCGTCCAGGGCCTTGACGAGCGGGTCGGCCGCGACGTCCGCGGACGCGGCGGCGAGGCCCCGCGCGGCGCCCGTCCGGACCTGCCAGGCGGCGTCGTGCAGCGCGTCCACGGCGGCGAGGTCCAGCGGATGCCTGCAGCCGATGCCCGCCAGTGCCTCGAAGGCCGCCGCCCTGACCAGGTCGTCGCCGTCCCCGACGAGGCGGCCGAGCGCGCCGGACGCCGCCGGGTCGCCGATCGTGCCGAGGCCGTGCGCCACCGCCACCCTGACCTCGCGGGACGCGTCGGCCGCCGCGCGCGCGACCTCGTCCGCGGCGTCGTGGGCCACCAGCCCCCGGACGGCCTGGAGCCGGACGCGGTGGTCGGCGTCGCGGAGCGCGTCCCCGAACGCGGCCGGGGAGCCCAGCCGGAGGGCACGCAGCACATCCAGGACGGCGGCGCGGACGATCGCGTCCTCGCTGCCGAGGGACGGCGTGAGAGCGTCCCGCACATCGGGCGTCGCGGGCAGCACCTCGACCAGTTCGCGGAGGGCGGTCGCGGCGGCGCGGCGGACGGAGCCGTGCGGGTCGCCGAGCGCGGCCGCGAGGGCTCCGGCGACGCCGTCCGGCGCGACCTCGGTGAGCGTCGCGACGGCCGCGCGCCGCACCTTCGGGTCGGGGTCGTCGAGGTACGGGGCGATGGCGCCGACGCCCGGCCCGGTCTCGGCGAGCTCCTGAAGTTCGAGGAGCCGCGGCGACCGCCCGATCGCCATGGCCGGACGCGCCGCCTGAGCCGGGGCCGCGGGCGCGGCGAACGACGCGGCGGGCGCCGGGGTCAGCACGACCGGCTCGGCGCCGGGCTCCGGGACGGTGAACTCCTCGACCGGCACCAGGTACGGCGCGACCGGCCGCTTCACGAACTCCATCGCGCCGTCGTCCCGGCGCCGCAGGTTGAGGTGGTACATCCATGACGCGTCGTCGCGTTCGGGCAGGTCGGCGCGGTCGTGGTAGAGGCCCCAGCGGCTCTCGGTGCGGGTCAGCGACGAGCGCGCGGCCATCTCCGCGCAGTCGCGGATGAACGTGACCTCGGCGCAGCGCATCAGCTCGTGCGGGGTCCGCGCGCCCATGCCCGCGATCTCCGCCTCCATCCGGGTGAACGTCTCGACGGCGATGTCGAGCTTCGCCCGCGTCTTGGGCGGCGCGACGTAGTCGTTGACGAACCGGCGAAGCTTGTACTCGACCTGCTGCTGCGGCGGCCCGTCCGGGTTGCGCAGCGGGCGGTAGATCAGCTCGTGCGCCGCCCGGATCTGGTCCTCCGGCAGCGCGGCGCCGGGGCCGGGGCCGGGGTGGGCGGACGCGTGCGCGCCCGCCAGGTCCCCGAACACGAACGCGCCGATCATGTAGTTGTGCGGGACGCAGGCGAGGTCGCCCGCCGCGTACAGGCCGGGCACGGTCGTGCGGGCGTTCTCGTCCACCCAGACGCCGGACGCGGAGTGCCCGCCGCACAGCCCGATCTCGGAGATGTGCATCTCCACGTCGTGGGCGCGGTAGTCGTGGCCGCGTCCGGCGTGGAAGGTGCCGCGCGTCGGGCGCTCGGTGGTGTGCAGGATGCCTTCGAGCGCCGTCAGGGTCTCGTCCGGCAGGTGGGTGAGCTTCAGGTAGATGGGGCCGCGCGCGGAGTCGATCTCCCGTTTGACCTCCGCCATCATCTGGCCCGACCAGTAGTCGCAGTCGACGAACCGCGTCCCGGCGGCGTTGACCTGGTAGCCGCCGAACGGGTTGGCGACGTAGGCGCACGCGGGGCCGTTGTAGTCCTTGATGAGCGGGTTGATCTGGAAGCATTCGATGCCGCTGAGCTCGGCGCCCGCGTGGTAGGCCATGGCGTGGCCGTCGCCCGCGTTGGTGGGGTTCTCGTACGTCCCGTACAGGTAGCCGGACGCGGGCAGCCCGAGACGGCCGCTCGCGCCCGTCGCCAGGATCACGGCACCGGCCGAGACGGTGACGAACTCACCGCTGCGGGTGTCGAAACCCACGGCGCCTACCGCGCGTCCGTCCGACGTCAGGACGCGCACAGGCATGACACGGTTCTCTATCTGCACCTTGTCCCGGATGGAACGCTTCCTCAGCACCCGGTACAGCACCTTCTTGACGTCCTTGCCCTCCGGCATGGGCAGGACGTACGAACCTGAACGATGCACCCTGCGGACCGCGTATTCGCCGTGCTCGTCCTTCTCGAACTTCACGCCGTACCGTTCGAGCCTCTTCACCATGGCGAAGCCGCGGGTGGCCGTCTGGTGGACGGTCCGCTGGTCGACGATGCCGTCGTTGGCGCGGGTTATCTCGGCGACGTAGTCCTCGGGCGTGGCCTTGCCGGGGATGACCGCGTTGTTGACGCCGTCCATGCCCATGGCGAGCGCGCCCGAATGCCGGACGTGCGCCTTCTCCAGCAGCAGCACGGACGCGCCGTGCTCGGCGGCGGTGATGGCGGCCATCGTCCCGGCGGTGCCGCCCCCGATCACCAGGACGTCGCAGCTCAGCTCACGCCGGTCCGCCGCGGACGGAATCTCCATCAGACCGTCTCCTTCAACTGTTCTGCGGCGCCGAGGGCGGGTTCTCCGGCGCCGAGGGCCGCGAGCACCTCGTCGCGGGACGCGGGCACGGCGAACTCGGCGGCGACACCGTCCGGGCCGAGGACGACGACGCGGTGGCCGAGCAGGAGCGCCTCGTCCACGTCGTGGGTGACGAAGACGACCGTCGCGGGGGCATCAGCGAGCACGTCCAGAAGGAGGCGCTGCATGGACGCGCGCGTCTGCGCGTCCAGGGCGCCGAACGGCTCGTCCATGAGGATCGCGCGGGGCCCGGCGGCGAGCGTCCGGGCGAGCTGGACGCGCTGTCGCATCCCGCCGGACAGCTCGCGCGGCAGCCGTCCGGCGTCGTCGCTTAGCCCGACCCGGCCGAGCCAGCGTCCCGCCGCCGCGCGGCGCTCCCCGCGCGGGACGCCGCGCAGCGCCAGGGCCAGCTCGACGTTGCGGCGGGCGGTCCGCCACGGCAGGAGCGCGTCGTCCTGGAACATCAGCGCCCGGTCGGCGGACGCACCGGTGACCGGCTCGCCGTCCGCGAGGAGGCGCCCCGACACGGCCGGGAGCAGCCCGGCGAACGCGCGCAGCAGCGTGGACTTCCCGCACCCGGACGGCCCGAGGACGACGAGGATCTCGCCCGCCGCCACGTCCAGGTCGAGGCCGCGGACGACCGCCCGTCCGCCGTACCCGAGCGTCACCCGCTCGGCCCGCAGGGACAGCCCCGCCCCTGCGCCCTGTGCGCGGTCGGCCACCCACGCCTCCCGGCGCGCTTCGCCGCTCATGACCTCTCCTCCCTCGGCAGCCACCGGGTGAGGCGGCGTCCGGCCAGCTCCACCGACGCGGAGGTGAGCCAGCCGAGCAGCCCGATGGTGGCCATCCCGACGAGCACGCCGGGGTAGTCGACGATCGTGTACGCCTGCCAGGTCCGGTAGCCGACGCCGAAGTCGCCGGAGATCATCTCGGCGGAGATGACGCAGATCCACGCCACGCCCATGCCGATGGACAGCCCGCCGAACACGCCGGGCAGCACCCCTGGCAGGACGACGCGGATCAACACCCGCCACCGTCCGCCGCCCAGCGTGCGCACCGCGTCCTCCCAGACGACGGGGAGCGCTTTCACCGCGTGCCGGGTGCTGACCAGGACGGGGAAGAACGCCGCCGCGAACGTGATGAACACGATGCCCTGCTCGTTCGCCGGGAACAGCAGGATCGCGACCGGCACCAGCGCGATGGCGGGGATCGGGCGGGCCACCTCGAACAGCGGCTGCAGCAGGTCCCCGGCCCAGCGGGAGCGGGCGGTGGCGACGCCGAGCGCGATCCCGAGGACCGCGGCGAGCACGAATCCGGTGAGGATCCGGACGAGGCTCTGCGCGACGTCCTGCCAGTACTGCCCCTGATCGACCTGGCGCCCGAACTCGCGGACGACCTCCAGCGGGCCGGGGAACCGGTCGAACCGGACCCACAGTCGCAGGTCCGCGGCCGTCACCAGATGCCAGACCGCCACGGCCGCCAGCAGCGACGCCACCCTGACGGGCCAGCGGTAGAGACCATAGGTACGCGTCATGCGCGCCGCACCGCCTCGCCGTACGGGACGACCTTCGCGGCCGAGTGGGCGGACACGTACTTCTGCGCGCCCTCCGGCGTCGCGAACGGCTTGAACCGCTGCGCGGCCGTCGCGGACGGGTCCTCGACCCAGATGTCCTTGTCAGCGAACCAGCGGGTCCCTGCTGCGGTGTCCGGGATGTACGCGGCCCTGACTTGCTTGCCCTCGCCCTGAAGCGCCCGGACGTTCTTCAGCAGGCACACTGGGTCAGCGACCGGCCGCGTCTTGGACTCGCCCTTGACCCACACTTCGCCCGCGGTCTTGGGATCGTCCACCTTCTTGTTGCAGACGGCGTCGGTCCCGGTGATGGCCGCAGGGTTCGCCGTGGAGGCGGCCTGCTGCCCGTAGGACGCTCCGACCGCTTTCCTTATGTAGGCGTCGTTGACGAACGGGTCCACCTTCAGCGGCGTCTGGATGACACCGATCGACTTGAGGAACGGCACGTCCTGGACGAACGCGTCCCGCAGTTCCTTCTTGATGGTCGGGTCGAACGTGGCGACGCCGCCCGCGCCGTTGTAGAGGTACACGGTCTCGACTGGCAGGCCCGTCGTCGCCGCGACCGATTCCGCTGACTCCAGAGGGTGCGCGTGCAGGTAGTTGGTCGCGTCGATCTGCGCGCGAAGGAACGCCCGAAGGATCTCGGTCTTCTCTTCGGCGTACTCCTTGCGGACCACCACGCCGTGGAACGTCGGCACATTCAGGGCACCGCCGTCGTAGAGCAGCTTGGCCTGGCCCTTGTTCACCAGCAGGCCGGGCCAGGCGACGAACTGCGCGAAGCCCGCGGCGGCGCCCGACTGGAGCGCGGACGCGCCGACCGTCGGCTGCTGGTTCTCGACCTTCACGTCCTTCGCCGGGTCGAGCCCGTACCTGCGCGCCGCCTGCACGAACGTCCCGTGCCCTGCGGACCCGACGCTCGTCGACACGGTCTCGCCCTTCAGGTCGCGGAGCGTCTTCGCCTTCGAGCCGGGCGCGACGACGACGCTGTTCAGCGATCCGCGCAGGTTGTAGCCGGTCACCGACACCCACTGCGTCTCGGCGTCGCCGCCCTGCGCCTGCGCGCGCGAGCCGTTGATCAGCAGCGGGTAGTCGCCCATCGAGCCGATGTCGATCTTCCCGGCGAGCATCTGCGCGGTGATCGGCGCGCCCGTGTCGTAGTCGCGCCAGACGACGGAGTGCTTGCCGTCCAGTTCCTTCAGGCGCTTCTCGAAGAAGCCGAGCGAGCGCAGGAGCGTTCCGGCGGTGACGGTGTTGATGGTCTTCGACTGGTAGCCGACGACGATCTGGCCAGAGCCGCCGCCCGCGGAGGCGTTGCCCGCGACGGTGCATCCGGCGAGCAGCGGTACGAGACCGAAAGCGAGAACTCTTCTCATGGGGACGTCCTTCAGCGCAGGAGGTACGGCATGTTCACGGTCACGGCTCCGGTGGGACAGCGGTCCGCGCAGGGGCCGCAGTACCAGCACTCGTCGACGTGCATGTACGCCTTGCCGGTCTCGGGGTGGACGGCGAGCGCGTCCAGCGGGCAGACGTCGATGCACAGCGTGCAGCCGTCGATGCAGAGGGCCTCGTCCACCGTCACTGGGACGTCGGCGCGGTTCTCCACAAGGGACATGGGTTCTCCTGTCAGGGACGGGGCGCGGCAATAGGGCGAGCAGGCGCGGAATAGGGCAAGGGCGCGGGGATAGGGCAAGAACGAGCGGGCTGTCAGGGGTGGGTGCGGTGCAGGGTGCCGCTCATCGCGATGCGGTCGCCGCGGAACCGGATGAACTCCAGGTCGACCGGACGGCCGTCGGCGAGGTGGGTGAGGCGTTCGAGCATCAGCAGGGCGGCGTCGCGCGGGGCGTCCAGGGTCGCGGCCGAGTGCGGGTCGGCGTTGACGGCTTCGAGGGTGACCTCGGCGAGGCCGAGCGGCTGACCGGCGATCCGTTCGAGCAGGACGAAGATGTCGTTGCGGGCGAGGTCCTCGGCGAGCAGCGGCTCCCCCAGGTCGCGGGCGATGTAGGTGAGGTCGAGGGAGAGCGGCAGCCCGTTCAGCCGCCGGATCCGCTCGATGTAGACGACGGGCTCCCCCGGCGGCCGCCGCAGCCGCGCCGAGATCTCGCGGGACGGCGTGATCAGCCCGGTCGTGCGGACCTCGTTGGCGACCTCGCCGTGCTCGCGCAGCGTCTCGGCGAGCCCGAGGAGCCGTTCGAGACCGTGCGGGTACTTCTCGGCGACGGCGTGGGTGCCGACGCCGGGACACCGCTCGATGAGGCCCTCGGCGCGGAGCAGGTCCAGCGCCTCCCGGACGGTGTTGCGGGACGTGCCGAACTCCCGGACGAGCTGGCCCTCGGCGGGCAGCGCGCCGCTGCGGAACTCGCCGTACAGCACCTGGCGGCGCAGCACGTCCGCGACCTGCCGGGCGCGGTCGGCGCGCAGCCGCCGGGCGTCCGCCAGCGTCAGCGCCTCGGCGGTGGTGTCGTTCCTGGTCACGCACATAACCTACTAAATCAATCGGAATAGGTGAATAGAGGCGGCGCTCCGCCACCTGGAACGTCCGCCGCACCCCGCGCCACCTGCGCCGCGACCTCCGCCGGGCGCCGTTCCGCCACCCCGCGGGCGCGGTCCGGACGTTCGTCAGGCCTTGCCGGTACCGCCGCCCAGGACCGGCAATGCTTGATCCAAAAGGGCGAAACCGGTCACCGGTGGGACTAACATCGTGCTACGTGACGAGCATCAGCCTTGACGGCACAGCCCTGGCAGACATCGACGTCGACGCGATCGTGATCGGCGTCGCACCGGCCGGGGCGGGAGTCACCCCGGCCGCCGGCTCCGAGGACCTCGACCGCGCGCTGGACGGAAGACTCGCCGAGGCCCTCGCCGCGCTCGGCGCCACCGGCAAGGCCGGAGAGGTCACCAAGCTGCCCGCGCTCGGCGCCGTCACCGCGAAGCTGATCGTCGCCGCCGGCCTGGGCGAGACGCCGTCCGCCGAGGACGTCCGCCGCGCCGCGGGCGCCGCCGTCCGCTCCCTCGCCGGACACGCGAAGGTCGCCGTCGCGCTCCCCACCGCGTCCGCCGGGGACGTCGAGGCCGTGGCGCTCGGCGCGCTGCTCGGCGCCTACTCGTTCGACTCCTACCGCACGGGCGGCGAGCACAAGAGCCCGGTCGAGGAGATCCGCCTGCTGGCCCCGGCCTCCGCGTCCGAGGAGGCGGCCGTCGAGCGGGCCCGGACCCTCGCCGCGTCCGTCACGCTCGTCCGCGACCTGGTCAACACCCCGCCGTCCCACCTGTGCCCCGAAGACCTCGCGGGCGAGGCCGAGCGCGTCGCGGGCGAGGCGGGCCTCGCCATCGAGGTGCTGGACGAGAAGGCGCTCGTCGAGGGCGGCTACGGCGGCATCGCGGGCGTCGGGCAGGGCTCGGTCAACCCGCCGCGGCTCGTCCGGCTCGGCTACGCCCACCCGGAGGCGTCCAAGACGCTCGTCCTGGTCGGCAAGGGCATCACGTTCGACTCCGGCGGCCTGTCCCTCAAGCCGTCCGAGGCCATGGACTGGATGAAGTCCGACATGGGCGGCGCCGCCGCCGTGCTCGGCGCGCTCGCCGCCATCGCCGCGCTCAAGCCCGCGGTCAACGTGGTCGGCTACCTGGCCATCGCCGAGAACATGCCGAGCGGCACCGCGCAGCGCCCGTCCGACGTGCTGCGCATCTACGGCGGCAAGACCGTCGAGGTCCTCAACACCGACGCCGAGGGACGCCTCGTCATGGCCGACGCCATCGTCCGCGCCGGCGAGGACTCCCCCGACCTCCTCGTGGACGTCGCGACCCTGACCGGCGCGCAGCTCGTCGCGCTCGGCACCCGCACGACCGGCGTCATGTCCAACGACGACGACGTCCGGCAGAAGGTCGTCGACGCCGCCGGCCGCGCCGGGGAGGCGTCGTGGGGCATGCCGCTCCCGGCGGAGCTGCGCAAGGGCCTCGACTCGGCGGTCGCCGACATCGCCAACATCAGCGGCGACCGGTGGGGCGGCATGCTCGTCGCCGGGACGTTCCTCAAGGAGTTCGTGCCGGACGGCGTCAAATGGGCCCACCTCGACATCGCGGGACCGTCCTTCAACAAGGGCGAGCCGTACGGCTACACCCCGAAGGGCGGCACCGGCGCCGCCGCCCGCACCCTGGTCCAGATAGCCGAGGACCTCGCCGCCGGAGTTCTGTAGGGTCCCGGGGACGCGGGAACCGGGAACGCAGGACCAGGAACCAGGAACCAGGAATTCTCCAGGGGACCCGCCCGCCGGCCCGCGTGGAGAACAGAATAGATTTCTTGTGGCGGCGGGCGCCCGCGACCGGCGCGCCCCGCCCCGGACAACGACCACCACCTACAGTGGCGCCCGGCCCACGCGGCGCCACGACCCCGGGGAAAGGGAGCGTCCAGTGGCTGACAACGGCCCCTTCGACATCGTCGTCCTAGGTGCCGGCAGCGGCGGTTACGCGTGCGCGCTGCGCGCCGCCGAGCTCGGCAAGTCCGTCGCGCTGATCGAGCGCGACGAGTCCCTCGGCGGGACGTGCCTCAACCGCGGCTGCATCCCCACCAAGGCGCTGCTGCACGCGGCCGAGGTGGCGGACCAGTCCCGCGAAGCCGCCAAGTTCGGCGTGAAGGCGACGTTCGAGGGCATCGACGTCGAGGGCGTGAACGCCTACAAGGACAAGGTCGTCTCGACGACCGTGAAGGGCCTCACCGGGCTGATCAAGGCCAAGGGCATCGAGATCGTGCACGGCAGCGGACGGCTCACCGGCCCGACCACGATCGAGGTCGCGGGCGCGGACGGCTCCCGCATCATCGAGGGGCGGCACATCGTCCTCGGCACCGGCTCCGAGCCGAAGTCGCTGCCGGGCCTCGGCATCGACGGCGAGCGCGTCATCTCCAGCGACCACGCGCTGCGGCTCGACCGCGTCCCCGGCTCCGTCGTCATCCTCGGCGGCGGCGTGATCGGCGTCGAGTTCGCCAGCGTCTGGCGCTCGTTCGGCGCGGACGTCACGATCGTCGAGGCCCTCCCGCACCTGCTGCCGCTGGAGGAGGAGTCCAGCTCCAAGCGGCTGGAGCGCGCGTTCCGCAAGCGCGGCATCAAGTTCGAGCTCGGCACCCGCTTCGAGAGCGCCAAGCCGACGCAGGGCGGCATCTCCGTCACCCTCGAAGGCGGCAAGACCATCGACGCGGAGCTGCTGCTGGTCGCGGTCGGGCGCGGCCCGGTCTCCGACGGCATCGGCCTGGCCGAGGCCGGCGTCGAGACCGAGCGCGGCTTCGTCAAGGTCGACGAGTACTGCCGGACGAGCGTCCCCACCATCTCCGCGGTCGGCGACCTGATCCCGACGCCGCAGCTCGCCCATGTCGGCTTCGCCGAGGGGATCCTCGTCGCCGAACGGGTCGCCGGGCTCGACCCGGCCTCGATCGACTACGACGGTGTCCCCCGCATCACCTACTCCGACCCGGAGGTGGCCTCGGTCGGCATCACGTCCGCCGTGGCCCGAGAGCGCGGGTACGAGATCAAGGAGGTCACCTACGACCTGGCCGGCAACCCCAAGAGCAAGATCCTGGGGACGCAGGGCGAGGTCAAGGTGATCGCGGCCGTGGACGGTCCCGTCCTCGGCCTGCACATGGTCGGGGCGCGCGTGGGCGAGCTCATCGCGGAGGGGCAGCTCATCTACAACTGGGAGGCCCTCCCGGGCGAGGTGGCCCAGCTGATCCATCCGCACCCGACCCAGTCCGAGGCGGTCGGCGAGGCGCATCTCGCCCTCGCCGGCAAACCATTGCACGTACACGGCTGAACGCCGCAACGAGTATTCCGAAGGAGCAGCTGAGACATGCCGGTCTCCGTCACCATGCCCCAGCTCGGCGAGAGCGTCACCGAGGGCACCGTCACCCGCTGGCTCAAGAAGGAGGGCGAGCGCGTCGAGACCGACGAGCCGCTCCTGGAGGTGTCGACCGACAAGGTCGACACGGAGATCCCCTCCCCCGCCTCGGGCATCCTGACCAGCATCACCGTCGCCGAGGACGAGACCGTCGAGGTCGGCGCGGAGCTGGCCGTCATCGGCGACGAGGGCGAGGCGCCGTCGAGCGGCGGCGCCCCCGCCGCGGACGCGCAGGAGGCGCCCGCGTCCGAGGCCCCCGCCGCACAGGCACCGGCTCCGCAGGCCGAGGCCCCGCAGCAGGCACAGCAGCAGGCCCCGCAGGCGCAGCAGTCCCCGCCGCCGCCCGCCGCGTGGCCGCCGCCCGCCCAGGAGCAGCCGCCCGCGCCGCCGTCCCCGGCCCCCGCCCCGCAGCAGGCGCCGCGTCCGTCCGCGCCCGAGCCGGCCCCCGCGGCCCAGCAGCCGGCGCCCGCGCAGCCCGAGGCGCCGTCCGGCGAGGGCCCGTACGTCACGCCGCTGGTGCGCAAGCTCGCCGCCGAGCACAACGTGGACCTGTCCACGGTCAAGGGCACCGGCGTCGGCGGGCGCATCCGCAAGCAGGACGTCCTGGAGGCCGCGCGCGCCGCCCAGCAGGCCGCGCAGCAGCAGGCCGCGCCGCCCGCCCCGGCCGCGCCCGCCGCCCCGGCTCCGGCCGCCGCGCCGCAGGCGCCGTCCGGACGGCACGCCGCCCCGGCCCCCGCCGGAGCCCCCGCCGAGCAGCTCGCGCTGCGCGGCCGGACCGAGAAGATGTCCCGGATGCGGCAGACGATCGCCCGCCGCATGGTGGAGTCGCTGCAGGTGTCCGCGCAGCTCACCACCGTGGTCGAGGTGGACATCACCAAGATCGCGCGGCTGCGGGAGCAGGCGAAGGCCGACTTCCAGTCCCGCGAGGGCGTCAAGCTGTCGTTCCTGCCGTTCTTCGCGCTGGCGACGGTCGAGGCGCTCAAGGCGCACCCGAAGCTGAACGCCGTCATCAACGGCGAGACCAACGAGGTCACCTACCACGAGGTGGAGAACCTCTCCATCGCCGTGGACGTCCCCGAACGCGGCCTGATGGTCCCGGTGGTGCACAACGCGGGCCAGCTCAACCTGGGCGGCCTCGCGCAGCGGATCGCCGACATCGCCGAGCGCACCCGCACCAACAAGGTGAGCCCGGACGAGCTGGCCGGCGGCACCTTCACGCTGACCAACACCGGCAGCCGCGGCGCGCTGTTCGACACCCCGATCCTCAACCAGCCGCAGGTCGGCATGCTCGGCACCGGCGCGGTCGTGAAGCGTCCCGCCGTCATCGACGACCCGGACCTCGGCGAGGTCATCGCGGTGCGGTCGATGGTGTACCTGGCGCTGACCTACGACCACCGCCTGATCGACGGCGCGGACGCCGCCCGCTTCCTCGCCACGATCAAGCACCGCCTGGAGGAGGGCAACTTCGAGTCCGAGCTCGGCCTCTGACCCGTCCCCCCGGACGACCCCGGAACCCCGCCGCAGGCCACGCCGCGGCGGGGTTCCCGTTTTCCGGGCCGGGCAGCGACAACTGGCCTGAATACGAGGGGGGCTGACCGGAGAACGCGGGACTGGGGCTGAGAATCTCAGCGATCGGTGGCGGGCTCCGCCTAGGGTGGTGCCATGAGGGTCACCATCACGGGCTCGTCGGGCCTGATCGGCTCGGCGCTGGTGCGGTCGCTTCGGGGGGACGGCCACGAGGTCATCAGGCTGATCAGGAGGGAACCGTCCAGACCCGACGAGGCGCGCTGGTCCCCCGCGGACGGCTGCGTCGAGGCGGCGTCGCTGGACGGCGCGGACGCGGTCGTGCACCTGGCCGGCGCCGGGATCGGCGACCGGCCGTGGACGAAGGCGTACAAGCGGAAGATCAGGGACAGCCGGCTCGCCGGCACCCGGACGATCGCCGAGGCCATCGCCGCCGCCGGCAGCAGGCCGCCCGTGCTGGTCTGCGGGTCCGCGATCGGGTACTACGGCGACACCGGCGGCCGCGAGGTCGACGAGAAGAGCCCCGCCGGGCGCGGGTTCCTGGCCGCGCTCGTCCGTGACTGGGAGGCCGCCGCCGCGCCCGCCAGGGAGGCGGGCGTCCGCGTCGTCCACCCGCGCACGGGCCTGGTCCTGACCCGCGAGGGCGGGCTGCTCGGCAGGACGCTCCCCCTGTTCAGGCTCGGCCTTGGCGGCAAGCTCGGCGACGGCGCCCAGTGGACGAGCTGGATCTCCCTCCGCGACCAGGTCGCCGCGCTGCGCTTCCTCATCGACCACGAGATCGCCGGACCGGTCAACCTGACCGCGCCGAACCCGGTGACCAACGACGCCTACACGCGGGCGCTCGGACGCGCCCTGCACCGCCCGACGCGGCTGACCGTGCCGAAGTTCGCGCTGCGGGCGGCGCTGCTCGGCTTCGCCGACGAGGGGCCGCTGATCAGCCAGCGGGTCCTGCCGCGGCGGCTGCGGGAGGCCGGGTTCCGGTTCGCGCACGAGGACGTCGCCGCGGCCCTCCGCGACGTCCTGTGAGTCCAAGAACCATCTGAGCCCCAAGAACCGTCAAAGTCCCGGCCGCTCCCGTTCGGTGGCCATACGGTGACACCGAGTACGGCGAGAGAAAGACAGCCTGGTCCACGAGGAGGGTGAATTGAGCACCGACGGACAGCCGCACATCCTCGCGATCGGCGGGGGCAGCTTCGTCCCGGACGGACGGGACGGCCGCACCGCGAGCCCGCTGCTGCGCTACGCGTTCGACCTGACGGGCCAGGACCGGCCGAGGGTCTGCTTCCTGACCACGGCGCTCGGCGACGGAGCCGAGTACCTGTCCGCCTTCTACGCCGCGTTCTCCTCGATGGACGCCGAGGTCAGCCATCTGGCGCTGTTCCCGATGCCGAACGTCCCCGACGTCCGGGCGCACCTGCTCAACCAGGACCTGGTGTACGTGTCCGGCGGCAGCGTCGCGAACCTGCTGGCCCTGTGGCGGCTGCACGGCCTGGACGAGATCCTGCGCGAGGCGTGGCAGGAGGGCGTGGTGCTGTCCGGGCAGAGCGCCGGCGCGCTGTGCTGGCATGTCGGCGGCAACACCGACTCGTTCGGGCCGCAGCTGCGGCCGCTGACCGACGGCCTGGGTTTCCTTCCGTACTCGTGCGGCGTGCACTACGACAGCGAGCCGCAGCGGCGTCCGCTGCTGCAGCAGCTCGTCGGCGAGGGCACCCTGCCCGGCGGGTACGCGGCCGACGAGTGCGTGGCGCTGCACTACGTCGGCACCGAGTTCGTCCAGGCCGTCTCCTACCGGAAGGACGCGGGCGCGTACCGCGTCGAGCCGGACGGGCCCGGCACGGCGAAGGAGTTCCGCCTGGAGCCCCGGCTGCTCGCATCCCTGTAGAACCTCAAGGACCTTGAGGCGCTTAAGCTGGCCCGTGTGAGCGATGTGGACGTACGCGAGCTGGTGATGGTGCACGCGGGGTTCGGCGCGGCGGCCGTCCCCTACATCGAGGGCTGGGACCTGCAGAGACGCACCCACGCCCTGCGCGTGGACGACGCGATCCCCGACACCGTCCTGCTGCTGGAGCACGAGCCGGTCTTCACGGCGGGCAAGCGCACCGGGAAGCTGGACCGGCCGGTCGGCGATCCCGGCGCGCCGGTCGTGGACGTCGACCGCGGCGGCAAGATCACCTGGCATGGCCCCGGGCAGCTCACCGGCTATCCGATCGTCAAGCTGCCCGACCCCGTCGACGTCGTCGGCTACGTGCGGCTGCTGGAGCGGATGATGATGGACGTCTGCGCCGAGCTCGGCCTGGAGACCGTCCTCGTCGAGGGACGCAGCGGGGTGTGGGTCCCCGGCACGCCGGACCGCAAGGTCGGCTCGATCGGGGCCCGGGTGTCGCGCGGGGTCACGATGCACGGGTTCATGCTGAACTGCGACAACGACATGGACTGGTTCGACCGGATCGTCGCCTGCGGGATCCGGGACGCGGGCTCCACGAACCTCACCCGGGAGCTGGGCCGGGACGTCACGGTCGCCGAGATCGTCCCGCTGGTGGAGCGCCACCTCGCCGCGGCCCTCGGCGCGGAGGGGACGCTGCACCGCACGACGGCACAGCTAGAAGCCCTGGCGCACCCTCGGAAGGCGTCGGTCGTCCAAGAGCCGGCGGGCGTTCGGGAGTCGGCGGGCGTCCGGGAGCGGGCGGGCGCTCAGGAGTCGGCGGCCATCAGCTTGTAGACGGCCTGGCCCTCGGTGGCGGCGGCCTGGAAGAACTCCGCGAGTCCCTTGTGGGCGGGCTTGAGGAGCTTGTCGCGGACGGCGGCGTCGAGCCGGTCCGCGTCCTGGACGCCGGCCTTGCCCATCGCGGCCGGGTCGTACCGTCCGGCGACCTTGCTGAACGGCGTCGCGGCCAGATGGTCGGCGGCGGGCTTCACCCGTTCGGGCGCGAGGTAGATCACGTCCATGCCCAGCTCGTCGGCGCCGTCCTCGGTGAGCAGCCGCCCGCCGCACACGACGTCGGCCTCGGGCTGCCGCCCGTCCCACGGGTCGCCGGTGCAGAGGTAGTGCATCGCCTGCCAGGCCCAGCCGAGCTCGAACAGGTTGGCCGCGCCGCGCCGGCGCCAGTCGGCGTCGCCGAAGACATGGCGGGCGATCCGTCCGGGATCAGGTTCACCCTCCAGCACCGGCGGCACCCTGAGGTACGACATTGCCAGGCCCACTGGTCCTCCTGCTGACGCTGTTGCGTGACGACAGGGAGTCACCTTAGAGAGATCCACTGTTGGCCATGGCAGAAACACACGAATCGGCGGAGCAGGACCGGGTACTGTCATACGTTCGATATCGCTCCGATATGCCTTTGAGCCCCACCCGGTCGGAAACCACCCAGACGGCGGCTCCGGGACGGCCCCGCGCGTCCGTCGGCGGCAAGGCGGCGGCAGGGCGGCGGCAGGGCGGCGGGCGGTGTGCCGGCGCCGTAGATCGCCACGTACGCTGGGTCCCGTGACGACGGTGACCCCAGAGGGGCGCAAGCTGCTGCGCGTCGAGGCGCGCAACAGCCAGACCCCCATCGAGCGCAAGCCCGACTGGATCAAGACGCGGCTGAAGATGGGCCCGCAGTACCGGGAGCTCAGCGGCCTGGTGAAGGCGGAGGGCCTGCACACGGTGTGCCAGGAGGCCGGCTGTCCCAACATCTACGAATGCTGGGAAGACCGGGAGGCCACGTTCCTCATCGGCGGCGACCAGTGCACCAGGCGCTGCGACTTCTGCCAGATCGACACCGGCAAGCCCGCCGAGCTCGACCGGGACGAGCCGCGCCGCGTCGCCGAGTCCGTCGCGACGATGGGCCTGAAGTACGCCACCGTGACCGGCGTCGCCCGCGACGACCTGGACGACGGCGGAGCCTGGCTGTACGCCGAGACCGTCCGGCAGATCCACGCGACGATCCCGGGCTGCGGCGTCGAGCTGCTGATCCCCGACTTCAACGCCGTCCCCGAGCAGCTCGCCGAGGTGTTCTCGTCCCGTCCCGAGGTGCTGGCGCACAACGTGGAGACCGTCCCGCGGATCTTCAAGCGGATCCGTCCAGGGTTCCGGTACGAGCGCTCCCTAGAGGTCATCACCCGCGCCCGCGAGGACGGCCTCGTCACCAAGTCGAACCTGATCCTCGGCATGGGCGAGACCCGCGAGGAGATCTCCCAGGCCCTGCGCGACCTGCACGCCGCCGGCTGCGAGCTGATCACGATCACGCAGTACCTGCGGCCGAGCGCCCGCCACCACCCGGTGGAGCGGTGGGTGAAGCCGGAGGAGTTCGTGGAGCTGTCCGCCGAGGCCGAGGAGATCGGGTTCGCGGGCGTCATGTCCGGCCCGCTGGTGCGCTCCAGCTACCGCGCCGGACGCCTCTACAAGCAGGCCGTCGAGGCGCGGGCCTAGCTCGGCGGGCCTGGATCGGGGGGTGTCGGGACGGGGGTCCGACCCGACTATCCTTGTATCCATGTCGAAAACGCCCACGGACGGGGCCCAGGAGCGTCCGGGCCGCCTCAAGCAGATCCGCATGGTCGCCCAGGTGCTCCGGCAGGCCGACCCGAAGGCCCTGCCGATCGTGTTCGCGTCGGCGATCGGGACGCTGGTCGTCGTCATCCTGATCGGGTTCCTCTTCGGCCAGCTGTGGTTCTTCATCCCGCTGGGCGTCCTCGCCGCCGTCGCCGTCGGCATGATCGTCTTCGGTCAGATGGCGCAGCGCGCGCAGTACAAGGTGATCGCCGGGCAGCCCGGCGCGGCCGCCGCGATCCTGAAGAACATGCGCGGGAACTGGACGGTCACCGAGGCGGTCAGCGGCAACCGCAACCTCGACATGGTGCACCGCGCGGTCGGACGTCCCGGCGTGGTGCTCGTCTCGGAGGGCCCGCGCAACCGCGTCGGGCAGCTCCTCGGCGCCGAGAAGAAGCGCCTCTCCCGCGCCGCGCAGCAGGTGCCGATCTACGACGTGCAGGTCGGGGACGACGACGGCCAGATCCCGGTGGACAAGTTGCAGCGCCACCTGATGAAGCTGCCCCGCAACCTCACCAAGGGCCAGGTGGCGGAGCTGAACGACCGCCTCCAGGCGCTCCCCCGGTCGATGCAGATGCCGAAGGGCCCGATCCCGAAGGGCGCGAAGATGCCCAAGGGCCCCAAGCCCAAAATGCGCTGACACTTCGTTTTAGAGCTGACGCCTCGCTTCAGAAAGGCGCTCCCCGACGGGGGCGCCTTTGTTGTGCGGTCGCGCTCAGAGGTTGACGACGGCGGTGTCGCTCGCGCGGTCGTGCAATCCGCGATGGTCCCGGTCCCAGATCAGCGCGGGGATGACGAGGGCCAGCAGCAGCGTCCTGGCCAGCGCCCACCCGAGCCCGACGGGCCGTCCGTCCAGCCGCGCGACGCGGATGCCGCACAGCCGTTTCCCGATCGTCACGCCGGTGAACGCGGTCGACAGCCACGCGTAGATCACGAAGATGACCAGCGTCCACATGCTGCGCTCCGCCGGGTCCCAGTCGAGCGACCGCGCCAGCAGGCTCGCCACCAGCATCGACAGCCCCCAGTCGACGAACAGCGCGACCAGCCGCCGGCCGTAGGACGCGACGGCGCCGCTGCCGCTCTCCGGGAAGCCGATCTTCTCCCCCGGCCTGCCCGGGTCGACCCCGGCCGAAGCCGCACCGCCGAGCCACGTCTGCGTCCACCGCGGCCCGCCCTTACCACTGCTCATGGCGCCTACGCTATCCCGTCCTTCCGCGCCTCCCGACCCGGCCCGGACCCAGTCCCCGCGGTGGACTGGGCCCCGGGTCCCGGGGTGACGCGTAACACAGCGGAAACATATGAGACACGGACGGGAAACGGCGTCGCCATAGCCTGCCGGGAAGCCGAGAAGCGCCCAAGGAGGCCGGATGTTCAGCAGCGCCGAAGAGGTTCTGAGCTACATCAGGAACGAAGGTGTGCGATTCGTCGACTGCCGGTTCGTGGACCTGCCGGGCAAGATGCAGCACTTCACGTTCCCCGTCGAGAGTTTCGGCGAGAGCGTCTTCACCGAGGGGCTGATGTTCGACGGCTCGTCCGTCCGCGGGTTCCAGGAGATCCACGAGTCGGACATGCTGCTGCTGCCGGACCCGTCCACCGCCGTCGTCGACCCGTTCCGCCAGCACAAGACCCTGAATTTGAACTTCTTCGTCCACGACCCGCTGACCGGGGAGCCGTACAGCCGCGACCCGCGCAATGTGGCGAAGAAGGCGCAGGACTACCTGCGCGGCACCGGCATCGCCGACACCTGCTACTTCGGTCCCGAGGCCGAGTTCTACATCTTCGACGACGTCCGTTTCGAGACCAGGCAGAACGCCGGCTACTACTACCTCGACTCCGTCGAGGGCGCGTGGAACACCGGCCGCGAGGAGCCCGGCGGCAACCTCGGCGCGAAGCCCCCGTACAAGGGCGGCTACTTCCCCGTCCCGCCGATGGACCACTACACCGACCTGCGCTCGGAGATGGTCGCGCAGCTCCTGGCCTCCGGCATCCACGTCGAGATGCAGCACCACGAGGTCGGCACCGCAGGCCAGGCCGAGATCGACTTCCGCTTCGACACCCTGCTGAAGACGGCCGACCAGCTGCTGCTCTACAAGTACATCGTGAAGAACGTCGCGCGCGCCGCGGGCAAGACCGTCACGTTCATGCCGAAGCCGATCTTCGGCGACAACGGCTCCGGCATGCACTGCCACCAGTCCCTGTGGAAGGACGGCGCGCCCCTGTTCTACGACGAGGTCGGCTACGCGGGCCTGTCCGACAACGCCCGCTACTACATCGGCGGGCTGCTCAAGCACGCCCCGTCCCTGCTGGCCTTCACGAACCCGACGGTGAACAGCTACCACCGGCTCGTCCCCGGCTACGAGGCCCCGGTCAACCTGGTCTACTCCCAGCGCAACCGCTCGGCCTGCATCCGCATCCCGATCACCGGGTCGAACCCGAAGGCCAAGCGCGTCGAGTTCCGCGTGCCGGACCCGTCCTGCAACCCGTACCTGGCCTTCTCCGCCATGCTGATGGCCGGTCTCGACGGCATCAAGAACAAGATCGAGCCCGCCGAGCCCGTGGACAAGGACCTCTACGAGCTCCCGCCGGAGGAGGCCCGCGCGATCCCGCAGGTCCCCGGCTCGCTGGAGGAGGTCCTCGCGGCCCTGGAGTCCGACCACGACTACCTCCTCGAAGGCGGCGTCTTCACGCCCGACCTCATCGAGACCTGGATCACGATGAAGAACGAGTTCGAGATCGACCCCATCCGCCTCCGCCCCCACCCGCACGAATTCGAGCTCTACTACGACATATAGGCCAGAGAGGCGCGCTGACGTGGTACTTCATCAGCGCGCCTCACCCTGGTTCCGGCTCAGTTCCGCGCGCTCGACGAGAACAGCCTCGACGGCCGCACGGGTCGACTCGTCCCGGTCGGGCCAGATGTGCCCATAGGTGTCCAAGGTCGTCTTGGCCGACGCGTGCCGTAGTCGCGCCTGGACCGTCTTGACGTCGGCGCCCGACGCGATCAGCAGCGACGCGAAGTAGTGGCGAAGATCGTGGTATCGGAAGTCCGCAGGGATGTCCGTCACGTCCTTCCCCATCTTCCGTGCCTTCTCGGCATCGGCGCGTACCTTGTCCCGCGCGGCGCGCATGTGGCGTTCCAGCGTCCACGGCGAGAGCTGCTGTGCCCATGCGTTCGTCATAAGCGTCTCGGCAGGGTACGCGGCCACCTGTGCCGACAGCTCCGTGGAGAGGGTCGCGGGGATGGGGATCGGCGTCCGGGACACCTCGGTCTTGAGTTCGTCGTCCGGGTACTGGACGGCCGGAGAGATGACGCCGCGCATGAAGTCGACGTCATCGACCCGCAAGCCGCACGACTCCGCGAGCCGCAGGCCAGCGAACGCGGCGAGCAGGACGGCAGCCCGGTACCGCTCCCCCATCGCGTCGTACAGCGCCCACACCTGCGCCGTGGTGGCGACGTACGGCCGTTGCTTCCCCGCACCGGGTGACGTCCGCCGCGAGACCGGCGACTTGACGAGCTTGTCGTCGTGGACGGCGTCACTCATGATCTGCGACAGCCGGGCGTGCAGGGCGTAAACGTAGGAGTCCGCGGCACCCTCAGACTTCAACCGCGCGCACCAGGCCCGCACCTGCGACGGCCGGACGGCGTTAAGCGGGAGGTCGCCGAACTCGGCGAGGATCTGCGCTATGTGCACCTCGGCCGCTCGGACGGTGCCCGGTCGCCGGGTGCGATAGCCCGCGAGCCACGTCGAGCACCATTCCCGGACCGTCATCCGGGCAGCCTTCGGGTCGATGTACGGACCGCGTCGAGCGTCGACCTCCTGGTCTTCGGCGTACTGCTTGGCCTTCGTCTTGGTCGGAAAGGCTTTCGTGCACTCGCGACCGTCCGGGGCGATCCAGCAGGCGAGCCACCGTGAAGCGTCGCGGTTCCCACCCCGGTCCGGATGCCGCTTGGTCTTCCGCTTCGGCTCGGTGGCCGTGAACCAGAGGTCCTTAACGCGCGCCATCAGTCATCGTCCTTGGCCCGGACGGGCACCTCGTCGGCGCGCTCCAGCCATCCGCGGGTTTTCATGGTCTCGATGACCTCGGCGGGGAGCGCCGGGGGCGTGACGTTGTGGGCAAGCATCCCCCACTCGATCAGCTTCGCGGCCTCTTTGAGCTGGGCCTCGTACCCCTTCGTGTCGCCTCGTCCCTGCGCCTTGTTCGCTGCCGAGATGATGTCGCGCAGGTTCCGGAACGAGTAGAGGTCACCGATTGCCTCGCGCCACCGGGCGCGGCGGTCAGGGTCGGCAGGGTCGTTCTCCCCGCTCACCCAGAACAGCGCCCGCCAGGTCGACATCTCGACCGTGGGTGTGACCTGGAGCCGCGTGCGCCCGTCGAGCGGGACCATCAGCCGGACTGGCGGGACGTCGAGCGCCTCAGCGAATAGGCACAGTTCCTCAAGTGTGAGCGTCCGCCGTCGCCGACCGGTCGCACGGTCGCGCCGGCCGGTCTCGATGTTGGCGATGACCGCGCTCGTGATCTCGGGTGCGCCCAACTCTGCGCAGCGTGCGGCTAGCTGCTCAGCTGTCATCCCGCGTTCGAGGCGCCATTTCTTGATCTGCTCTCCGGCGAGATCGCTAGGTGTTTTGCTTGTCATATGTACAAGTTAGCCGTCGACTTGACATGCGTCCAGCGCAACCCGGAAACTATCCGCATCGCTCGTCGTTTCGACAGAGCGCTTGTCGTATCGACATGGAGGTGCACGCGATGCCGACTGACGTCAGAAAGCCGCTCGGCGACTCGGACGAGGTGGCCGAGTACCTGAACGTCCCAAAGCGGACCCTGGACGACTGGGCGCACCGGGGCATCGGTCCGCGCTACAGCCGCGTGGGCCGTCACCGGCGCTACCGCTGGGCGGACGTCGAGGCGTGGCTCGACGAGCAGGCCAACGGTGGGACGGCGGCCTGAGATGACCACCAACGAAAACCGCCCCGGGGACGGCGATTCCCACGGGGCGGTCGGAGACGAGCGGCAAGGCGGCGGCTGCGTCACGTCCAAGATAGCGCGCTACCCGGCTGCGTACGCGTCTCTGTATGCGCCCGCTGGCCGTCGCACGATGTGGTGGTACGCGCTGGCCTGTCCGCACTGCGGGGCGGGGCACTTCGGCCGCCTGCGCAGTCGTGACGCCCTCGACGGTGTCCGCCGCGCGGGGTGCGGTCGGCTGGTCTGGGTCGTGGTCGCGCGCACCTACCCGGCGGAGGCGAGCCGGTGACTGTGGACGTCCTGCGAGAGGTCGTCCTCCCCAAGCTGGAGGGCGTCCGCCCCACCGCCCGCGGCTACAAGGCGCTGTGTCCTGCCCACGACGACAGTGATCCGTCCCTCGACGTCGACCCTGGCCAGACTCAGCCGGTCGTCCTGACGTGCCGCTCGGCGGGATGCGCGACGGAGGAGATCCTCGCTGCGATCGGCCTCACCAAGGCCGACATCTGCAACCCGCGCGACCAGTCGGGGCGCCCCAAGGTGGTCGCCGAATATCGATACACCGACGAGCAGGGCACCCCGCTGTACCTGGTCAAGCGCTACGAGCCCGGATTCGACGGCAAGTCCAAGTCGTTCGCGCAGTATCGCCCGGACGGCGGCAAGGGCATCAAGGGCGTGCGGCGCGTCATCTACCGTCTCCCCGACGTCCTGGCCGCGATCCACGACGGCCGCCGCATCTGGATCGTCGAAGGGGAGAAGGACGCCGATCGGCTCGCCGGGCTCGGCGAGGTCGCCACCTGCAACTCCGGTGGAACCGGCAACCCCTGGCCGAGCCGCTATGCCGACTGGTTCAACGGCGCTGACGTCGTCATCGTCGCCGACAATGACCCGGCGGGACTCAAGCACGCGCAGCGAATCCGGGACATCCTCACCCCGGTCGTCCAGAGCGTGACGATCGTCCGGGCCGCTCTCGATCAGGCCAAGGCCGACGTGTTCGACCACCTCGCCGCCGGACTGCCCCTTGATGCCCTCGTGCCTCTCGACACCGAGGCCGTCCGGAACAACGAGGAGATCTCACCGCCTTCCGGTCCATCCGACCAGCAGGACGGGAAGGGCAAGGGACCGTCGCAGGCGTCGATTCTGGTGAGGATCGCCCGGGAACGCTTCGAGCTGTTCATGTCCGACGACGGCCGTCCGTACGCGGTTCGGCAGGACGGGGCGAACCTCGCGCTTCCGTTGCGCGGCAGGTCTGGCCTGCGGTCGCTGCTGGCCAAGGTGTACGCCGACGAGCAGGGCGGCGCGGTCCCCTCGCAGTCCGCGCTAGCCGATGCGATGACGGTGCTGGAGGGGGTGGCGCAGGCCGATGAGCCGCGCGTTCCGCAGCTGCGCGTCGCTCGCCATGACGGCCGGATCGTGGTCGACCTCGGCACGCCGGACGGCCGGTGCGTGACCATCGGCCCGGACGGCTGGTCCCGCGAGGCTCGCTCGCCCGTGCTGTTCCGGCGGTCGGGCGCGATGAAGGCGCTACCGGTCCCGGTCCGCGACGGCGACGGCCTGGCCCGCCTCCGCGGACTGCTGAACATGAACGAGCAGGGGTTCCGGCTCCTGGTGGCGTGGCTGGTCGCCGCGTTCATCCCGGACCTGCCGCATCCGATCCTGGCGTTTCGCGGCGAGCAGGGCACGGGCAAGTCCAAGTCGGCGCAGATGGTCATCGGGATCATCGACCCGTCCGGCGCTCCCAAGCGGACCGCGCCACGGGACGTGAAGTCCTGGGCAACGCAGGCGTTCAACTCCTGGGCGCTGTGCCTGGACAACGTCTCCTACATCCCCGACTGGCTCTCGGACGCCCTGTGCCGCGCCGTCACCGGGGACGGCATCGTCGACCGGGCGCTCTACACCGATGACGACGTGGTGGTCCTGGAGTTCCGGCGGGTCCTGGCGCTCACGACCATCGACGCCGGGGCGCTGGCCGGCGACCTCGCCGAGCGGCTGCTGACGATCGAGCTTTCCCTCATCCGGGACGCCGACCGGCGCGAGGAAGCCGAGCTTGACCAGGTGTACGCCGACGCGCACGCCGCCATCCTGGCCTCACTGTTCGACCTGCTGGCCGAGGTGCTCAAGGCGTTGCCGGACGTGACGCTGATCGAGCGTCCCCGCATGGCAGACTTCGCCCGGGTGCTCAAGGCCGTCGACCAGGTCCGCGGCTGGACGACGCTGGAGGACTACAAGGCGGGCGCCCGTGACGCCGTCACCGACGTCCTGGAGGGTGAGCCGTTCGCGCAGGCCGTGGTGAAGCTCGTGGACGACGCGGGCCCGGACGGCGTCAGGGCGACCGCACAGCAGATTCTCGACTCGGTCGACGCCCCGGACCGGCTCCCCAAACGGTGGCCCAAGGACGCGACTCGGGCGGCCGGACAGCTCAAGCGCCTCGCCCCCGCGCTCCGTGCGATCGGCATCGACGTAGACGACAGCCAGCGCGGTCCGGCTCCCAAGCGCCAACGCCTCTACGTCCTCACGGCATCGTCAGATAGAAAGTGCGATTCAGTGTCCACAGTGTCCACCTGGACCGGAAAACCGGCTCCGACCAGCGGAAACGGGATGGACGCTAGCGACCCCCCTCTAGCGTCCATCCCCGGCGTCGAACAGGCCGCGATGGACGCTAGGGACGCTGAGATGGACGCTACGACCTCGCCAGCGTCCACCCCTCGTCCCGCCGCTGACCAGCGGGAATTCGGGCAGATGGACGCTAGGGACGCTAGGGACGCTGAAACGCGCCCTCTCTCTGCTTCCGACACCTCGGAGAGCTTCGTCGCCGCCTGGAACGCCCGTGCCCGTGAGCGTGACCAAGCAAAGGGAGAGCGGCGATGATCGCCGACGAACGACAGGAGAGACGATGACCGTTCACATCATCATCGCCAGTGGCGAGATGGACCCTGAGTGCATGCGGTGCGGGGCGTGCATCGACGCGCGCGGGGTGCTGCTGATCGATGAGGACGACTCGATGTGTCAAGGATGTGTTCCCCCCGCCGTCGCCCGTGTTGCGGAGGCGTTGCAGACGGTCTATGACGCCCTCGCGCTCGACGGCCTGTCGCCGGACGAGCTGACCGCCATCGGTTCCGGGCTGAACGTGCTCGGCCGCGTCGCCGGTCGACTCGCCTCCGGTGAGGCCAGCGTGCAGAAGCGGGTCAACATCGCGTCCGCACCGTGGGAACCGGGCGTGCCCGTGGGCGTTCAAGTGGACTGGCAGATCGTAAACGGACTCGGATGATGTCCGACGACCTGCGGGCCGCGCTCGCCCGCCTGCGTCCGGAGGAGCGGCAGAAGCTCGCCGTCCGGTGGCAAGAGAACTCCGACCAGCTGGAGCCGGCGAACCGCGCTCTCGGCCGGGTCTGGCAGGTGATGACGAGTCTTGTGCTGGACGTAGACCGAATGGAGCGGACCCGTGCCGCCGGTCTCGCGCACGCCGAGTACGAGCGGCCGGTCATGCGCCCTGCGAGCAGGGGACGCCGGTGAGCGAGGACCGGCCGTCTCGGTACGTCGAGGGCGCGCTGATTCATGGCGTGTCGGCGCATGTGCTCGATCGCGTGTTGCGCTGGCCGGTGGTCGCCGGGGCGCTCGACGACCTCCCGGTGTGGATGCGGCCGGAGGTGGAGGCGGCGCGGCGGGCGATCCGGTGGGCGGCGGCCGAGTACGAGGCCCTGCCGCTGGTGGCTGCCGCGGACGGTATCGCGGCAGCGCAGGAGGCGGAAACGGTGCCACCCTCGCGGCATGGGGAGATCACCACGGGAGAGGCGGCCGGGCTGCTCAGGTTGTCCGAGCGGCGCGTGCGTCAGCTCGCGGCGCAGGGGATGGGCCGTCGCGCAGGTGGGCGCTGGCTGCTCGACCGGTCCGCGGTCCTGGCCTACGCCGACCGCCGCCGCTCCGCCTGAGGCGACCGCCCCGCAGTTCGAGCACCGCAACGGCCCGGCAGATGACCCGGGCCGCGGGGACACCGGACCGAACGGCAGAGGACCCGGGACGTTCAGGACCATGCGAGGACGCCGCCACGTCGCAGCCGGTGACGAGGGTCGGTGAAGATGACCGCAGCCGAACAGAGCGTGTCCGAACAGACCGCATGGAGGATTTACGCGGGACTGTCGGCCGACGACCGCCGCGTCGTCGACACGTGGCGAGAACTCGGCGACGTGGACCTGACCACGGCGCTGCTGCGCTCGCGCGTGCTGACGTCGGGGCATCGGCGGCGTCCGGCCGATGATCTCGCGGACTGGTCCCGGCGCAGGCTCGGCCTGGACGACGACCTGACGCTGCGGAACACCTGCGAGCACGAGGCGGCGCACGCCGTTGTGGCGCGGGCCCTGGGCGTGAAGGTCGCCGAGGTGACCGTGTCGGAGGACGGACACAGCGGCTCGACGGTGTTCGAGCAGGCGCCCCCGGTGGCGTCTGCGGTGATCGCCGCGGCCGCCGAGGTGTGGATCACCGAGTTCCGCGCGCTGGTCTTCCCGTTCAACGAGCGGGGATTCAGCGAGGACCGCAAGTCCTTGGTACGGCACACGGGCGGTAGCGATTGGGCCGCTCGCCGGGCGTGCCGCCACGCTCGGGACATTCTTGACGGCTCTCGCGCCGAGGTTCTCGCCCTCGCGGATGAGCTTGCCCGTACCCGCCGTGTCGTCTTCGGCGGGTGACGCCATGGCAACCGAGGTGCGGGGCGCTGAGGCTCGGGAGCTGGGGCCGCTGGCCGGGCTCGTCGCGGATGCCGTCGAGCGGCTCGACGCACCGACCCGCAAGATCGTGACCAAGCGCATCCGCGCGGGCCGCTGGCAGGTCTCCCAGATCGACGGCCGCGCGGAGTGGCTCGTCCTCGTCTCCTACCGCGGCGAGTTGCTGCCCGTGACGCCCGTCTCCGCTGACCTCGTCGAGGCACTCCACGAGGTCGGGTTCCTGGACGGTGACGCCTGATGGCCGCCCGTACCGTGCTGTTGAACCTGATCGGCAACGACCGCGCCTCGCGGATGTTCTCCGGCCTGCGCCGCCGCGTCGATGAGACCTCCGGTTCGCTCGATCGGCTCAACCGGGTCGGCGGCGGCGCGATGTCTGGCGTCACCAAGCGCCTGGGCTCCATGGTCAAGGTCGCCGCGAAGTTCGCGACGATCGGCATCGGGGCCGCGTTCGCCATCTCGCAGGCCGTGCAGCTGGCTACCGCGCTCGCGCCGCTCGCCGGACTGCTCGCAGGGATACCCGCGGGCATCGCCCTCGCAGGCGCCGCCTTAGTGACATTCAAGCTCGCGCTCAGCGGCGTCGGTGACGCGTTCAAGGCCGCGATGGGCGACGACGCGAAAGCGTTCGAGGAGAGCCTCAAGGGGTTGACCCCAGCCGCGCGTGCGGTCGCCCGCGAACTGCGTAGTCTGCGACCTGCGTTGCTCGGCATCCGCAACGCGGCGCAGAGCGCCTTCTTCGGACCCTTGCAAGGTCAGCTGAAGGCGACGGCCGGTGTCCTTGCTGGACCGCTGCGCTCCGGCGTGCGAGGGGTCGCCGCGGAGTACGGCCGTGCCGCCGTGCAGGGCCTCAAGTTCGCCCGCGAGGGCAAGACGGCGTCGGGGCTGACGGTCATCTTCGGCGGCGTCCGCCGCGCGGTCGCGAGCATCCGTCCCGCCATCACACCGGTACTCCGCGGCTTCCGCGACATGGCCGTACAGGGCACCGGGACGCTGTCCAAGCTCGCCGGAGGCGTCGGCAACCTCGGCGTCCGGTTCGGGCAATGGATGCAGAAGTTCGCCGCATCCGGCGGCGTCCAGGCGGCGCTGGGCGGCGCGTTCGCGCTCATCAAGCAGATCGGCGGCGTCCTGGGCGACCTCGGCGGGATCATCGCCTCCTTCGCTCGCGCGGCCTCGTCCGGCGGCGGGCTGTTCGCGTTCCTGGGCACGCTCACGAGCCAGTTGAACGCGTTCCTCAAGACGGCCGCCGCACAGAACGCCCTGCGCGTGTTCTTCACCGGCGTCAACGCCCTGGCCGCCGCGCTCGCGCCGCTGGTGCCGATCCTCGCGAGCGTGGTGGGGAAGTATCTGGCGGCGCTCGGCCCGATCTTCATCGCCATGTCGCCGCTCGTCGGCGCGTTCGTCAGCGCCATCGGGCAGTTCCTGAACGCGCTGACGCCGATCCTCCCGGCGCTGTCGCAGTTCGCCACGACCATGCACGCGCAGCTGCAGCCGATCCTGATCCCGATCATCGGCCTGATCGGCCGGACCGCCGCTCAGATCGGCGGGGCGCTCGTGGAGGCCCTGATCGCCTGCATGCCGTCGATTCTGCAACTCGCCACGTCGGTCGCGACGCTGCTGCCGGTGTGGGCGCAGCTCACACCCCTGTTCGCCTCCCTGGTCATCGCGATCCTGCCGCTCGTCCCGCAGTTGCTGCGGCTCGCGACGATCCTGGTCACGGCGCTCGTGCCGGTCCTGCGCATCGCCATCCTGATCCTGGTCAAGTGGTGGTCGACGATCATCGGGTTCGTCATCCCGGTGATCAAGTTGCTGGTGACGGTCGTGACGTGGCTGGCGAACGTGATCAAGCCCGTGTTCCTGGCCATCTGGACGGGGATCCAGGCGGTCGGCAAGGCCGCCATGTGGCTGTGGACGACCGCCGTCGCCCCGGCGTTCCGGTTCATCGGCACGCTGGCCAAATGGCTGTTCTCGATCGTCGCCGTGCTCGTCCTGGCGCCGCTGCTGATCGCCTTCAAGCTCGTCTCGGCGGTCGTGATGGCCCTGTGGACGCACGCGTTCAGGCCCGCATTCACGTTCATCGGGAACCTGGTCAAGGCCGTCTACAACACGGCCATACGGCCGGTGCTGAACGCCATCGTCACCGTCCTGCGGACCGTGGTCGCCCCGGTCGTCCGCTGGTTCTACAACTCGGTGATCAAGCCGGTCTGGAACGCGGTCGGCTCGGCGATCAGGACCGTCTGGACGCGCTGGATCAAGCCGACGTTCGACCTCATCAAGTCCGCAGTCGGCAAGCTCTCACCGGCGTTCCGCAACGCCGTGGACGCCATTAAGACGGTGTGGGACAAGCTCAAGGACGCCGCCAAGAAGCCAGTGAGTTTCGTCGTGAACAGCGTGTTCAACGGCGGGATCGTCAAGCTCTGGAACGCGGTCGCCAACCTCGTCCCCGGCGTGAGCAAGCTCAGCCCGATCAAGGGGTTCGCCCGCGGCGGCGTCTACCCCGGATACACGCCCGGCCGTGACATCGGCCTCGCGGCGGTCTCCGGCGGAGAGGCCATCATGCGGCCGGAGTTCACGCGCGCCGTGGGTGCCGACTTCATCGAGTCGGCGAACGCCATGGCGCGGCGCGGCGGCGTGACCGGCGTCGCCAAGTTCCTGGGCGGAGTCGGCGACCCGTCCGGCGTCCCCGGCTTCGCGGGGCGCTTCTTCCTGGGCGGCATCGTCGGGAAGTTCGCCAAGGCCGCCAAGGGGTTCTTCGCCGGTGGCCTGGTCAAGACGGCCCGGAAGGCGTTCGGCCCCATGCTGGACGGCTCCGACCGCGCCCTGGGCGGCATGGGCGGCTTCGGCCGGCTCATCGCAGGCATCCCGCGCGCCCTGGTGTCCAAGATCCTCGCGTTCTTCGGGCCGCTTGAGGAGAAGATCGGCGGGCCCGGCAAGCGCGCCGTACGCGCCGCACGCTCACAGATAGGTGTCCCCTACAGCTGGGGCGGCGGCGGCCTCAATGGGCCCTCGCGCGGCATCGGCCGCGGCGCGAACACGGTCGGCTTCGACTGCAGCGCGTTGATGCGTTACGCCTGGTACCAGGCCGCGAAGAAGGCGATGCCACGGACGACCTACGGGCAGATTCCATGGGTCCGCAAGATCTCCAAGCCCGTCCCCGGCGCCCTGGGCTTCCCGCACTCCGGCCACGTGTTCATGGCCTCCGACAAGGCGAACCGCATCATCGAGGCCCCGTTCACCGGTGCTCGCGTCCGCGAGGTGGGGATGCGGTCCGCGAACTGGGGTCTCCCGCCCTGGAAGTTCGATCAGGGAGGCATGCTCGAACCCGGCTTCACCCTCGCCTACAACGCCACGCGGAGCCCTGAGCCGGTCCTGACCGGCGCGCAGTTCGACGCCCTGACCGGTTCGGCCGGAGGCGGTGCCCGCGAGGTTCACCTGCACCTGGACCACGTGACGATCCGGGAGACCGTGGACATCGACCGGCTGATGCAGCAGATCGAGTTCCGGCTGCGGGCGGCGAGCCTCTGAGAGCCACACAGAGACGACAGGAGGCAAGACGATGTTCGTGTACGCCCACAGCGGCGCCATCCCGCCAGGCTCCGCCGGAGACATCGGAGCGGCGCATTACGCGCGCGGGACCTTCCCGCACTCGTGGGGCATGCCGCCGCTCGATGCCGAGTCGCGCGCCGCATGGGTGCACGAGCATGCGACCGAGGAGCAGGCGCGGCGGCGGGCCGAGCTACGCGCCGCCGCCGACCCGGTGGCGGCCAGCAACGCCCGCCGCCGGTACCTGCACTGGCTGCGCCGGTACGACCCGTACGACAGGTGACCGGCGGTGCGATACCTGGTGAGCCCCGGCCGTCCCGGTCCCCTCGCCGACGACGTGACGTGGACCGTCCCGGCCGAATGGCTGTTCCTGCCTCTGGCCTGCGATAACCCGGCGTGTGCGTGCGACCAGGTGTTCCGCGGGATCGCCAGCGGCCACGCCACGACGACGGCCCTCGTCGCCGACGTCCACACCGACGAGGACGCCATGGTGTCCCTCACCCGGCGGGCGGTCGCCCGGGACACCGGGCTCACGCTCGAACAGGTGCCCGTGAGCGAGGCGCTGGAGGCCGTACGGCTCATGTCCGGGGCCGCCTACCTGCGCACCCTGGGCGACCTCGTACGGGTCGCCGACGTGGACATGGAGGACGAGGAGGTCTGATGCCGGGTCTCACCACGGCGCGCGGGTACGGCTGGCGTCATCAGCAGGCGCGGCGCGCGGCACTGGCACGACTCTCCGCCGACCCTGGTCAGCCCTGCTCACGGTGCGGCGCACCGATGTTCCCCGGGCAGCTGCTCGACCTGGACCACAGCGAGGACCGCGCGGGCTACCTCGGCCTCGCGCACCGACGCTGCAACCGGTCGGCCGGTGCGGTCAAGGGCAACGCCAGGCGAGGACGAGGCCGGGCCAAGCCCATCACATCCCGTGACTGGTGAGGCGTGATCATGCTCGCTACTGCATCACGTTGCGTAGCGTCCCCGCAGGGCGGTCCGAGTAGGGCTCTGAGCGTCACACAGAGTGCGCGAATCTCCGTCAACGCTCTGACCTGCGGGTATGGCAGCGCGCACAGGCGAGCCGCCCCGTTTTTTGATCACCGGGTTTCGCTGACCCAGCACACAGTCAGGCTCTTCTGTCTCTGAGCCCCACACCTCGGATGATCATGGTCAGCGTCACCCTCCGTGACCAATCCTGATCTTGGACTTTCGTCACAGTCCGTCACCTTTTGGGGATCTTCGTCCCGCTAATCACCCGTCCGCGACTTTCGCCGGAACAGCGGCGCTCATGATCGCCTCCGGCCGTCACGCTGCGTATCTCTTCTCCCCGACCCTCTGACCTGCGCAAACAGACCACGACCCCGGGGCCCGCGCAGTTTCCCGCTCCCCGGGGCCGTGGCGTCTTCTCAGCGAGTGCCACCCCGCCGCGCTCTGTCCGCCGCCCGGTCGATGACGTCGCTGCACGCCGCAATGAGGTCGTCGTCCTCGGTGCGGGTGAGGTGCTGCGACTCGGTGACGACCGCGTCCATCAACGCCGTGTACGCCGCCAGCGCCTCCGGCAGGCCGGGCTCGTCGAGGTTCAGCTTCCGGCGGCTAGACATTGATGCCGCTGCCCGGTCCGTTGTGCCGCCACGCTCGCCCCGGCTCGGCCATCCGCGTGACGAGTTCCTCGGCTGCCCGCTGCAGGTCGAACCGGACGCGCGCGGCAACGCACGCCATGAACAGCTCAGGCCACTCGGAGTGTTCGAGGGTCAGATCGTGGTCGGCCTTGTGCACGGCCTGCCACCGGCCGCCGTCGAGCTCGTAGACGTCGAACTCCGGAATCTGCCGGTCGGCGTCATGTACGCGTCTTGCCTCGTCCACCGGGGTCCCTCCGATGTAGCTGAACGTAGTCGCCACCATACGCCGGTCTAATATGCCTGTCATGGGTCTACTGCAGAATGATGCACACTAATAGCATTATCGCAGGTCAGATAGCGTCTGCTACGTGGCAGAGATCGACTTCGACGGACCTGACCCGCTGTACGTTCAGCTGGCCGATGTCCTGCGTGCCCGCATCCGGAACGGGACGTATCCGGTCGATCGCGCCATCCCGTCCGTTGCCGGGCTCATCGACGAGTTCGGCCTCTCCACGATGACCGTCCAGAAGGCCGTCCGCGTGCTGAAGGACGAGGGACTCGTTCGGAGCGTTCGCGGCCGCGGGACCTTCGTCCTGCCGACCGACGACGAGGACGACGAGTTGAGCTGAGCCCAACTCGTCAACCGCCGGTTGACAGCCGCTGGCTGGTACCTGCACCCTGACCTGCGCCGAGGCCCCACCACCGGCCAGAGGCTGCCAGTTGCCAGGCCGGAGGGGCCTAAGGAACGTTTAGGGGTACGCACTTCGCGCGCACCCTTTAGTCCTCCCCGCGCGCACGGGCCGCACCCCGACGCTTCCCGGCGCCGGGAAGCGTGGTCGATGACGTCCCCGCGCGCACGGGCCGCACGGCTTATCGGAAACCGCAAGTCTGCGGAATTCGATGACGTCCCCGCGCGCACGGGCCGCACCCGAGCTTGAGGGACGTGGTGAAATTCACCACGATGACGTCCCCGCGCGCACGGGCCGCACCCTGCGCGGCCTGCACCCCCTCAAGTGGGTTGCAGGTCCGAACCATCTGCGCGCCGCCGCGGACATGGTCGGGGTCAGACCGTCAACCTGACGGTCTCACTGAAAGCGAGAACGACCCCCCGCCGGTGGGGTCCTTCGGGGACCTCGGTGACGGGGGCGCGTGTCGCCCATGGGCGACAGTCGGGCTACTCGCCCCGCTCGTCCAGCCGAGCGTCGGCCGCTCCCCACTCGCCACGGCCGACGAGGCGGAGCAGGTCCGCGGCCTCGTCCTCGCTGAGCTTCGGCGGCTCGTCCATGACGGCGTTCAGGACGCGGAATATCACCCGCGAGGCCATCGGCCCGTGGTCCCGCTCGATGCGCTGGACGATCCGGATGAGCCGCCGCTCGAAGTCCTCCGCCTCCCGGACGATGGCGGGCTCTCCGTCCGGCCACGTCCCCGTCACGGTCGCGAGCACGGGCGCGAGGTCGGACTCGGACTCCGCAAACTCCTGCAGATCTGCAGGAGTTTCCTCACGCTCGGTGGCCGTCCGTCGCTCGTCGTCCGGCACCTCCGGGAGCGCTGTCGCGACCGTCATCGGCTCGGCGGTCGGGAACGGGTGGTTCTGCTCGCAGTAGAGCCGGTCGCGGTCGTTGTCGCTGGGGCGGTACTCGTACTCGCTCGTCCCGCATGCAGGACAGCTAGGCTTGCCAATCACGGCGGAGGTCCCTTCCGTCGAGGCCCCGGCCAGCGGCGCAATCGCTAGGTCGGGGCCAACCTCTTTCACGGGTGTTTTCCCCGCTCATCCGGCGTTTGCGGATATCCACAAGCTACGCCTGGGGCAGACAAGTAGCAAGAGGTCAGGCATCATTTGCGGATATCCACCTGTGCGAGGGAGTGCATCCATGGGCGAAGACCGCCACAAGAAGGCGTCACTCGGCGGCGTCCGCGTCCCGGCTGAGCGGAAGCGACAGGCTCAGGAGAAGGCCGCCAAGGAGGGCAAGACGCTCACGGAGATCGTTGACGACTGCCTGGAGAAGTACATCAAGAAGAAGGACTGAACGGCTCCCAGAACACGCGAGAGCCCGCCACCGGACCACGCCGGGGCGGGCTCTCGTCTTGCGTCTCAGACGGTCACAGGGGCGCTCTCAGCCTTCAGCGCGGCACGTACGCGGACGGCGCGCGGGTGCCCGATGTGCAGCTCTCGACGGAGCGCGCGGACGGACGGGAGACCGCCGCTCGCGAGCGTCTCGGCGAACCGGTCCCGGGCGGTCGCGAGCACCGGGGCGAGGTCGGCCGGAGTCTCGTTAGGTGATGGTGAATCACCATGACCTATCCGCCCATCGTCCGGCACCTCCGGGAGCGCTGTCGCGACCGGCTCCGGCTCGATCTCCGCCCACATGGCGTACCCGTCCGGGACGTCGAGCGGCTCGGCGATTTCCGGGAAATCGTCCTGTGCGGCGGTCTCGTCAGGGGTACCCACGATCCGGGGACCCTCGTCCGTCCGGCCGCGCCGCACCATGCCCATGAGCATTTCGACGACGAGGACGAGACAGACCGCAGGCCATGCGCCGATGAGCGCCCCGACGACGCCGTGAGCCACCCCGTGCAGGACGTTGACGGCGACCGTCGCGCCGATGCCCAGGGCGAGCGCCAGGCGGGCGAGGAACGGCGCCGGGACGCGACGGCGCGCGGAGTCGAGCAGGACCATGGATGCGACGTAGACCAGGCCGTCGATCGTCAGCGGGACGAGGCGACCGGTCGCGCCAGCCTCACCGTGCGCCGTGGCCACGTCGAGCGCGTGCTGGTACGAGATGTAGGCCGCGATGCCGCCGATGCCGACGACGACGGCCGCCGTGCTGGCGCGGATGAAACGGTCAGACATGAGGGCTCCAGTTCCGTCCCAGTTCCGCCAGAACTTCGGAAGACGCCGGAACCAGTCGGTAACGTCCGGCGGAGAAAAAGCAGGTCAGAGGGCATGTCGACCGAACGGCCGAGGTCAGAAACCCGCAGGGCAGAGTTCGAGCTCTACTACGACATCTGAGCCGGTAGGGGCCGCGGCCTCCGGCGCTTGGTATGATCTTGCGAGCGGCAAGAGCCTCCTGAGATCCGTCTCGGGAGGCTCTTTCGCGTTCCCGGCCGCCCGTTCTCGCAAGGACCCCGATGCCCGACCTGTGCGTCCGCCTCGCCGACGCCACGGACCGCCCCGCCCTGGAGCGCCTGTGGCTGATGTTCCAGCACGACATGTCGCAGTTCCGCGGCCTGCTCCCCCGTCCGGACGGGACGTTCCGCAGCGAACGCCTCCACGCCGCCTTCCACGACCCCGACTGGGCCGCCTACCTGCTGACGAGCGACGCCCGGCCGGTCGGGTTCGCGACCGTCCGGGGGCTCAGGGGCGAGAAGCGGGTGCTGAGCTCGTTCTTCATCGTCCGCGGCGCCCGCCGGACGGGGCTCGGGCTGCGCGGCGTCCAAGCCCTGATCGCCGAGCATCCGGGCCCGTGGGAGGTCGCCTTCCAGGACGAGAACGCCCCCGCCGCCCGCTTCTGGCGCCGGGTGGCCGCCGAGATCGCCCCCGGCGCCTGGACGGAGGAGCACCGCCCCGTCCCCGCCCGCCCCGAACTCCCACCCGACACCTGGATCTCCTTCAACGCCCCTTCAACCCACTGAATGACCGCGTCTCCTCGTCGAGGTGGGCGCGGAAGGAGCGCGGCGGGCGGCCGGTGATGCGCTGGACGGTGCCGGTGACGCGGTCCTCGGCCCCTTCGGCGATGGCGCGGTTCATTCCGGCCAGCATGGCGGCGTACTCCGGCGGCACCTGCGCTGCGAGACGGTCGTGCAACTGGTCGTAGGTCAGCCTGCGGTGGACGACCGTCCGTCCGGTGACCTCGGTGATGATCGCGGCGATGTCGTCGTGGCTCAGCGTCTCCGGTCCGGTGAGGACGAGGTCGGTGTTGGGCGCGTGTTCGTCGGTCAGGGCGTGGACGGCGACGGCCGCGATGTCGTCGGCGTCGACGAAGCCGACACGTCCGTCGCCGGCAGCGGTCAGGATCGTGGCGTCCTCACGGATGCTCGCGGCGTGGACGTGGGCCCCGGTGAAGTTCTGCATGAACCAGGACGGCCGAAGCACCGCCCACTGCTCGAACAGGCCGGGAAGGGCTTTGTGCACCTCTCCCGACGCCTGTCCGCCCTCGGGTATGGCCGACGAGCTGAGGAGCACCGCCCGGCGCACTCCGACCGCGCGGGCCTGGTCGAGGAAAGGCAGCATGACGGTCGCCGCCGTCAGGTCGCCGGGCGGCGGGATGAGGTAGATGCGGCCTACTCCGTCGAGGACGTCGAGGTGGGTGCCGGGGTCGTACCAGTCGAAGCAGGCCGGTTCCGCGCCGGAGGCCGAGGCACTGTGGCGGGCGGCCGCTCTGACTCGGTGCCCGGCCGCCGTCAGCCGCGCGGCGATGCGGCTGCCGGTGGTGCCCGTCGCGCCGATGACCAGGGTGGTGCCGTTCACCGGGCGCTCCCGGCGAAGTCGGCGCCGCGTTCGAGGACCGCCAGGGGGTTCCAGTAGTCGCGGTAGAAGGCGAAGCGGCCGTCCTTGACGGTCACGACGGCGATGTAGGTCATGTCGAAGGGCGCGCCGGTCTGCACCAGGCGGCCGGTGCCGCGCATCTCGACCACGATGGTCTCCGGAGCGGCGGTCTCGTGGATCCGTACGTCGGGGAAGTCATGCAGGTCGATGTGGTCGGGATACCGGCGCATGTAGGCGGCGATGGCTTCGGCGCCGTCCAGGCGCTGGGACCAGTGCGGCGGGGCGAAGGGGAACTCCATGACGCCGTCGTCGGCCCACAGGGCGAGCCAGCCGGAGATGTCGCCGTCCAGGAGAAGTCGCAGGCTGTGGCGGAACAGGTCCGCCGGTGAGGTGTGCGTGGGCATGTGCGGCCTCCGTCTCGTAGAATCCGGACCCGGGGTCCGGAATTTGAAGATACGGACCCCGGGTCCGGATCGCAACTGGAGAACCGCATGCCCGAGCGCAGACCCCGGAAGGACGCCGTGCGCAACCGGACGGCCGTCCTCGCGGCCGCCGACGCCCTCTTCGACCGCTGCGCGAGCCCGGACGAGGTCACCATGGCCGACGTCGCGGCGGCGGCCGGCGTCGGCAAGGGGACGCTCTTCCGCGCCTTCGGCGACCGCACCGGACTGATCCGCGCGCTCTACCAGGCGCGACTGGAGCCGATCAGGAAGGCCGTCGAGGCCGGTCCACCGCCCCTCGGGCCCGGCGCCCCGCCGCTGGAGCGCATACCCGCCCTGCTCGACGCCGTCCTGTGCTTCAAACTCGACAACCGCGGCCTCGCGCTGGCGCTGGAGGAATCCGGCGGCATGAGCCCCTACCGGGCCGAGCACTACGAGACATGGCACGGCCTGGTGCGAGACCTGCTCGATCAGGTCCCCGGACAGTCCGACAGCGAATTCACCGCCCACGCGCTGCTCGCCGCCGTCAGAGCCGACCTCGTCGAGCACCTGGCCGGTCAGGAGCGCGTACCGCGCGAAACGCTGCGGGCATACCTCGCGGGCTTCACCGCCTCCGTCCTGCGCCCCCGTCCGCCCCAGCGTTGACCGTCACGAGCGGCAAGATCATCTTCGTCCCGTAGGCCATCCCCCGCGCCGCACGAGAAAGGCCACGCGACGGCGCCTCCGGTTGCCGGGATCCGGACGGACGGCCGAGAGCCGGACGGATATCTCCGCGCACGTCCCGATGAGGTCGTGGCACGGCCGCAGCGGGTCGCCGGTCGCGGAGATGAACCACGGCACACCGCCGACCCCCGCCTTGACGGTGATGTTCTCACCGACCTTCGGCGAGGACGCGGAGTAGACGCGCAGCCGGGCCGGGGTCTCGTCATAGCGGGGCAGGCACGACCATCCGGCGAAAGCGAGCGCGTCGGCGAGGTCGTCCAGGTGGCGGATCGCGTTCACTCGCCCCGCCACACCACGGCGCCCGTGGCCGCGTCCCGCCACGCCTCCCCGACCGTGCGCAGGTCGACGTACGCGGCGCTGCCGTCCGGCGCGAGCGCGACCCGCCGCACCTTCCCCGACGCCCCGCCCTCGAACCCCCGCAACGCCCGATGCACCTGCCTGATCGCGTTATCGCGGTCATCGGTCACACCGCACCGCCCCGCATTCTTTGTGAAGACGTCCCATGCGAACAGTTGGTCGTTCCCCGGCGCAGACATTCCGCCCTCCCGTGCGTAGTCGATCCGTCACGGAGAGCTTGGGGTGACCGGCGTGTGGTGAGGGGGACGCTTCGCGCCCGTTGGCGAAGGGGCGCAGTGTGCGCCCATGGTTCGGGGTGCGCGGCGCGCGTTAGACGGGGAGGCCGAGAAGTTGGGCGAAGGTGCGGGCGCGACGGTCGATCATGGGTCCGCCGTGGTCGACGGCGTCGGAGGCCATCTGACGCGCCTGGGGTGAGTAGTGCACCGAGTCGTTGCAGACGGGGTAGGCGCGTTCCAGCCAGTCGAGCGCGGCGGAGTGGTCGCGGCGCTGGTGGTAGGTGCGGGCCGTCTCCACCATGAGGCGGGCGCGTCGCTCCCGGCTCGGGATGCTCGCGGGATCGATGCGCTGCGCCTCGTCTCGGGCGGCCGAGGACTTGGACAGATCGGCGCGGACGGAGACCGCGTGGACGGCGACGTTCGACCTCCCGAACTGCGTCCACGGGTGGTGGTAGCCGGTGGGGAGGCGTTCGGCGGTCGCCTGGGCGTGGTCCAGGTAGCGGAGCGCGTCGCCCTCCCGGCCGTCGCGGGCGCTGGTCGTGGCGGCGTGCAGGTGGAGCGCCCCGTACATCGCCTGTAGTTCGGTCGGGCCGTCCTCCAGGCGGGGTTCGAGGAGGCCGGTCGCTTCGGTGACGAGGTCGAGGGCGCCGTCGAGGTCGCCCATCGAGCGCTGGACGATGGCCAGCGTCCAGGCGGCGCCCGCAAGGGAGATCGGCTGGTCGGCCGCGTGGGCGGCGGCCACACTCCGGTCGGCGACGACCCAGATCAGTTCGGGTTCGGCAGCCCAGACAAGCTCGTGCTGGACGAGGGCGTAGACGTCCGAGAGCAGGGCGTTGGCCGCCCGTCGCCCGTCGTCCTGGCGCGCGGCGACGCGGGCGTCGCGGAGGAGGGCGGGCAGGACGCGCCCGACGTCGGTGCGGTGGGTGGTCGAGCCGTGCCACAGCCGCCACGCCTCCGCGACGCGAGCGGCCAGGGCCGGGACGTCGACGCGCGGCGCGGTGACGGTGAGCAGGGGCTCGCGGACGGCATCGCGGATGGCAGGGATCGCCCCGTGCGGAATGCGGGAGAACGAGGCGAGCGGGATGGACGCCGCGTCACCGAGCTCCATGTCGGTGCCCGCGAGCAGCGCGACGTCCCCGACGCCGAGCGCTTCGGCCAGCCTGACCAGGGTGGGCAGGCGCGGTGGGAGGCGGCGGCCGCTCTCGATGCCCTTGAGCCAAGACGCGGACTTGCCGACCAGCCCGGCGAGCGTCGGGCGTGTGAGGCCCTTGCGCTCACGGAGGACCTGAATGCGCTCGCCCGTGGGCCTTCCCGCCAGATCGTCCATGTGGTCCAGGCTAGGGGCAGGTGTCGGGGGGCGCTGGCATCATGTGGGCGGAGTGTGTGGGTTAGGAGCGGGATGACGGACGAGCCCAAGGGCGTTCTGCGGGACGCGCATGCGTTGCTGGGGGCAGCGCATGATCTGCTGTCCGATCACCGGCGGGCCGTCGCGGACGTGCAGGGGGCGCTGGGGCCGTTGCGGAAGGAGGCCGCGCGGGAGCAGCTCCGGTCGATCCCGCTGGCCCGGTTGAAGGACGTCACGGACGGGCGGCTTCGGCTGGGGCCCTTGGAGGAGGCCGGGTTCGCGAGTGTCGCCGACGTCCTGGAGGCGACGCGGTACCGGCTCCAGCTGCTGCCGGGGATCGGGCCGCAGACCGCGCAGCAGCTCCACGCGGCGGCGGGCGCGCTGGCGGAGGCGGCGGAGCGGTCGGTGGGCGTGCGGGTCGACGTGGAGCGGCGGGACGAGGTGACGACGCCGCTGGTCATCGCGCTGCACCGGCTGGTGGACGCCGGGCCAGAGCTGCCGCGCGCCCGGGCCGCCGCCGGGGACGTGGACGGACGTTTCGGCCCGCTGGTCCGGGACGCGCGGCCGATGGCGTCCTGGTGGCGGAAGATCTTTGCGCGGCCGTCGCGGCGGGAGCGGGCGCGGGAGGCGGTCGGGGAGCTGGCGGAGGCGCTGCGGGTCGAGGAGGAGCGGGAGACGCGCCTGCTGATGTCGCAGGGGTCGGTGGATCTGCTGCGGCCCGGCGTCTCGGGCGACGAGGCGTGGATCGACTTCGAGCTGCGGGCCGCCGACTATCAGACCTTGCTCGCCGACCTTGCCGCGCTGGTGCCCGAGCGGGAGGCCGCCGAGGGGTTCCTGCCGGGTGATCTCGCGGCACGGGTGAAGAGCCAGCCGCTGGACGACCGTTATCGGCGGGTGTCGCTTCGCGGTTATCAGTCGTTCGGGGCGCGGTTCGCGCTCGTGCAGGGGCGGGTGATCCTGGGCGACGAGATGGGGCTGGGTAAGACCATCCAGGCGATCGCGGCGATGGCGCATCTGCGGGCGCGGGGCGCGACGCATTTCCTTGTCGCGTGCCCGGCGAGTGTGCTCATCAACTGGGTACGGGAGATCGAGTCGCGGTGCAGGCTGGCGGCGCATCCGCTGCACGGCGCGGGGCGCGAGACCGCGCTGGAGAAGTGGGTCGGGGACGGTGGGATCGCCGTCACTACCCTGGCCACGCTCCATTCATTGGACGTTCCCGAGCACCTTGGTCTCGGGATGTTCGTGGTGGACGAGGCCCATTACGCCAAGAATCACGAGACGCGGCGGGCCCAGGCCGTCGCCTATTGGTGCGAGCGGACGGAAAATGTTCTCTTTCTGACCGGTACGCCGATGGAGAACCGAGTCGAGGAATTCCGGAGCCTCGTCGCGCATTTGCGGCCCGACGTCGCGAAGGAGATCCGGCCGCATGACGCGGCGGTGGGAGCGCGGGCGTTCCGGTCGGCGGTCGCGCCGGTCTACCTGCGGCGCAACCAGCGGGACGTGCTCGTGGAGCTGCCCGAGGTCGTCCACGTGGACGAGCTGGAAGAGTTCAGCAGGGCGGACGCGAGGGCCTACCGGCGGGCCGTGGCGGACGGCAATTTCATGGCGATGCGCCGGGCCGCCTATGCCGTCCCGAAGAGGTCGGCGAAGCTCGACCGGCTGGTGGAGCTGGTCGTGGAGGCGGAGGCGAACGAGCTGAAGGTCGTGGTGTTCTCCTATTTCCGGGACGTGCTGGGCGTCGTCCAGGCCGCGTTGCCGAGGACGATGGGGCCGATCTCGGGTGACGTTCCGCCGGTGCGGCGCCAGGAGCTGGTGGACGCGTTCACCGTCCATGAGGGGCACGCCGTCCTGCTGGCGCAGATCCAGGCGGGCGGGGTCGGGCTGAACCTCCAGGCCGCGTCGGTGGTGATCATTTGCGAGCCGCAGGTGAAGCCGACCATGGAGACGCAGGCGATCGCCCGCGCCCACCGGATGGGCCAGGTCCGGACGGTGCAGGTCCACCGGCTGCTGACGCCCGGCACCGTGGACGAGAGGATGCTGGAGATCCTGCAGGCCAAGGCCAGGCTGTTCGACGAGTACGCGCGCCGCAGCGATCTCGCGGAGCGGACGCCGGACGCGGTCGACATCTCCGAGCAGGCCCTCGCGCGGCAGATCGTCCAGGAGGAGCAGGAACGCCTCGGCGCATCGTCCTGAGCGGGGAAGAACCTGGAACGGGCCGCTGTTCACGTGGGCGGCAGACCAGGGCGATCAGAGGGGACGGCAATGGCCGAGGTCAGGGTGGAGCGCACCGAGGACGGGTTCCAGGCCGTCAACGACCGGGGCGCGAGGGTCGCCGTCGGCGACTCGGACACCGACGGCGTCTTCACGCCGGTCGAGCTGCTGCTGGCGGCGCTCGGCGGCTGCGAGCTGGTGACCGTGGAGCCGCTGACGGCGCAGCGCGGGCACCGGATGGCGCGGCTCGCCGCGACGGTCCAGGCGGACAAGGTCGCGACGAGCACGCTGGGCACGATCACGATCACCTATGACGTCGAGCTGCCCGAAGGCGACGCCAAGGCCGGGGACGTCCTGAAGGCGGTGGCCGGGCGGGTGCACGAGAAGTACTGCACCGTCGGCAACGCCCTCAGGGAGCCCATGAAGGTCGACCAGATCGTCTGAGCGCGACCCCCTGCGCGGTCCCGGAGCGTGCGGGACCTGAGGGGGTCCGGGTGCGCCGATCGGGGGAGGCGGCGCACCCGGACGTCTCTCAGTAGCGGAGACCGTGGCCGTACGGGTACAGGCCCTTGATCGTGACCGGCAGGCGGCCGCCGGGCTGCTCGCCGAAGACGACGCGCGCGGCGGCCTTGTGCATGGTCAGGTCGATCCGCTGGGTGCGGGCGGTGGTGCCGTAGGTCGCGATGTACGCCTCGACGTCCGGGTAGGACGTGAGGTCGTACGGCAGCCCGATCGCGAGCGCCGCCACCGGCTTGCCGGTCGCCTGCAGCGCCTTGACGAGCTTCGCCTGCCCCGCGGGCAGCGGCCCGGACGAGAACGTGGTGACCAGGACGCGGTCGGCGGACGCGGCGCGCTTCACGGCGTCGGCGATCTCCGCGTCGGTCGGGTTGGTCGTCGCGGACTGCCAGGCCTCCACCGGCCCGCCCGCGACGGCCGCGACCTCGTCGGCGAACACCTGGGTCTGGACGGCGCCGGCGACGAGCGTCCGGTCGTCGGATTCCGGGTCGAACGGGAGGACGCCGCCGTCGTTGCGGACCAGGGTCGTGGCGGCGAGGCCCATGTTGAGCGCGCGCCGCTGGAACAGCTTGTTGCCGGAGACCTCCTCCGCCTTCTTCGGGCTGACGTAGCGGTGGTCGCCGACCTTGTACTTGCACTTCAGGCCGAGGATGCGCCGGACGGACTCGTCCACCCGCGCCTTGCTCAGCGAGCCGTCGCGCAGGGCGTCGCCGAGCGCGTCGACCGCCTCGGCGTGGGTCTCGTACTCGCCGGTGGACATGATGATGTCCGCGCCCGCGTTGACCGCCATGACGGTGGCCTCGCGGGTGCCCCACTTCTTGTCGATGGCGTCCATGTCCATGGCGTCGGTGACGATCAGCCCGTCGAAGCCCATCTCCCCGCGGAGCAGGCCGGTCAGGACCTTGGGCGACAGGGTGGCGGGCAGGTCGGGGTCGACGGCCTTGACCACGACGTGCGCCGTCATGATCGAGTCGGCGCCGGCCTCGATGGCGCGGCGGAACGGCGGCAGGTGCACCTTTTCGAGGGTGGCGCGGTCGTAGTTGACGGCGGGGAGCTCCAGGTGGCTGTCGAACTCGGTGTCGCCGTGCCCGGGGAAGTGCTTGGGCGTCGCGATCATGCCGGCGCCGCGGTAGGTGCGCAGCTGCGCCTCGACGAGGTCGCCGACGAGGTCGGTGCGCTCGCCGAACGAGCGGACGCCGATGATCGGGTTGGCGGGGTTGGTGTTGACGTCGGCGACCGGGGCGTAGTTCCAGTGGAAGCCCATCGCGTGGGCCTCCGCCGCGGTGATCGCCGCGGCCTCGCGGGCGAGGCGGAGGTCGCGGGCGGCGCCGAGGCCCATCGCGTTCGGCAGCGGCGTCGTGCCCAGGCGGACGTTGTGGGTCGTGCCGAACTCGAAGTCTCCGGAGACGAGCAGGGGCAGGCCGAGGCGGGTGTCCCGCGCCCATTTCTGCACCTGGTTGGCGTAGCGGGCGGCGATGCCCGGCGTGGGCGGCTCCCAGGTGAGGATCGAGCCGATCTTCAGGTCCTGAATGGCGCGGCGGGCGTCCTCGGACGCGGTGCCGTCCGCGTTGGCGCCGGTGGACGCCATGACCATCTGGCCGACCTTCTCGGCGTCCGTCATCCGGGACAGCTGCTCGTCGACGTCGCAGCCGCGCTGCCCTCCCGGCGGCGCCTGCGCCCGTGCCTGCGCCGGCGGGGCGAGCGCCAGCCCGAGGGCCGCGACCGCGGCGATGGACACGAGGGTTCGGCCGCCGTGCTTCATAATGATCCTCCTCCGGTCATTGGTCTAGACCAGTCCATACCGGTGGGCGGGATCAATGGTGAAAGTTGCCAAAAAGGCGGCGGTGCGGGCGCCGGACGTCGGCTAGCCGCAGGTCGTCCCGGCGGGCGGGACGGTTCCGTCGAGGAGGTAGCCGTTCACGGTCGTGCGGACGCACCGGTCGCCGGTGTCGTAGGCGCCGTGGCCCTTCCCCTTGAGGGTGAGGAGCGTCGCCCGTCCGCCCAGGGCCCGTGTCAGCGCGGGCGCCCACGCGTACGGGGTGGCCGGGTCGCCGGTGTTTCCGACGACGAGGATCGGCGCGGCGGACGGGGCGGACACCTCACGGGCCGCGTCGTCGCCCTGCACCGGCCAGCCGGTGCACTGGAGCAGGCCCCACGCCATGGACGTCCCGAAGATCGGCGAGGCCTCGCGGAAGGTCGGAACGAGCCGCCGCACGCCGGCCGGGGTGTGGCGTTCGGTGCCGTCCGCGCAGGTGATCGCGGTGTTGGCGGCGGACAGGTTGCTGTACGTCCCGTCGTCCCTGCGCCCGTTCTGGAAGTCGGCGAGCATGAGCAGCAGCGAGCCGTCGCGGCGTTCGGCGGCGTCGACGAGGCCCTGCGCCAGGTACGGCCAGGCGTCGCGGGAGTAGAGCGCGGCGGCGACGCCTGTCGTGCCGAGACTCTGGGTGAGCCTGCGGCGACCGGACGTGTTCAGCGGAGTCCGGTCGAGCCCGGCGAGCAGGCGCCCTACGGATTTCACGACGGACGGGCCGTCCTTCCCCAGCGGGCACGACCGGCGGCCCAGCCGGACGCAGGCGGCCGCGAAGTCGCCGAGGGCGCGCTGGAACGCGGCGGCCTGCTGGAGCGCGAGGTCCTTGCTGCCGATCTTGGTGTCGACGGCGCCGTCGAGGACGGCCCGTCCGACCCGGCCGGGGAACCGGTGCGCGTACGCGCCGCCCAGCCAGCTGCCGTAGGAGATCCCGAAGTAGTGCAGCTTCTCGTCGCCGAGCGCGGCGCGGATCAGGTCCAGGTCACGGACGGCGTTCAGCGTGCCGACATGGGGCAGCAGCCTGCCCGACCGTGCCTGGCATCGCTTGACGTAGTCGGCGCGGCCGTTGACGTAGGCCGTCTCCTCGGCGGGGGTGTCGGGGCTGTCGTCGCGGGCGGCGATCTCGTCCATGCGGCGGGGCCCGACGCACGTGACCGGGGCGCTCCGGCCGACGCCGCGCGGGTCGAACGCGACCAGGTCGTAGCGGGCGCCGAGATCGGCGTACCGGCCCGCGGCCTGCGCGAGCGCGCCGACGCCCTCGCCGCCGGGACCGCCGAAGTTGAACACCAGCGAGCCGATGCGCCGCCGCGGGTCCGCGGCCGGGACCTTGATCAGCGCGATGTCGATCTTCTCGCCGGACGGTCTGGCGTGATCGAGGGGCACCTCCACCGTCGCGCAGCGGAATCCGGTGGGCGGCGTCACCGTTCCGGGGGGCCGCGCGGGCAGGCCGGTGCAGCGCTTCCATTTCGGCGCACGGACGGTCACAGTCGGTATGCTTCTCAGCGCCGCACGGGCGAGGTGTGTACTCCCGGGTGTACTCCCAATCGAGTACGCCAGACCGGATGCGGTCAGCGCACCGGCACAGACGGCCACAATGCCAGGTATCGCCCTAAAGCGGGCCATTCGTCCCCCCGTTCGTGTCGCGGGGGGCGACGCTGATCTACCCAGGGCCTCCTATGCTGACTCCTGATCAACTCCATAGGCTCCACGCGGGGAGGAGCGGAGGGGGTAGACGTCCCCGGTGCCCATCCCCCGAAAGTCCGGATACCGCATCAGGGTCGTACTACTCAAGTCTGAGATGAAGACCATTCGTCGCGGTGATCTCAATTAGGGGGCCGAGCGGCAAAGATAGGTAGCATGGCTCAACCCGCCCCCCCAGCAGCCCGCCGGGGCCAGGCCGACCAGGCCCGGCACGGCGAGCCGCGCAAGCCGGCCGCGACGCTGCGGCAACGGGTGCTCACCGCGCCTCCGGTGTGGCGTGAGCTTCTTCTGGTCGTGCTCTTCTATACCGCTTATACGCTGACGCGCATCGTCCTGGTTCAGGACGGCACCGGCCCGGCGTTCGCCCACGCCGACCAGATCCTCGGCGCGGAACGCTTCCTGGGGCTGGACGTCGAGCTCCACCTCAACCAGACATTGCTCTCGGTGCCGTGGCTGGCACGCAGCGCGAACATCTTCTACGCCACGATGCACTTCATCGTGACGCTCATCGTCGTCCTCTGGTTGTACCGGTACCGTCCGCAGCACTACCGGTGGCTCCGCACGTCGATCATGACCGCCACCGGGGTGGCGCTGATCGGGTTCTGGCTGTACCCGCTGGCCCCGCCGCGCTTCCTGCACAACGAGGGCTTCGTCGACCCCGTGACCGCGCTGCACTCGCTCGGCCTGTACGCCAGCGACGCGTCCGGGACGCTCACCAACCAGTACGCGGCGATGCCGTCCATGCACGCGGGGTGGTCGCTGTGGTGCGGCCTCGTCGTGGTCAAGCTCGCCTCGCAGAAGTGGGCCAAGGCGCTCGGCGCGATCTACCCGGTCACGACCGTGTACGTGATCCTCTCCACCGCCAACCACTACGTCCTGGACGCGGTGGCCGGGTTCGCGCTGATCGGCGGCGCGGCGTGGGTGTCGTGGATCCTCTACATGAGGTGCCCTCCGCCGCTCCTCATGGCGCGGGCCCGCGTCTCGCAGCGCGTCGCGCACCGCGTCCGCCGCGGCACGAGCGAGCGCACCGCCCCCGGCCCCGCGGCCGTGCAGGGCACCCCCGCGACGGGCGGCGGCGCCACCCGTTCCACGTACAACTCTGGTCGTACATCACAACCCGCCTAGCCCGCAGCTGATCTAGCCCGTCGTTGATCTAGCGTCGCTGATCTAGTCCGCGCCGTAGAAGACGCGGTCGACGACGGCGCGGGCGCGGCGGGCGCGGCGGCGGTAGTCCTCCAGGAGATCACCGGGCGCCGGGTAGCCGAGGACGCGGGTGACGGCGCTGCGCTCCCGGTGGTGATCGGTGGGCAGCAGATCGGACGCGCGGCCCCGCACCAGCATGGTCGCGCCGCGGATGCGGGTGGCCAGGCACCACGCCTCGGCCAGGACGGCGGCGTCCGCGGCGTCCAGGAGCCGGGCGCCGACCGCCGCGTCGAGGGCGTCCAGGGTGCGGGTCGTGCGGAGCCCGGGGACCTCGTGCGCGTGCTGGAGCTGCAGGAGCTGCGCGACCCACTCCACGTCCGCGAGGCCGCCGGGGCCGAGCTTGGTGTGCAGCCGCCGGTCGACGCCGCGCGGGAGCCGCTCGGACTCCATCCGCGCCTTCAGCCGCCTGATCTGCCGGACGGCGTCGTCGTCGATGCCCCCGTCCGGCCAGCGGACCGGGTCGATCAGGGCGCGGAACCGGTCGCGCAGCCCGGCGTCGCCGATCAGCGGGTCGGCGCGCAGCAGCGCCTGCGCCTCCCAGGGCTCCGACCAGCGGGCGTAGTAGGCGGTGTAGGACGCCAGCGTCCGCACGAGCGGCCCCTGCCGCCCCTCGGGACGCAGGTTCGGGTCGATCTCCAGCGGCGGGTCGGGCGCGGGCAGGGAGAGCAGGCGGCGCAGTTCCTCGGCGACGGCGTGGGCGGCGCGGCCCGCGGTGCGCTCGTCCGCGCCGGGGTCCGGGTCGTGGACGAACATGACGTCGGCGTCGCTGCCGTAGCCGAGCTCGTGCCCGCCGAACCGGCCCATCGCCACGACCGCCATCCGGGTCGGCAGCGGCTCCCGCGAGGCGCCCTCGATCTTGTGGACGGCGGCCAGGAGCGCGGCCTCGACGGTGACGGCGGCGATGCCGGTGAGGGCCTCCCCGACCGTCCGGACGTCGACGAGGCCGAGCAGGTCGGCGACCGCCACCCGGAACAGCTCCCGGCGGCGCTGCGCCCGCACCACCACGACCGCCTCCTCCGCCGGCGCGGCCCCCTCGGCGTGCCTGCGGACGCCCGCGAGGGCCTCCGCGCGCAGCGTCTCGAACGGGCGTGGGGCCAGCGCGGCGTCGCTGCCGAGCAGCGCGACGGCCTCCGGGGCGCGCAGCAGCAGGTCGGTGGCGTAGCGGCTGGAGCCGAGGATCCACGCCATCCGCTCGGCGACGGTCACGTCGTCCCGCAGCAGCCGCAGGTACCAGGGGGTGGTGCCGAGCGCGTCGCTGACCTGCCGGAACCCGAGCAGGCCCGCGTCCGGGTCGGGCGCGTCGGCGAACCAGCCGAGCATGACCGGCAGCAGCGTCCGCTGGATCGCGGCGCGCCGCGACACGCCCGAGGTGAGCGCCTCGATGTGGCGGAGCGCGCCCGCCGGGTCGGCGTAGCCGAGGGCCTCGAGCCGGGCGCTCGCCGCCGCCGGGGTGAGCCGCGCCTCCTCGCCCGGCAGCCGCGCCACGGCCCGCAGCAGCGGACGGTAGAACAGCTTCTCGTGGATGCGGCGGACCTCGCGGGCGTGCCGCCGCCACAGCGCGGTGAACTCCCTGACCGGGTCGGGGCGCAGGCGGAGGGCGCGGCCGAGGCGGCGCAGGCCGTCCTCGTCGTCCGGGACGAGGTGCGTGCGGCGCAGCCGGTGCAGCTGGACGAGGTGTTCCACGCGCCGCAGGAACCGGTACGCCGCGGACAGCGCCGCCGCGTCGTCGCGTCCGACGTAGCCGCCCCGCGACAGGTCGTCGAGCGCGTCGAGGGTGGCGCGGGCGCGGAGCGTCTCGTCGACGCGGCCGTGGACGAGCTGCAGCAGCTGCACCGGGAACTCCACGTCCCGGAGCCCGCCGGGGCCGAGCTTGACCTGCCGTTCGGAGTCGGCGGTGCGCTGGTTCAGGTCGGCCTCCACGCGGCGGCGCATCGCCTGGACGTCCTCGACGAAGCTCTCCCCCTCGGCAGCCTCCCACACGATCGGGGTGATCATGTCGAGGTAGCGGGCGCCTAGGGCGGCGTCGCCCGCGACGGGACGGGCCTTCAGCAGCGCCTGGAACTCCCAGGTCTTGGCCCAGCGCTCGTAGTAGGCGCGGTGGCTGGCGAGGGTCCGGACCAGCGGGCCCGCCTTGCCCTCGGGCCGCAGCGCCGCGTCCACCTCCCAGAGCGCGCCCTCCTCGGTGCTGGACGAGCAGGCCCGCATCATCGCCGACGCCAGCCGCGATGCCGTGCGCAGGGCCTCGTCCTCGGCCGCGCCCTCGCGGGCTTCCGCCACGAAGATCACGTCGACGTCGCTGACGTAGTTCAGCTCGCGCCCGCCGCACTTGCCCATGCCGATCACGGCGAGGCGGCACGTCCCGTGCCCGGGGACCTCGGCGCGGGCGATCGCGAGGCCCGCCTCCAGCGCGGCGGCGGCGAGATCGGCCAGCTCGGCGGCGACGACGGCGATGTCCGCGACACCGGACAGGTCGCGTCCCGCGAGCGCGAGCAGCCGCCTGCGGTACGCGACGCGCAGCGCCACGAGCGTCTCGCGACCGGACCCGGACGCCACCGGCTCCGCCGCGCCCGGATCGGCGCCGACGGCGTCCAGCAGGTCGGCGCGAGGATGCCCGGCCGTGATCGTCTGGCCGTCGCGCAGCACCCGCCAGTGCTCCGGATGCCGGACGAGATGATCGCCCAGCGCGGCGCTCACCCCGAGGACGGCGGTCAGGCACTCCCGCGTCCCGGGCTCCCCGGCGAGGGCCTCCCGCAGCTCCCCGCCGACACCCTTCTCGTCGGCGGACGGCAGCAGCCGGAGCAGCCCGTCCAGCGCGAGATCAGGATCGGCGGTGCCGCCGAGGGCGTCGAGGAGATCGTCGTCCAAGGGGACGCCGGAGCCTCGCTCGGCGTCCGCGAGGAGCCGCTCGGCGCGGGCCGCGTCGGTGAAGCCGAGCCGCGCCAGCCGCCCCGCGAGGGACGAGCGGCGCTCAGGAGTGCGGGACTCGGTCACGGGTCCACCGTAATCCGGCGGCCACTCTCACAGGACGGCCAGGAGGCGCTTCCGCTCGAACTCGGTCACCTGGCGCCGGTAGTCCTCCCACTCCTGCCGCTTGTTCCGCAGGAAGAAGTCGAACACGTGCTCGCCCAGGATGTCGGCCACCAGCTCGCTGCGCTCCATCGCGTGGATCGCCTCGTCCAGATCCTGCGGGAGCGGCTCGATGCCGAGGGCGCGCCGCTCGGCGACGGTGAGCGCCCACACGTCGTCCTCGGCGCCCTGCGGCAGCTCGTAGCCCTCCTCGATGCCCTTCAGCCCGGCGCCGAGGATCGCCGCGAACGCCAGATACGGGTTCGCGGCCGTGTCCAGCGAGCGGAACTCGATGCGGGTCGAGTGGCCCTTGTGCGGCTTGTACATCGGGACGCGGACGAGCGCCGACCGGTTGTTGTGCCCCCAGCAGATGTACGACGGCGCCTCTCCCCCGGCCCCGGCGGCGGACCCGACGTTCCCCCACAGCCGCTTGTAGGAGTTGACGAACTGGTTGCACACCGCCGTGATCTCCGACGAGTGGCGCAGCAGCCCGGCGATGAACGCCCGCCCGACCTTGGACAGCTTGTACTCCGCGCCCGGCTCGTAGAACGCGTTGCGGTCGCCCTCGAACAGCGACATGTGCGTGTGCATGCCGGACCCGGGATGCTCGGTGAACGGCTTCGGCATGAACGACGCGTGCACGCCCTGCTCCAGCGCTACCTCCTTCATCACCAGCCGGAACGTCATGATGTTGTCGGCGGTGGTGAGCGCGTCGGCGTACCGCAGGTCGATCTCCTGCTGGCCGGGGGCGCCCTCGTGGTGGCTGTACTCCACCGAGATCCCCATCGCCTCCAGCATCGTGATCGCGTTGCGGCGGAAGTCGTGCGCGGCGCTGTGCGGGGTGTGGTCGAAGTAGCCGCCCGAGTCGGCGGGCTCGGGCTCGCGGCCGTCCTCCGGCTTGTCGTTGAACAGGAAGAACTCGATCTCGGGGTGGGTGTAGAAGGTGAACCCGAGGTCGGCGGCACGGGCGAGGGCCCGCTTGAGGACGTAGCGGGGGTCGGCGAAGCTCGGCGTGCCGTCCGGCATGAGGATGTCGCAGAACATCCGGCCCACGCCCGGCGACTCCGACCGCCAGGGCAGCACCTGGAACGTGGACGGGTCCGGCTTGGCGATCATGTCGGCCTCGTACACCCGGGCGAATCCCTCGATCGCCGAGCCGTCGAACCCGATGCCCTCGCCGAAGGCGCCCTCCAGCTCGGCGGGGGCGACGGCCACCGACTTCAGGAACCCGAGCACGTCGGTGAACCACAGCCGGATGAACCGGATGTCGCGCTCCTCCAGCGTGCGGAGCACGAACTCCTGCTGACGGTCCAAATCCCACTCCCTCGGTCCTGCGTGCTCCCTCGTACTGCCTGCCGCTACGTCGCAGTATGCCCCGCCGCTGTTACCGCGACGTTACGCGCGCCCGTTCCGTCAGAACGTTCCCGTTGACCGGAACATATCCGACTTATTCCCCTTCCCCGACCCGCGCCGCCGCCGGATCGAGGACGCGGGACAGGAACGTGCGCGTCCGCTCGTGGGACGGGTCGTCGATCACCCGCGCCGGCGGGCCCTCCTCTACGACCACGCCGCCGTCCAGGAACACCACCCGGTCGGCCACCTCGCGGGCGAAGCTCATCTCGTGGGTGACCACGAGCATGGTCATCCCCTGCTCCGCCAGCTGCCGCATGACGCCGAGGACGTCGCCGACGAGCTCCGGGTCCAGCGCGGACGTCGGCTCGTCGAACAGCATCACCTCGGGCCCCATCGCCAGCGCCCTGGCGATCGCGACGCGCTGCTGCTGCCCGCCGGACAGCTGCGCCGGATAGGAGCCGACCTTGTTTGCGAGCCCGACGCGCTCCAGGTTCTCCCGGGCGATCCGCTCCGCCTCGGCCTTGTCCCGCTTCAGCACCTTCCGCTGCGCGATCACGACGTTGCCGAGGGCCGTCAGATGCGGGAACAGGTTGAACGACTGGAACACCATCCCGATGCGGCGGCGGACGGCGTCGATGTCCACATCGCGGTCGGTGACGGTCGCGCCGACGACCTCGACCACCCCGGACGTCGGCTCCTCCAGCAGGTTGACGCAGCGCAGCAGCGTCGACTTGCCCGACCCGGACGGACCGATGACGCAGACGACCTCGCCCGGCTCGACGCGGAAGTCGATGCCGCGCAGCACCTCGTTCGTCCCGAACGACTTGCGCAGCCCGCGGATCTCGATCGCACCGCGCCCCTCCGGCACCGGATCGCTCCCCTTCTCCAAGCTCGTCATCGCCGCTTCTCCAGCCTCGTCATCGGGCCCTGCCTCTCTGGGGGCAACCCCCAGACCCCCGGGACGGTCGGCCCGAAGATCCTCGCTTCGCTGCGGTCATCGCGCCTCCTGCTGCCGGGCCTCCAGCCGCCGGGCCAGCAGGCTCAGCGGGATCGTGATGAGCAGGTAGCAGATGCCGGCCACGATGATCGGGGTGGTGTTGCCGACCTGCCCCGCCAGGTCGCGCCCGAACTTGGTGAGCTCCCGCTCCTCCAGCGTGATGCCGAGGAACAGCACGAGCGAGGAGTCCTTGCAGAGCAGCACCAGCTGGTTGGTGAGCGGCGGGATGATGATCCGGAACGCCTGCGGGATGATGATCGACCACATCGCCCGGCCGTACGACATGCCGAGCGACCGCGCCGCCTCCATCTGCCCCTTCGGCACGGCGACGATGCCGGCCCGGATCGTCTCGGCCATGTACGCGGCGGCGGCGAGGCCGAGGGACAGGCCCGCCTGCCCGACCGCGCCGCCGGGGATGTTCGTGCCGGGGAACGCCAGCGGCACGCCCACGCCCACGAAGATGAAGATCAGCAGCAGCGGGAGGCCGCGGAAGATCTCGATGTAGGCCGTCGCGAACGCCCGGTACGGCGGCACCGACGACAGCCGCATCAACGCGATGAGGAGCCCGCCCGCGAGGCCGAGCCCGAAGCCGACCGCCGTATAGACGGCCGTGTTGCGGAGCCCGACCGTGATGACCTCGGGGAACAGGTCCTTGGCGACGTCCCAATTGGCGAAGTTGTGTTGCAGCGTGCTCCAGTCGGCCAGCACGGCGACCAGCACCACTATGGCGATGAACAGCCCGTACTGGCCGCCGAGGGAGAGCTGCCGGCGGCGCCGGCGGGACATCCCGCCCGGCGCCGCCTTCCCGATGGGCTCCGCCGTCACGATCCGCCGCCGCCCGCCGCCGGGGGCATGGGGCCGATCCACTTCTCGTAGATCCGCTTGTAGGCGCCGTCCGACTTCGCCTGCGCGATCGCCTGGTTGGTCATCTTGACCAGCTCGGGGTTGTGGCCCTTGCGCATCCACATGCCGTACTGCTCACCGGTGTTCAGGTTGGCGACGAGCTCGTACTTGGCGTTCGCCGGGTCCTTCAGCCAGCCCCGCACGACCGGGTCGTCCTGGACGATCACGTCCACCTGACCGGTGCGCAGGCCGTCCAGCTCGGCGGTGGAATTGTCGAACGAGCGGGGGTCGAAGCCCTTCCCGCGGACGAAGTCCTCGCCGGTCGTGCCGGCCTGGGAGCCGATCTTGAGCTTCTTGGCCTTGACGTCGTCCAGCGAGGTGATCCCGCTGCCCTTCTTCGCCATCAGCGACTGCGTCGCGTCGAAGTAGGGCTGGGACACGTCCATGAACTTCACGCGGTCCGGCTTGATGGTCATTCCGCCCATCTGGATGTCGCATTTGCCGGCGTTCAGCGCGGAGCCCGTCTTCATCGTCTCGAACGGCGTGTCGACGATCTTCTGGGTGACGCCGAGCTTCTTCGCGACGAGGTCGATGATGTCGACGTCGAAGCCGACGACCTTGCCCGTGCTCTTGTCCTCGAACTGGAAGGGCGGATAGGGCAGATGGGTGCAGGACGTCAGCGCGCCCTTCTCGATGAGCTTCACACCCTGCACGGTGGCGCCCTCGTCGCCGCCGCACGCCGACGCGGTCAGCGCCGTGACCGCCAGCCCGGCGCCCAGTGCCCAACGCGTGGTTCGTCTGGACACGTTTCCTCCTGTGGGGAGCGTTTTTGCGTGATCATCGAACTATCCCACGCCGGAAGGCGAACTCGCCCGTGACCGTCCGCGAGTATCCGTTTCCCGAAAATTGACGTGGCGATCATGGTCAACGGCGCGGAGTGATCATTAACGTGGGCCAGGTCGTGGACATCTCTCTTCTTCTCTCGATGACCGACCGGGTGACCGCGCTGGCGGCCCCGTCGGCGATGCATCCTGAGTCGTGGCGGCTGGGCGCGCAGGTGGAGACCTGGGCGCGCGGCCGCGGGCTGGTGCTCGGAGATCCGGACACCTCGCCGCTCGGCCGGGCGCGCTGCGAGCGGCTCGCCGCCCGCGTGTTCCCGGCCGCCGACCTCGCCGCGGTCGACCTGTTCGCCCGCTGGCTGACCTGGACGCTCGCGCTGGACGACACGATGGACCACCCGCCGCTCGCCGACAGCGGCAGCGCGGTCCACGCGATGTACGACGACCTGCTGCGCGCGATGCGGCGCGGCCACGCCCGTCCGGGCGCCAGGCCGCTGGAGGCCGCGCTGGTGGAGCTGTGGCAGGCCACGTCCAAGGGCATGAGCCGCGAGTGGCGCCGCCGGTTCATGCTGCAGCTCGAGGCGCACAGGGACGGCTGCGCGGAGGAGTCGGTCAACCGCCGGATCAGGCACGTCCCGACCGAGGCGCAGTTCGCGCCGCTGCGCCGCCGCGCGTGTGGACCGTTCCTGTACGACCTGGTCGAGCCCGTCCTCGGCGTCGAGCTCCCGGCCCGGCTGCTGCGGACGCCGCGGTGGAAGACGCTCGTGAACAGCGTCGCCGACGTGGTGGCGTGGTCGAACGACGTGGCGTCGCACGATCTGGAGTCGGCGCGCGGCGACGTCCACGACCTGCCGGCCGTCCTCACCGAGGCGCACGGCCTGGACGCGGCGCGGGCCGCCGACCTCGTCGCGCACAAGATCGCCGAGCGGCTCGAGGACGCCTTGACGGCCGCGCGCAGGCTCCCCGAGATGCTCGACCGGCTGGAGCTCACCGTCGCGCAGCGCGCCGCCTGCGCGCAGGTCGTCAAGGTCCTGCTGGACACGCCGCGCGCCCACGTGGACTGGCTCGCCGAGTCCGGCCGCTACGAGCCGCCCGGCGAAAGCCCCGCACCGCTGCGCCTGGACGCCCTAGCGTCACTGCGTTGATTGCATCCCCCTCCTCCTTCGGCCCTGGAGGGCCTCCATCGTCGGGGAATGCGGTGCGATCGCTGCATCGCTCCGGCTCGCCTGGCGGCTCGCTGCGCGATCAGTTCCTCGCAGGCTCGAAACTGCCTTCGGTCGCGATCGCGACGGCCCACGTCGTTGCGTGGTTGCGGTGATGGCCGAGATGGGTGCCGCTCAAGATTGGGCGAGGGCGTCGCCGGCGGGGGTGCGGACGTAGAGGACGCGGCGGCCGAGGCGGTGCCCGGTGACGAGGCCGCACGCGCGCAGGACGCCGAGGTGCTGGCTGACCGCGCCGGGCGTCACGTCCATCCGCCGGGCCAGCTCCGTCGTCGACGCGGGCGTCGCGAGCGCGGCGAGCAGCTCGGCGCGGCGGCGGCCGATGAGCGCGGCGAGCGGGTCCTCGCGGCCCCGGGCCGGGCGTTCCGTCTCCCAGAGGGTCGCGACGCCGTTCGGCGGGTAGCTGAGCATGGCCTGGTAGGGCGGCACCATCACCGACACCTCGGGCCAGACGAACACGCTCGGGACGAGCAGCAGCCCGCGTCCGGCGAGCCCGCCGCGGAATGTCCAGCGGCGGTCGACGCACAGCGACCCTGAGCGCCAGGAGACGGCCTCGTGCAGGTCGCCGAACACGCCGGCGGCGCCCGCGGCGGTGAGCGCGCCCGCGCGCCGCAGCACGTCCCCTTCCAGGAGGTCGCGGATGCGCGGCCAGAACGGTTCCACGGCCGCGGTCCAGTAGCGTCCGAGCAGGTCGGCCAGTGTTTCGAGGGTGCGTTCCGGGTCGGCGGCCAGCGCCTGGCGGGCGGGCGTCGGGCGGCTGCCGCGCTCGGTGAAGCGCAGCTCGGCGGCGACGACCTCGGGCGGCGTGGCCCGGACGATCTCCAGCTCGGCGGCCAGGTCGGGCAGCGGGGTGGCGGGCGGCGGGGTGAGGAAGTCGGGGATGTACCCGCCGGGCGGGACGACGTCGCGCAGCGGCCCCATGCCGAGCCCGCGCAGCCGGGGCCGGACGGCGTGCACCCACGGCAGGTGCAGCGCGTGGCCGGACGGGTCGGCGAGCACCCGCAGGCTGCGCACCATCTCCCACATCGGCGAGAACGCGAACCGCACCCGCGCCACGTCGTCCGGCGCGAACACGAACTCGATCATTTAGCCCAGGCTAAAGGATTATCGGGCGGAGCGCGGAGCCGTCACCATCGTGAAAGTGACGACTCTGGACGACACTCCTGTCGACCCCGTCCCCGGCAGGTTCGCCGCCTTCTTCGCCCCCCGGGTCGGCGGTCTCCCCCGCGCGTTCTGGGCGCTGTGGACGGGAACGCTCCTCAACCGGCTCGGCACGATGGTCCAGCCTTTTCTGGGCCTGTATCTGACGACCGTCCGCGGCCTGTCGCTCGGCGAGGCGGGCCTGGTGATGGCGACCCTCGGGGCGGGATCGCTCTGCGGGACGCTCACCGGCGGCGCGCTCGCCGACCGGATCGGGCGGCGCGCCACGCTGACGCTCGCGACCGTCGGCAGCGGGGTCGGCCTGCTGGCGCTCGGCTACGCGCACGGGATCGTCGCGATCGTCGCGGCGGCGCTGCTGGTCGGCATGCTGCTGGACATGCACCGGCCCGCCGCGCAGGCGATGGTCGCCGACATCATTCCCCCGCACGACCGCCCGCGCGCGTTCGGGCTGCTGTTCTGGGCGATCAACCTGGGCTGGGCGGTCGCGATGGTGCTCGGCGGGGCGCTAGCGCAGCAGGGCTTCCTCTGGCTGTTCTGGATCGACGCGATCACCTGCGCCGGGTTCGGGCTGCTGGTGTGGCGGGCGATCCCGGAGACCCGCGCCCGCGGCCACGGCGGCCCGGGCGCGATCAAGGGGTTCGGCGCGGCGCTGCGCGACCGGGTGATGGTCGGCTACGTGCTGATCAGCGTCATGTACGTCTTCGTCCTCATGCAGGGCATGACGACGATGCCGCTGGCGATGAAGGAGGACGGTCTCGGCCCCGGCGACTACGGGATCGCGATCGGCGCCAACGGGGTGGTGATCATCACCGTCCAGCCGCTGGTCAACGCGTGGCTCGCGCGGCGGGACCACAGCCTGGTGATGGCGGCTGGCTGCGTCATCGTCGGGATCGGGTACGGGCTCACGTCGCTGGCGTCGTCCACCCTCACCTACACCGCGACGATCCTGGTGTGGACGCTCGGGGAGATCATCGCGGCGACCGTGCTGCAGGCCGTCGTCGCCGACCTCGCCCCCGCCGATCTGCGGGGACGGTACGGCGGCCTCTACGCGATGGCGTGGTCCGCCGGCTTCCTCCTCGCGCCGCTCGGCGGGACGCAGCTGCTCGCCCTGGGCGGAGGCCCCGCGCTGTGGCTGACCTGCATGGGCCTCACGTTCGCCGCCGCGGCCGCGCTGGTCGCGCTCGCCCCCGCGATCCGGCGCCGCCACGACGCCGCGCTCAAGGCCGCCTTCTCGTCAGAGTGACGAAACCGGTTCGGACGATTTATCCTTGGTGGGTGGCACAGCTCAGGATCGCGCTCGCGCAGGTGAACTCGACCGTCGGCGACCTCGACGGCAACTCCGGCACAGTCGTGGAATGGGCTGGGCGCGCCGCCGACGCGGGCGCGCACCTGGTCGCCTTCCCCGAGATGATGCTGACCGGATACCCGGTGGAGGACCTCGCGCTCCGCGCGTCCTTCGTCGAGGCGTCCCAGGCGGCCCTCGAACGCCTCGCCCGGCGGCTCGCCGCCGAGGGGCTCGGCGACCTGCCCGTCGTCGTCGGCTACCTCGACCGGCGGACGGTCGGGCTCGTCCGGCCGGGGCAGCCCGCCGGCGCGCCGCTGGACGCCGCCGCGTGGCTGCACGGCGGCGAGGTGCTGGTCCGCTCGGCCAAGCACCACCTCCCCAACTACGGCGTGTTCGACGAGTACCGGATCTTCGTGCGCGGCGACCGGCTGCCCGTCGTCCGCGTGCACGGCGTCGACGTCGCCACCGCCATCTGCGAGGACCTCTGGCAGGACGGCGGCCCGGTCAGCGTCGCGGCCGCCGCGGGCGCCGGTCTGCTCCTCTCCATCAACGCCTCCCCCTACGAGCGCGACAAGGACGACACCCGCCTCGACCTGTGCGCCCGGCGCGCGCGCGAGGCCGGCTGCGCCCTCGCCTACGTCAACCTGGTCGGCGGCCAGGACGAGCTGGTCTTCGACGGCGACTCCGTCATCGTCGGGGCCGACGGGACGCCGCTCGCCCGCGCGCCGCAGTTCGACGAGCACCTCCTCGTCGCCGACCTCGCGCTGCCCGCCGCCGCCCCGTCCGCCGAACCCGCCGACGGCACCCCCGTGGACGCGCTGGACGGCACCACGATCACCATCGACCGGCACGTCCTGTCCGCCGGCCCGCTGCCCGCCTACCCGGTCGAGCCGCAGACCGTCGCCGAGCCGCTGGACGACCTCGCCGAGGTGTACGCGGCGCTCGTCCTCGGCACGCGCGACTACGTCCGCAAGAACGGGTTCCGGTCGGTCGTCCTCGGCCTGTCGGGCGGCATCGACTCGGCGCTCGTCGCGACGATCGCGTCCGACGCCATCGGGCCGGAGAACGTCCACGTCGTGCTGCTGCCGAGCCGCTACTCGTCCGAGGGCTCGGTGGTGGACGCGGAGGAGCTCGTCAAACGGCAGGGCGTCAACGCGCGCACGGTTCCCATCGGCAGCATGGTGGAGGCGTTCGAGGCGCAGCTCGATCTGCACGGCGTCGCCGAGGAGAACCTCCAGGCCCGGATCCGCGCGAACATCTGGATGGCCCTGTCGAACGAGCACGGCCACCTCGTCCTGACCGGCGGCAACAAGAGCGAGCTCGCCACCGGGTACTCCACCCTCTACGGCGACTCCGCCGGCGGTTTCGGCCCCATCAAGGACGTCTTCAAGCTCACCGTCTGGGACCTCGCCCGCTGGCGCAACGCGCAGGCCGGGAAGAGCACGCCGTTCCTGCACCCCTTCGCGGAGGAGCCCGTCCCGGAGGCGATCCTCGTCAAGGAGCCGTCGGCCGAGCTGCGCCCCGGCCAGCGCGACGTCGACAGCCTCCCGGACTACTCCGTCCTCGACCCCGTCCTCACCGACTACGTCGAACGCGACATGGGCCGCGACGCCCTCGTCGCCGCCGGCCACGACGCCGCGCTCGTCGACCGCGTCATCCGCCTGGTCGACCTCGCCGAGTACAAGCGCCGCCAGTACCCGCCCGGCCCCAAGATCACCCCGAAGAACTTCGGCCGCGACCGCCGCCTCCCCATCACCAACCGCTGGCGCGAACGCTGACCCGGGGTCGTCGAAGCTTTCGTTGGCGATCTCAGGAGTGGGCGTGTTCGCGGAGCCGGTCGATCAGGCGCAGGACCAGTTCCCCCATCGCCCGGTCGTCCCACGGCCGCGACTCCCGCACCATCAACGGCTCAAGCACCGGCCCCTGCGCCACCCCTGCGGCCGGCCCGGTGTACGTCCCCCGGGGGACCGCCGCGAACGACTCGCCCTCCAGATCGAAGCCGACCGACACCGCCGCCCGCGCGTACTCGTCGGCATCCATCCGGGACGTCCCCGTCACCCACTCCCATGGATTGGCGTCCACCACGACGTCCGCCTGCGCCGAGCGGTCGAGCACCTCCGCCAACGTCCGCCCCAGCAGGTCAGGACCCGCGTCCCGGCGGGCCGAGGCGACCGGAGCCACCGCCTCCAGGCCGTCCCCGCCCCCCGCCGCATGCGGCACGAACTGCAACAAGCCGTTCTGCTCGAACACCACGACCGAACCGCGTGCGGGCACCGTCCGCTCCTGCGCCTCCTGCGCTGGCGCGGCCTTCGCATCCGCATCGTGCAGGGCCGGTTCGAACCACAGCTCTTTGCCGTCCTCGTCCCATGACGTGCCCGGCGGAAAATCCCGCACTCCACGCCCTGGCAGAAAGTCGGCGAAGATGTCCATCCCATCGCCGAGGGCCAGCGGACGTCCCAGTCCCGTCAACCGGTCGAAGAAATCACGCCCGAGCCGCTCCTGCACCTCTCCACGCGAAAGGTGATGGACGTTGCGCACCTCCGTGGACAGCTGGTACCCGTACGCCTCGAACGCCGTGCTCGTGCCTGAATCGTCCTCGATCCAATCGGTGTCCGACAGCCGCAGAGTGGCGAATCCGGATTCCCCGAGTCCCGGCGTGGAATTGATCGTGTAGGTGTAGCCCTGTGCTGTTCCGAAGTACCCGGACACACCCAGCAGAACGCCAATTCGTTGCGCCAGTGCGGGCATGCCACCCGAATAGGCGAGGTAAACCTCAACCGTGCTGCTCACGTGTCAGCTCCTTGGGCCGTTCAGACCGTTCGGGCCGGTCTCCGGCCGGCAGTTCAGGCTCCGACTGGATCACCGGGGCCGTCGTCGTCCGGCGAGACGAAACGCCCGGCCTCGGGGTCCCAGCGGCCGAGGAGGTGCTCTCCCTGGCCGTCGATGTGGGTGATGCGTCCGTCCTCGTAGATGACCTTCGTGCCATCGCCCAGGTACGTCTCGATACGGCCAAGGTACTGCAGCCGCTCGTCACCGTTGGCGAGCATACGGCCCATGCGAGCCTTGAGCGCGTTGAGGACGTGATCGATCCCGAGGTCGCCGCGGCGGCCGTCAATGACGATGTCGCCGTGAAGATGCGTTCCGTCCGGTTGCTCGTCGAACTTCTCAAAACCCATTTTCAGGGCTTTGTCCACGGCGCTCCGGGTGTTCCTGCCGACGTCCTTGTACTCGGTCGGGGTACCGGGGTCGTCCGGGCCGGACCGTTCGAGCGCGTCCATCGAATTGAACCCGTCATGGTTCCGTGGATGGACCGGCAGACGCGTGACGAGCTTGCCCTCGTCCGCACGCTGGTTCGCGGTCTCCCGCTCCTTGGCGTTGAACTCGTTGTCGGGGTTGGGGTCGGGCGGGTCGTGGACGCCGGGCCTGAACTTGTCGCCGAGCGGGCCCGGCTCTTTCGGGTCGGTGTCGCCGAAATGCTCGGGCGGGATGTCGCGCGGGTCGCCGCCGCCGGTGCCCTGCTCGGTCGTGTCCGGGGGATCGTTCGGCGGGCCGCCGGGATCGCCACCGCTGGGCGGGTCGTTCGGCGGGTCGCCCGGATTCGGATCGTCCGCGTCCGGCCCGCCTGGCGCGTCACCCTCCTGCTTGGTTCCGGCGTCGGCACCCGGGCCATCGTCCCCCTGCGAACCGGTGGGGCGATCCGCTCCGTCGCCGTCCTGGCCGTCCTGGTCGTTGCCGCCTACGTGGGCGGGTTCGCGTTCCGGGGCGTCCTGGAGGTCGTCCATGTCGTCGAGGGAGTTCTGGAGGTCCCCGGTGTCGACGTCCATGTCGTTCAGCTGGTTCTGGAGGTCCTGGGTGGTGGGGTTCTGGTTGAGGCCGACCTCGTCGTTGTCGAGGCGGCCGTCGCCGTCGCGGTCGCCGCTCTGGCCGTCGCCGTCGCCGTCGCCGCCACCATCGCCGTCGCCCTTGCCGCGTTTGAGGAGTTTGGTGACCCCGCGGAGGGTGGCGATGTTGAGGACGGAGTTGGTGATGACGTAGCCGGGACGGTCGCCCCACTCGCGCCACGGGACGAAGGCGTGCGCGACCTCTTTCCAGTTGTTGCCGAGGTTGCTCCAGAAATGGGAGTCCTCCTCCCAGACCCAGCCGTTCTCACCGTGCAGGCCGACGAGTCCGGCGGTGTCCTCCAGGACGCCCTTCCAGTTGTTGCCGAGGTTGCTCCAGAAATGGGAGTCGCCCTCCCAGACCCAGCCGTTCTCGCCGTGCAGCCCGGCCAGGTCGGCGATGTCCTTGACGAGCCCCATGCCGAAGTCCTTGACGCCGTTCCAGGCGTCCTCGTACCAGGGCGCGTCGTACTCCTGCGGCTTGGCCCAGGGGGTCTCGATGCCCTCCGGGACGTCGCCCAGGCCGTAGCCCTTCTCGCCGGCCTTGGGGTCGCCGTCGCCGGGGATGAAGCGCGTGCCGCCGAAGACGCCGGTGATCTTGTTGGCGCAGTCGCGCTCGGCCTCCTGGTACTGCGCGAGCGCGGCGAGGACGTCGTCGTTGAGCTGGTTGTGCTCGTTGACCTTGTCCTCGTCCTTGCGCCAGTCGCCGTCACCGGCGATCTTGGAGCGGAACTGCTGCGCGTGGCCCTTCAGGCCCTGCAACCGGCCGATGAGCGGACGGATCTCCCCCGCGAACGCCACGAGGGCGTCGCCGACCGTGGTGACGTCGCTCTTGAAGGCGTGGCCCGCGGTGGCGATGGGGGCGGTGGCCGCGAACAGTTGTTGTTCATGGGGCGCGGTGTAGAAGGCGTCCAGGCCCTGCCAGGCGGAATGGATGTCGTCGCCGGTCTGGGCGATCGCGGTGCCGTCGTTCTTGAGCGCGCGTCCGGCGTCCTCGACGGCGTCGGGGTCGGCTTTCGGAATCGGGATCGCGTTCGGGTCGATCACACCGCTCATCGTGCGGGACTCACTTCCCGATCTTGGGAGCGGGCGCGGTCACCGCGGCGCGCTGCGCCTCCGCGAGCATTTCCATGTCGCCGTTGATAAAGGCCTTCGTGGCGTTGACCGCGCCGGTGATGCAGGCGCCGCCCTTCGTCACCATGCCTTTCAGCCCGGGGGTGGTGTACTCCACGTACTCCTTCAGCGCGGTGCCGACGGGCATGCTCGCCGCCGCCGTTCCGGCCTGCCCGACATGGGTGCCGAAGTTCTCCAGTTGCTTGACCAGGCCCCCGCCGTCGCCGCCCTCGCCCGCGAGCTGGGCGCCGATCTTGGAGACCACGGAACCCACACCCGATGCCTTGATGTCGTAGTTCGTCAACGGGCATCCCCCTTCGAGAATCGGTCGGACCGGAAGTTGCCCAGCGGCCTGGCCCCCTGGCCCGGCGGCCTGGCTTCCTGGCCCCGCAATGCCGACCCGTGCACGACGGCCGCGAGCTCGGCCAGTGAGGCGCCGATCCGTTCCCCCTCGGAGCGCGCGTCCGCGGTCAGGCGCGCGGCGGCGGCTTCGATGGCCGCGACCGGGTCGCCGTCCGGGTCGCCGTCCGGCCGCGCTCGCTGGACGTCCTCGTCCTCTGCCTGTTCAGCGGCCATTTCGGTGACGTCGGCAGCGGGGAATTGGACAAGCTCAAATTTCATGGCTCCACCACATGCGGCGGCATCGCCGTTCCATCATGATCGGTTCCGCGTCCCCGTGTCCAGTCGCTTTCCCCGATCCGGAGGGTTCCGCAATCGGTCGTCCTTTCCCGGAACCTGCGGGCCGCCGGAGGCGTCCCACTACCTTGGGCGGACTGTATTCCGATTGGCCGCGCGCCACTATGCGGTGGCAGGACGGACGGCGGAGAACTATTGTCGGACCAGGAATCGGCGAAACAGAGAATGTGCGCGACGACCTCTGGCTAGCGAGGTAACGATGGGGCGATGGGACCAAGGACAGAACACGCTGATCCACCTGGCAAAACAGACCGGAACCTCGGGTGAGGAACTGGCGAGCCTGGTGCGTCAGCTGATCGCGGCGGCCGAACCGCTGTCCGGCAAGTTCAACGGCGCGGGCAAGGCGGCCTTCGACAACTTCAAGGCGCGCTCCGACCAGATCTGCGCTGATCTGAAGGGCGGGCTGGACCGCGTCAACACCGGCCAGCTCGGCATGGAGCGCGCGTTCGCCGGCGGCGACCAGGAGATGGCCGACGAGGGAAGCCGCGCGATGGGCGCCGCCAACTTCGACGGCGCGAAGTTCCGTACCGCCTGAGACGCGGCCGAGCCACAGACGAGAGGACAGCACGGTGACGGACGGACGGCGCAGCTACGACACCGGTGCCTCGGGCGAGGCCCAGGCCAACATCCAGGCGATCGTGTCCCGGCTTGAGGCGCTGATCGGCACCCGCGACACCGACGTCAAGGCCGCGATGGCCGACTGGGAGGCCAGCGGGGTGTCGGACGAGTACCACGCCAAAGAGATGAAGTGGCACAGCGCGGCCAACGAGACCCGCGAGATCATCCGGCTGGTGAAGGCCACGCTGGAGAAGAACGACGAGATCGCGCACACGACGCTCGGCAAGGCGAGCGCGGCGGTGCAGTCGATCTGACCGGCAGGCGGGCGATCTGACCGGCGGGCAGGCGATCTGACCGGCCGCCGGCCGTTCCGCGGTCGGCCGCCGGTCCGGCGCGGGAGGGAACGCCCGAGATCAGCGTCCCTCCCGCGTCCCGTGATGGACACCGTCGTGCGGATGGCACGTTTCACAGGACGCATCTGATTTCACAGGACACGCCTAGGGGCGCCGGAGTGGGAGGTGGTGTTGGCGCGCGACTACGACACCCAGCTGCTGGAGTCGGTGATGGTGCGCCGCCGCCGGCTCCGGGACGCGCTGCTGTTCGGGCCGCAGCGCACCCGCCGCACCTTCGACGAGCACGTCGGCAAGATCGTCGCTGGGCTGTGCGTGGCGGCCGTCCTGTGCGCGGGCACCGTCGGCTGGTCGTATCTGCAGTCGATGTTCCAGAAGCAGGAGCGCGAGAAGGCCGCGCAGGAGCAGCAGCCCGCCGGTGGAGGGGCCGCGCCGGTCCCGGCCGAGTGGGTGGGAGCGCAGGTCACTTTCCGCCAGTTGCGCGAGGCGCTGACCAAGGCGGGCGTGGCGGGGAGCCTGTACGTCCTGCCCGGCGAGCCGCGTCCGGCCCCTGGCACGGTGTCCGGCTACTACGTCATCGCCAAGGGCAAGGACGAGTTCACCGGCGGGGTGGTGGAGTTCCGGCAGGCGCGCATCGCGGCCGAGTTCCCCACCGAGGACGAGGCGTGCCGGTGGCTGTACGGGGAGCTGATCCTGCCCGAGTCGCCGCCGCACCGGCTCGACGCGGCGGCCGAGCGGAAGGCGGCGGAGGACGGCGCGGCCCTGAACGCGCGGGCGCAGGCGGAGATCACCTCGGCGGGCGGCGCGTCGACGACGTTCACCCTGCCCCAGGGGACGCTGCTCGACCGGTTCGGGCAGGAGAGCGGATCGGTGCTCGGCCCGTTCGGCCTCGGGTTCGGGGCCCGCGGCCTGCCGGAGTCGGCGCGCGCCGGCACCGGTCCGGGCGTGCCGGAGGGATACCACCGCTACCGGGTCCGCCGGCAGTTCAAGATGGCGGCGTCCATCTCGCCGCCCCTCGGAAGGTGGCCGGGCGGTGGCGTGCGGTTCACCGTCGAGCCGGGCCTGTTCCCGCGGCCGCCGGTGCTGCCGACCGTCCGGCTGCTGCTCCGCGACGGTTACCTTGAGCGGGTCTCGGGCACGGTGATCCCCCGATGATCCCCCGGTGAGGGCCAGGACGGAAGGGCGTTCATGAGCGTGTGGAGCCGCGTCACCCTGGTGAGCGAGGCGCGGACGGTCGACATGGTGCTGCCGGCGCAGGAGCCGCTCGGCGCCCTCATGCCGGACGTGCTGGAACTGCTGGGCGACGAGGTGCAGAGCCCGCCGCGGCTGCGGCATCTGGTCACGTCCACCGGCGAGGTGCTGGACCCGGGCGCGAGCCTGGCCGACCGGCGGGTGCCGGACGGCGCCGTCCTGCGGCTCGTCCGGTCCGACGAGCCGGTGCCCGCGCCGGTCGTGCACGAGGTGCCCGAGGTGGTCGGCGACTCGCTCGACCTGCGGCTGCTGAGCTGGAGCCCCGCCGCGGCGCGGTGGACCGCGACCTGCGCGCTGGTCGCCCTGTCGGTCGGCGCCGGGCTGGTGATCCGGGCCGGGGCGAGCGCCGGGACCGCCGCCGCCGCGACCGCCGGACTGGCGGCGTTCCTCCTGGTGAGCGGCACCGTGCTCGGCATGACGGGGCGCGAGCCCGCCGGGTTCGCGCTGTCCCTGGGCGGCGGCGCCGCGGGCGTGCCCGCGCTGTGGTGGGCCGCGTCCGCCCACGACTGGCCCGGCTGGAGCCGCTGGGGCGGCGGCGCGCTGCTGCTCGCCGGGCTGATCATGCTGCTCGGGCTGAGTTCCCGGCTGGGACGCGGCGCGCTGATCGGCGGCGGTTCGGCGGCCGCGCTCGCCGCGACCGGCACGGCGTGCGCGGCGTCCGGGCTTGGCTCCGCCCGTACGGGGGCGGTGCTCGCGCTCGCCTGCGTGGTGCTGCTCAGCGTGCTGCTGCGGGCGGCGCTGTCCCTGTCGGGCCTGACCTCCCTGGACGACCGGCGCAGCGCCGGGAGCGCGGTGCCGCGGGCCGACCTGATGGCGGCCCTCGACCGGGCGCACCGCACCATGGTGATCGCCACGGTGGCGGTCGCGGTGGCCGCCGCCGTCGCCGGGCTCGGCGCCGCCGCCGACTTCGGCGGCTGGACCGCCGCGCTGGCCGCGCTGCTGGCGCTCGCGGTGGCCGGGCGCGCCCGCGTCTTCCCGCTCGTCCTGGAGAAGGCCGCGCTGCTCGCCGCGGCGGTCGCGATCGTCATCGGGCTGGCGGTGCGGTGGGCCGGGCACGTGTCCTGGGGCGTCGCGCCCGCGCTCGGTATGCTGCTCGCCGGCCTGGCCGCCGCGGTCGTGGTGCTCGCGGCCGAGCCGGCCGAGCACACCCGGGCCCGGCTGCGGCGGATCATGAACCGGATCGAGGCGCTGGCCGTGATCGCGATCATTCCGGTCGCGATCGGGGTCTTCGGCACCTTCGCACGACTGCTCGATACCTTTTGAGAGGACGCTTGGCTGACCTCGACGGGGGCAGGCCGGACGAGGAGCCCGCACCGCAAGGCCGGGCCGAGCCGCCGCCCGCGCGGCCGCCGTCGTTCGGGGCGGCCGCGGAACAGCCGCGCCCCGCCGCTCCCCCGCCGCCGCGGGTGACCCCGCCACGATCGCCGCCCACCCGTCCGGAGCCGCTCCCGCCCTGGTCACCCGCGCAGCCACAGCCCGGCCCCCAGGGAACACCGCCGGCCACGCAGCCGCAGCAGGGATCGGCGGGATCGCCGCCTCCCGCACAGCCGCAGCAGAGGCACATGCCGGTGGCGCCGGAGGATCTGGTGCGGGGCCCGGTGCACGGCGATTCGCTGGCGCGCAGGGTCGGGCGCGGCGCGGTGCGGCCGTTCCGTCCGGCCGACGATGTGCAGGCGCTGGCCGAGCACGGCGCGTGGATCCAGCATCCGGTGACGACCGGACGGCGGATCGCTGTGACTGGGCTCCGCGGCGGGGCGGGCAAGAGCACGGTGGCGGCGCTCGTCGCGTCGGCGTTCGCGCGGTACCGGCAGGACCGGGTGCTGGCGCTGGACGTCGACCCGGAGCTCGGCTCGCTGGCCCTGCGTCTCGGGGCCCGGCCCCGGAACACGCCGTCCGAGCTGGCCGGGCTCGACCTCGGCGCCGCGCCGTTCGAGGACGTCGAGCCGCGGCTGACCCGGCTCGGCGAGAGCCTGTGGGCGCTGCCCGGCCACCGCGGGACGATCGGCGGCGACATGGACGGCGGCGTCTACCGCGCGGTCGGCGTCCCGCTGAGCCGGTTCTTCGGGATCGCCGTGACCGACTGCGGCGCCGGCATCAGCACGGACCTGCACCGCGCGGTGCTGTCGGCGGCGCACGCGCAGGTGCTGGTCACCCCCGCGACCGTGGACGGGGCGGCCAGCGTCGGCCGCGCGCTGGACTGGATGAACGCGTCCGGCTTCCAGGACCTGGTCACCCGAACCCTGGTGGTGTTCGCGGTGCAGAGCCCGCACCTGACCCGGCTCGCGGACGTGCGGAAGGCCGGGGAGATCCTCGCCGAGGCCGGGGTCGGCTCCGTCAAGCTGCGGTTCGACCGGCACCTCGCCACCGGATCGGTGCTCGACACCGGACGGCTGGCGTACGCGACCCGTGTCACCGCCATCGTGATCGCCGCCGAGGCGCTGCGCCGGGCGCTCACCGCATGACGACCATGAAGGCGACCGCACCGGTCATGAACGCAGCCACGCCGATCAGGCGCACGGGCGCGCGGGTCAGGGGCGCAGGCGCTCCATGGGGGCGTCGCGCCGCCACAGGAACGTGGTGGGCGCGCACGGGTCCTCGGACGACGCGTGCATCTCCTCGGTGACGTCGGCGAACGCGGAGAGCGCATCCCGTCCGGACGGAGGCAGCGAGTGGAGCAGCATCGTGCTGTGCGTGGGCACCGAGAACAGCGCCCCCGCGGCACCCGCCTCGGGGACGAACCGTGCGATCTCGGTGAACAGCACCGGCACGTACCGGGACCCGGGCTTGCTGACCACCCGCACGGACTCCCGCAGGGTGAGGGGCTGGTCGCGGACGTCCACGTCCGCCACCTCCTCGTGCGTCCGGGACACGACGTAGCCGAGCCGGCGCAGCCCGAGCAGGTTCGCGCGCACCCTGGTCAGCGGGCCGCCGTACTCGGGGTGGTCGATGACGATCACGCCGTCGAAGAACGGCCCGGCCGGGACCGCCATCAGGGGCCCGCGCTCGGCGTCGGAGAGCTTGGGCACGATGCGCAGCCGCAGCAGCTCCCGCACGTCCCCGAGCAGCTCGATGTCGGCGACGGACAGCACGACGAGGTCGCCAGCCTCGCGGATCCAGTCCTCGACGAGCCGCGGCCACCGTCCGGCCGGCTGCCGGGCGCACCGTTCGAGGGCCACCCAGGTGGAGACGCCGCGCCGGTACCGGCCCACGGGGAAGATCACCCGGGCGGTGGGGGCGTCGAAGGTCGCGCCGGGGAACACGGCGGGCAGCAGATCCTCGATGAGGGCGTGCACGCGGCCCGACACCTCGATGATCGGCATGTCCATCGATTCCTCCCGCGGAGCGGTCCGGCTCCCATGGCGCCGACATTAGGGTTGGTTGACGCCGTCGTGAACGACGAGGGGTAGCGGTCGTGACCATCCGGGTAGTCCATCGTCCGGCTCGTACCATCCTCCCCCGCCCGGAGCCCGAACCGCGCCTCATCGAGGCCCCGCCCACACTCCCGGAGGAGGGCGCGCAGGGCAACCAGGTGCTGATGATCCTGCCCATGGTCGGCATGATGGCGTCACTGGCGATCATGACGGTGCTGCGCAACCCGGCGTTCATGATCTTCGGGGCGGTGCTGCTGGTGGTGGCGGTGCTGGCGGGGGCGGCGATGCTGCTGTCGCGGCGCGGGCAGGTGTCCCGGCAGCGCCGCGCCCAGCGCGAGCGCTACCTGGAGTACCTGGAGGGGTTGCGGGAGGAGCTGGCCGCCCGGGAGGCCGCGGAGCGCGCGCGGGCGCGGGTCCTGGATCCGCCGCCGGAGGCGCTGTACGACGTCGTCCGCGACCCGACCCGGCTGTGGGAGCGGCGCCGCCGCCAGCCCGACTTCCTGCGGGTGCGGGCCGGCACCGGGTTCATGCCGGGCGCGCCGCTGGAGCTCGGCGAGCAGGGCACCGCGCTGACCCCGACCGACCCGTTCATGCTCGCGGAGGCGCGGGGGTTACTAGAAAGGTTCCGCAGCTCGCCGGACATGCCGCTGACGCTGCCGCTCGACATGGCCGGGAACGTCAGCGTGGTCGGCGGGCGCGCGGACGACCTGCGCCTGATGCGGGCGCTCCTCGCCCAGCTCACGGCGTTCCCCTCCCCGCAGGCCGTGGCCGTCGCGGGGGCCTGCGGCGCCGACCGCGCCGCCGACTGGGACTGGGTGAAATGGCTGCCGCACGTGCTGGACCGGCACCGGCACGACGCCGGCGCGCCCGTCCGGCTGATCGCGCCTAGCCCGCTGCGGCTGGCCGCGCTGCTGTCCGACGACCTGCGCGACCGCACCGACTTCGCGGCCGAGGTCCGGCGCGGGCTCGGCCGCAGGGACTCGTTCCAGCTACTGCGCAGGCTGCTGGTGGTGCACGACACCCACGGCGACATCGCGGCCGACCTGGTGCGCCCGGACGAGTCCGTGCCGCCCGCCGATCTCGCCGCGACGATCGTCCATCTGGTGGCCGACCAGCGGCAGGAGCCAGGCGACGTGAGCGTGCGGATCCGGGTCGACGGCGACCGCGTCGAGGTGGACGACCTGCGCGACCCGGTCCCGGTGACCATGACCGGCACGGTCGACGACGTCCCGTCCGGGATGCTGGCCGGGCTCGCGCGGATGCTCGCCCCGCTGCGGCTGTCGCGCGAGTCGGCGGAGGAGAGCGCGGCCGAGGGCGGCGAGATCGACTTCACCGCGCTGATGGGCGTTGACGACCCGGCGGAGATCGACGTGACGCGGCTGTGGGCGCCGCGCAGCGAGCGGGCCTTCCTGCGGATCCCGATCGGGCTGGACGACGCGGGCGAACCGGTCGTCCTCGACCTGAAGGAGGCCGCCAGCCTGGGCATGGGCCCGCACGGGCTGTGCGTCGGCGCGACCGGGTCCGGCAAGAGCGAGATGCTCCGCACGCTGGTGCTGACGCTGGCCGCCTCGCACCCGCCCGAGCAGGTCAGCATGGTCCTGGTGGACTACAAGGGCGGCGCCACGTTCGCGCCGTTCGGCGACCTCCCGCACGTGGCGGGCGTGATCACCAACCTGGAGGACGACGCCGGGCTTATCGAGCGGGCCTACGCGAGCCTGTCCGGAGAGGTGCAGCGCCGCCAGCAGCTGCTGCGCGACGCGGGCAACATCGCCAGCATCGGCGACTACGCGTTCGAGCGGACGCGCCGTCCCGAGCTGGCGCCGTTGCCGTACCTGCTGGTCATCATCGACGAGTTCGGCGAGCTGCTCACCGCGCGGCCCGACTTCATCGAGCTGTTCCTGTCGATCGGCCGGATCGGGCGCAGCATCGGCGTGCACCTGCTGCTGTCGAGCCAGCGGATCGAGAGCGGGAAGCTGCGCGGCCTGGAGACGTACCTGTCGTACCGGCTGGGGCTCCGCACGTTCTCGGAGGAGGAGAGCCGCACCGTCCTGGACAGCCCGGACGCCTTCCACCTCCCCGCCCTGCCCGGGTTCGGGTACCTGAAGGTCGACACCAGCGTGTACCAGCGGTTCAAGAGCGGGTACGTGTCCGGGCCGTACCGCGGACCGGTGCAGACGGTGAAGAAGGGCGACGAGCGGCTGCCCGTGCGGCCGTACACGGCGTACAACCTGTCGGACCCGTCCGACACGGCGCGCAGGACGGGCGGCGAACCGGCCGGAGACGGGGCCGGGCTGCCCGAGCGCTCCGCCGGTCCCCGGCTGCTGGACGTGCTGGTCGGCGGGCTCGTCCAGCACGGCCGCCGGATCCAGCACATCTGGCTGCCGCCGCTCCCCGCGCTGACCACGCTGGACGAGGTCACGGGCCCGGTCCGGATCGACGCCGACGGCATGCGGCTCCCGGTGAGGACGGAGCCGCTGCAGGTGCCCATCGGCCTGCTGGACGACGCGCGCCGCCAGTGGCAGGGCCTGTGGAGCCTCGACCTGGCGTCGGCGGGCGGGCACGTCGCGCTGATCGGCGGCCCGCAGACCGGCAAGACGACGCTGCTGCGCACCCTGGTGCTGTCGCTGGCGCTGACCCACTCCCCCGCCCAGGCGGCGGTGTACGGCCTCGACCTGCTCGGCGGCGGGCTGCAGGCGCTGGCGCGGCTGCCCAACGTCGGCGGCATCGCGGGCCGCAGCGACCGGGAGCGCGTGCGCCGCACGGTCGAGGAGGTCCACGCGATGCTGGACCACCGGCAGGAGGTGTTCCGGCGGCACGGCGTCGACAGCGTGCAGCGGCTCCGGTCGATGCACGCGGCCGGGCAGGTGCCCGAGCTGGCGGCCGCGGACGTGATCCTGGTCGTGGACGGGTTCGGCGCCATCCGCGCCGACTTCGAGGAGATCGACGAGATGATCACCGACATCCTCACGCGGGGCGGCGGCTACGGCGTCCACCTGGTGGCGGGCATGCTCCGCTGGAACGACGTGCGCATGTCGGCGCAGTCGATGTTCGGCCGCCGGATCGAGCTGCGGCTGAACGACCCGTCCGACTCGACCGTCGAGCGCAAGCTGGCGCAGACCATCGGGGCGGGGCAGCCGGGCCGCGCGCTGACCGACGGCAAGCTGTTCGCCCAGGTGGCGGTGCCCGCGCTCGGGGGGAGGCCCGATCCGTCCGAGCTGGGCGCCGCGGTGGAGTCGGCGGTCGGCGCCGTCCGGTCGGCGTGGACGGGCCCGGTCGCCCCGCCGGTCCGGGTCCTGCCGCACCGCCTGGACGCGGCCGACCTTCCCGGCCTGGGCGAGCAGCCGTCGCTCGTGCCCATCGGGCTGGAGGAGCGCTCGTTCGAGCCCGTCCTCCTCGACCTGTTCGGCGCCGACCAGAACCTGCTCGTGCTCGGGGACGGCGGGAGCGGCAAGTCCGGCCTGCTGCGCCTGATCGCGCGGAGCCTCGTCGACCGGTACACCCCCGAGCAGGTCGTGTTCGCGGTCATGGACCCGCGCCGCTCGCTGGGCCGGGAACTGGTGCCGGAGCCTTACATGGGCGGGTACGCGAACACGCCGCGGGTGTGCGCGGGCCTGGCGGCGGGCGTGGCCAAGGAGCTGGAGGGCCGCCTGCCCGAGCCGGACGACGAGGACGCCGCCGGCGCCCTCGGAGGCCCGCGCATCGTGGTCCTGGTCGACGACTACGACCTGCTCACCGCCGCCGGGCAGCAGCCGATGGCGGCGTTCGTCCCGTTCGTCCCCAACGGCCCGGACATCGGGCTGCACTTCGTGGTCACCCGGCGGGTCGCGGGGTCGAGCCGCGGCCTGTACGACCCGCTGGTCCAGTCGATGCGCGAGATCGGCACCGGCTCGCTGCTGATGTCCGGGGACCGCTCGGAGGGGCAGATCTTCCCGCGCGTGCACGCCGACCCGCTCCCGCCGGGCCGCGGAAAGTGGATCAGGCGCGGCGAGTCCCCCCGCCTAGTCCAGACCGCCCTACCCAAGGACGACCCCCCACCGAAGACCGAACCCACGACACCGAAGCCCGAGACCACACCCCCAAGGGCCGAGCCCTCGACACCGAAGGAGACGGCCACGCCGCCCGGGGAGAAGACCGAGGAGGGCCGGTGACCTACGACATGGTCGTGCTGACCAGGCGCGCCCCCAACGTGCGCGCCATCGTGGACTCCATGGTGGACGCCGGCGACACGCTGCGGGTGCGCGGCTCCGGCGACGGCGCGCTCATCCAGCTGTGCGACGACGAGGGTCTCCCGCTGCTGAGCATCGAGTCCGCGCAGCGGGTCGACGTCGCGGGCGAGGTCGAACGGCTGCTCGGCCCGGACGTCGTCGCCGGGCTGACCGTCCCGTTCTGGTGGGTGGAGGCGCGGGCGACCGGCGCCGACCCGCGCGGCCAGGAGGCCGCGGACCGGTTCGCCGCGGCCATGGTGGAACGGCTCGGCGGCGCGGTATGGCGCTCGGCGGAAGGCGGCGGCCGATGACCACGGCGCATCCGGCGGTGGACATCGTGACCGGCGAGAGCGCCGTGGTGATCCAGGACCGTCCGCTCGTGCCGCTGTCGAGCTGGCTCACCGACGTGATGGCGCGGTGCGCCGCCATCGGACAGGCCGTGCAGGTGCTCGCCCCCCACGACGCCCGGCTCACGCTGCCGCTGCGGCTGGCGCTCAACGGCAAGGACACCCGCTGGGTGGTCCAGGAACCGGACGACGGCTACTACGACGGATTCAGCGGCTTCCCGCTGGCCTGGGACGGCACGGCGTTCGTCGTCGACCGGGAGGCGGCCACGCGCGGACCGTCGCCCACGTACCTGCGCGAGCCGCCCGCCGGCCTCGGCCACCATCTGACGGTGAGCCTTCAGATCGTCCACCCGGCCACGCCCGAACTGGAGCTGGGCGGAACCGTCGAACGGCTGACCGAAACACTGGCGGGCGCCCTCCCGGCGTCGTGGGGGACGGCCGAGCCCGCCCTGTCGCGCTGGTCGCCCGGCGAGCTCACCGACCTGTGCCGCCGCCGCACACCGCGGGCCACCTACCTGGTCTTCATGGGCCCGCACGGCACGGACGCGCCGGACACGCCCCGCTTCGGCGGCACGGTCCGCGTCTCCCGGGTGACGTCCGGGGTGAAGGAGGCGATCAGCTTCGCCGTCGCGCTGCCCCCGGACGCCGGCCGCCCGCTGGACGACCTCGGCGACCTGGCCGCCGCCCTCGCGCGCGGCGGGACGCTGAGCACGCTCGTCGCCCGCTGGGCCCCCGGCCGGACCGACCTCACCTTCCCGGCCCGCTGGTGCGGCCGTCCGCTGCCCCTCGGCCTGGCGGTCGGCCCGGCGGGCGTCGCGGAGATCGGGACCGGACGCGCGGCGGCAGCGGAGTCCGGCGGACGCCCGATCGGCGACCCCGACCAGCCCGGCATGTGGTACCCGTTCGCCGACGACGATGACCCGGCGGCCTGGAAGCGATTCGGCGACCTCCTCCGCCACCTCCAGGGCCTTTGACGCGACCCCGCACAGTGGGCACAGCCAATCTGACCCGCCGGTCAGATGATCATTACACCCAATCGGCGATTACGTACTGTCCCTTTTCCGCCATGTCCCACTTTTGTCGGGCCCGGCCCCTAGCGTGGGCGTCATATCGGTCGACGATGGGGGGTTCGCATGACCGCTTGGGACATCGATCCGTACGGGGTTCAGGGCGTCATCAACCGGACGGCGGCGGCGTTCAAACCGATCGAGAAACACGTCAAGACCTTCGTGACCGGTTCCCGCGACGCCGCCGAGGCCAGCGGCAGCCCCCGCGTCGCCCAAGCCCTGCAGGGATTCGTCCAGCACCACCAGACGACGCTGAACGGCATCGCCCGCCGCGCCGAACGCACGCTGCAGGGCGCCGCCGACGCCACCATGGCCTACGTCCACGGCGACGAGGAAATGGCCGCCCAGACCCCGGGCCGCCGATGATCGTCCCCGACGAGGTCCTGGGCATCATGGCCAAGGTCCACCCGGACGCGGTGGAGGCCGAGGCCCACGGCCTGAAAAAGGCCGCCGCGGGAATCCGGGAGGCGGGCGCGGACGTCCACACCACCTGGCAGGGCTTATCCGCCTTCTACAAGGCCCCCGAGGCCGGCCGGCTCTTCTCCGCCACGACACCCGTCCGCGACGACTCGGCCATGTTCGCCGGCCAACTGGAAAAAGTCACCGGCGCCCTGACGACCTACGCCGCCGAAACCCGCGTCATCAAGAACAAACTCACGAGCCTGTACATGCAGGCCGTCACCTTCGTGAACAAGACCTACGCCGAAGACGGCGACTGGCAGGAGAACAAGGACCTCGTCCGGCAGAACAACGACCTGCTCGCCGCCGTCGACGCCCAGGCCATCGCCTTCCAGAACGCCCAGGAGAAGGCCGCCCAGAACATCTACGCCGCCTACGGCGAAACCGCCCCCGCCCTGCCCACCGGCGGCGGCGGCCAGGAACGTCCCTGGGGCTCCCCCGAAAAGGCCGACCTGCCCTGGTACGAAGACCTGGGGAACGGCGCGGTGTCCCTCTTCAAAGGCTTATTCGGCGACGGCCTCCTGGGCGACGCGACCGGCATCTGGGACCTGGTCACCTCCCCCAGCAAATGGTTCGGCGCCTACAAGAGCCTGATGGCCCTCACGATCCCGTTCAACCCGATCACCATGCCGGCGATGCTGATCCCGTCCGTCCGGCGCAAGGTCGGCGAAACGTGGAAGGGATTCGGCAAGGGCTTCGTCGCCTGGGACCGCTGGAAACAGGACCCGGCCCGCGCCTTCGGCAACACCCTCTACAACGTCGTCACCTCGATCATCCCCATCGGCCGGGCCGGCAGCGCCGGCAAACTCGGCAAGCTCTCCCACGGCGCCGCCAAGGCCGGCGCGGTCGTCGACCCGCTCAGCCTCACCGTCCGCGCCGGCGCCAAGATCCCCAAGGTCTCCGACATCGCCGCCCACCTCACCGGCAAGATCGGCGACCTCACCACCACCGTCAAACTCAACCTGGAAAAGATCCACCTCCCCTGGCACCGCCCCGCCCCCGCCTACCACCCCGCCCCCCACACGAACATCCCCGACCGCATCCCCGAATGGGTCCAACGCCAACACCGCCACCCAGCCGAAACCCAGGTCCGCGCCTCCTACACCCCCGAGATGGCCGGCGCCCGCACCGGCCCCACCACCAACACCGCCCACGACCCCTCAGCGCCCCCGAGCGGGAGTCCCGATCCCAACCCCGGCGGTGGCGGCGCCACGTCCATCCACGAACCCTCTGGCGGTCACACCGCCACATCTCACGCCGGAGACGGCCCCAGTGGCCCGTATCACGGCACCATCGCCTCCCCGAGCGACCCTGCCCTGCCGGGTGCGCCACACGGCCCGTCGGGCCCGCCGCACGATCCCTCCGGCAGCGGCCCGAGATCCGGATTCGAGGACAGGGCCATCCTGAGCGACCACGCGGACGCACCGGCGAAGAACGAGCGCTTCGGTGACGGCGGCGTCGAACTCGAAGCCAACAGGCGCTACATCGTCCAGGACCAGGACGGCGAGCTGCGCGGCATCTACTTCACCGACGAGCACGGGAAGATCGTAGAGGTTCACACAAAGTCCGGCCGCACCGGCGGCTGGAACCCTGAGTTGCGCAACCCGCGCCCCAATACGGTCTACCATGTGGACGACAACTGGAAATTCCACACCGATGCCGAAGCACGGACCACCCGGGTCGAAGGCCAATTGCACTACACCGGCTCGGACCCTGCAAACCGCATGGGAACGGATCAAACCAATACCGGTGACCTCGGGCGTGTGGAGTACGAAGAGATAAATGACCAGATAGTCAAATCCTTCGAGGCCGAGCACGGACGACCACCCGAGCCGGGTGAGATCCAACTGTTCGATGAAGTAAGCTGGCAGGGCGGACATTTGATCGCCACGGCGGTCGGCGGGCCGGGCGAGCGCATCAACATCGTTCCCATGCTGGAGTCGCTCAACCGTTTCCAGAAGGGAGGGGATGCCGGAACCAACTTCAGAAGCATGGAGGACGCATTAAACGCGCTGATCGATCGCCCCGATCCTCACATAGTGAAGATTGTTATCGACGTCGACTATCCACCGGGCAGGAGGGCGCCCACGAGGATTAATGTGGATTTCGATATCAATGACCGCTTTGATGCCCAACTCTCCTATGACAATGTTCCACCCTACAAATAAGACGCCATCATCAAGGACCGGTCGATGCCCCTTCCCACACCCATGCCCCCAGAGGAGCAGGGCAAGCTCCTGCAAGAGGTCGGTGCCGAAATCATCTCCGCTGCGCCGGCAGGATGGGTAGAGGTTCGTTACTCACTGGGGATGACCGCAGAACTTTCGGGCGGCTATGTGACCGTCCGACTGGAAGATGACACGACGGTTCGCGTCAAACCACCTGAAACCTCGCGACTGAAACTGCGAGAACTGCGCGCCGGAATGTACGAGCCCGGCAAGGGCACATGGTTCAGCGCAGAATATGTGGTCGTCCGTCCGGGCAGGTACAGCGTCGACTTTGACTACGACAATGAGCCAAGTTTCACCGCGACGCTGAACTTCAAACCGAGTCCGATGACCTATGTCAACGATCTCAAGTGGTTCCCGCGCGACGATGAACACATTCCCGGCTGGCTCCGCCAGAAGATCATTGAGGCCGAAGCCGCCGAAGAAGAGAAGTAGCCGTCAGTCGGGATATGCCAGCGTAACAAATCAAGACACAGAAGGCGACTCTGTCATCCAAGGTCGAGTTCCCTGGCCACCAGATCCCGCGTGCACGCCGGGAAGGTGTGAAATGGCGGGCGCCGGAGACCCCCTCAACGAGGGCTGTGGCGACAAGGAGGCTGTTGATTTTCATGAGTGGACAGCCGAGGCGGGCTGCGTCGTACCAGTTCGATCCTCTGGGGGCCGTTCGGTACGTTCCGGTGACGCTGCGGGGGGAGGTGATCGGGTACCTTTATGCGTCTGACCTCGAGTTCGCGGCCGGTTTCCTTCGGCGGCTAGAGGTGATGGACATGGCGTTTCGTGCACCCCTGGTCTGGTCGAAGCGACTGCGCGAAGCCTGTAAGGACGGGCTGGATCCATTGGAAGCGCTACAGAGATGGCGGGGCGCACCCGAAGATCCTGAAGGCGGAGCGATCGCCACCGACGCCCCCGAAGGAGAGGCGGAGAACAAGGAGGCGTTGAAGGAGCTGGCCAATCCCGGATACGTGGATCCCCTCAAGGATTTCTTCACCAAGGAGCCGACCTGGCCGGACGGAACCCCCATCGATCGCAGAAAGGTCCGAGAGACGCTGGGGCCGCTGAAGATACCGGAGACGGACTATCCGGCGTCAACCGACGGGCCGGTGCGGTACTTCCCGGTCGTTCTCCAGGGCAAGGTGGTCGGCTATCTATGGGCATCGGTGACCGACGACGCGGCCCACTGGCAGGATCGTGGTGATGCCGGAGCACTCGGCAAGAACGCGGGGGTGCCGTGGGTGCAGCGGCTGAGCGAAGCGGGTGAGGAGGGCCTCACCCCGCTGCAGGCGCTGCGCAAATGGAAAGGCGCCCCCGAAGACCCTCGCGGCGGTGCCATCCCAGCCGACGCCGAAGAACGCGAGGCTCCCAGCCTGCGGGCACTCCAGGAACTCACCGGCGACTATCCCGCATCCACCGATCAGGCAGTGCGGTACTTCCCCGTCGTCCTCCAAGGCCGGACGGTCGGCTACCTGTGGGCGTCGGTGACCGAAGACGCGGCGTCCTTCCTAGCCCGCCCCGATGCAGGAGCCGCCGGGGAGGGCGCACGGACCGTGTGGGAGCAGCGGTTGCACGAAGCGGTCAAGGACGCGCTCACCTCATTGCAGGCGCTGCACAAATGGCGAGGCGACCCGGAGGACCCGCGCGGCGGTGCCATCCCGGACAAGGCCAAAGAGCGTGAGGCGCCGAGTCTCCATGCTCTGGAAGACATCGCGAACGAATAGCACGATTCAGGTCTGCCGGGGCGATGCGGCCGTAGGCATGGCGGATCGTGGTCTTCCCGGACGTGCTCAGGCTGGTCTATCGAGGAGGCCGGGAGTGACCAGGGACGTTGTCGCGTTGGTGGGGGCTGAGCCGGATGTGGGGGCCGTTGTGGCGGGGATGGTGGCGGCCGGGAGCGGGTGGCGGGTGCAGGGGGTGGCGGACGGTGCGGCGTTGCGGTTGTGCGATGAGGACGGGCAGGCGGTCGTGACCATTGAGACGCCCGTTCTGGTGGAGGTGGCCGGTGAGCTGACCCGGCTGCTGGGGCCGGAGGTCGGGGAGGTGGAGGCGCCGGTGTGGTGGGTGGAGGCGCGCGGTGACGAGTTCCGGGACGGGTCGGAGGTGGTGGCGTTGCGGTTCGCGGCCCGGCTCGTCGAGCGGCTCGGCGGCGTGGTGTGGACGGGCGACCCGGAGTACGTCAGGCGCGCGACATGACGGACGCGACGATCGACGTGATGTCGGAGCGGGTCGGCGTGGTGATGCAGAACCGGCCCGTCGTCTCGTTGTCGTCGTGGATGGCGGAGGCGATCCGGGCGTGCGCTGAGGACGGCAAGGGGCTTCAGGTCGTCACGCCCGTGCATTCGCGGCTGACGCTGCCGCTGCGGCTGGCCCTCACCGGCCCGGACTGCCGCTGGGTGGTGACGGATCCGGCCGGCGGCTACTACGACGGCTTCTCCGGTACGAGGCTCGCGTGGGACGGCGCGGCCTTCTCTCCGGACGGCGGCATGGCCGACGCCTTCAAGGAGGCGGGCCCGGACGGGACGCAGTTCGTCATCAACGCGACCGTCCGGCACACCGCGTACGACACCCTGGCCGTCGGGGTCGTCGCGCAGGTGATCTGCGAGGAGCTCGGCGGCGGCCCGCCCGCCGGGTGGGGCACGTCCGAGCCCGCCGGGATCACGTGGAACGTGGAGCGGCTGACGACGCTGTGCCGCGACAGGGCTCCGCAGCCGACGTGGCTGGTGTTCGTGGGCGACGGGGTGGTCGGCACGATGACGGTGACGCGCACGACGTCGGGCGTGCAGGAGACCGTCACGGCCGGGGTGGGACGGGAGGCCGACGCGCGGGCCCTCGCCGAGCGGCTGGACGCGGGGTTCTCGCTGGTGTCGATGCTGGCGCAGAAGATTCCGGGGCGGCCCGACCTGACGGTGGAGCCGCGCTGGTCGGGGCCGCCCGTGCCGGTGGGCATGGCCGTCGGACCCGAGGCCCAGGCGGAGATCGGCGCGCGGGTGCTGGGCCGGGCGGAATGGTTCGACCTGGACGAAGGCCCGGAAGGGTGGGCGGAGTTCGCCCGGATCATCTCCACCCGGAAGGGTCCGGCGGCGTGACGCCGTCCAGCGGCGGACACGCCGAGTCTCGGGCATGGCGGGCGGCGTCAGCCTGATCGGCTCGCGCGGGTGACGGACGCTATTCGCGGTGGTGGTTCTCGCCGGGCCAGGTCTCGCCGGGCCAGCCGGAGACCTGCTCGGACGCGTCCGGGTCGACGCCCGGGACGATCTGCTCGCACCACACGACCTTGCCGGCGGCGGTGCGGCGGGTGCCCCAGCGGTGCGCGAGCTGGCTGACGACGAGGAGGCCGCGGCCGTTCTCGTCGTCGTCCTCGGCGCGGCGTAGCCGGGGCAGCGCGGCAGAGCGGTCCAAGACCTCGCAGACGAGCGTGCGTTCGAGGAGGAGGCGCAGTTCGATCGGGCCTGGCGCGTAGCGGAGCGCGTTCGTGATGAGCTCCGACGCGAGCAGTTCGGTGGTGTAGTCGAGCTCCTCCAGGCCCCAGTCCTCCAGGCGGCTGGAGACGAGGCCGCGGGCGCGGCGGACGGCGGCCGGGTCGGCGGGCAGCGTCCAGGAGGCGTAGCGGTCCTCGGGGAGGCGGCGGAGCCGGGCGATGAGGACGGCGATGTCGTCGCGGTGCTGGTCGGCGTACACGCCGGCGAGGGTGGCCTTCGCGAGGTCCTCCATCGAGTGGCCGACGGAGTCGGGGCCGAAGACCTGCTGGAGGCGGGCGAGGCCGTCGTCGATGTCGCGGCCCCGGTTCTCGACGAGGCCGTCGGTGTAGATGACGAAGAGGCTGCCGTCCTCGACGGTGAACTCGCGGCTCTCGATCGCGGCGCCGCCCGCGACGCCGAGCGGCGGCGCGGGCGGGACCTGCAGGTACTCGTTGTCGCCGTTCGGACCGGCGAGCAGCGGCGGCAGATGCCCGGCGGACGCGATCTCGATGGTGCCGGTGGTCGCGTCGTACACCGCGTACACGCAGGTGGCGAAGTGCGGCTCCTGCTCGCCCAGCTCGATCATCAGCTCGTGCATGACGTGCAGGGCGTCGGCGGGCGGCAGTTCGAGGTTCGCGAGCGTGTGCAGGGCGGTGCGGAGCCGTCCCATGGTGACGGCGGCGCGGACGCCGTGCCCGGCGACGTCACCGACGATCAAGGCGACGCGGGCGCCGGGCAGCGCGATCGACTCGTACCAGTCGCCGCCGACCTCGACGAGCTTGCTGCCGGGCAGGTAGCGGTGCCTGACCTCGACCGACGACGGCGCCGACAGCCGGTTCGGCAGCAGGCTGCGCTGCAGCGCCAGCGCGGTGGCGCGCTCGCGGCTGAACCGCCGCGCGTTGTCGATGACGATCGCGGCGCGGGTGGCGAACTCGGCGCCGATCTCGACGTCGTAGGCGTCGAACTTGCGGAACCCGGGGACGCGGGTGCAGGCGAGGAACCCGAGCAGCGTGTCCCGGGCGATCATCGGCAGCAGCACCATCGACACGTTGGTGAGCAGCTCCCCGGCGGGGCCGCGCCGCCACAGCCGGGCGATCTCGGACGCGGAGTCCACGTCGATGTGCGGCAGGTGGACCGGACGGGCCGTGTCCATGACCTCCCGGTACGGGGTGCCCTCGGGGAACACCAGCACCTCGCCGACGGGGAACGCCGACGTCCACGCCGGGTTCCCGTCGTCGGAGGTGACGGCGATGCGGCGCAGCACTGCCGATCCGGACTCGGCGTGCACCTCGTCCGCGGCGACCAGGCTCTCCAGCACCAGCACCGACGCGGCGTTGCAGTAGTGCGGGACGACGACGTCGACGAGACCGCGCGCGGACTGGTCGAGGTCGAGGGACGCGCCGAACCGGGTGAGCTGGTCGTCCATCAGGGCCCGCCGCATGAGCGCGGGGTCCTGGTAGCGCTCGCTCGGCGGCAGCGCGACCCGGACGAACAGCAGCGCGGTGGGCGCCACGGAGGAGTCGCCGCCGACGAGCGGCTGCGCGGTCACCACGGCCTCGGTCGACGTGCCGTCGCCGCGCACCACGGTGATGACGCCGTTGCGCTCCTGCCCGGCCTCGTTGGCCTCCAGCAGCGCCTCCAGCTCGGCCTTGGCGTCGTCCCCCACCAGTTCGGTGGCGGGATGGCCGATCAGCTCCTCGGGGGCACGGCCGAGGACGGCCCTCGCGTTCGGACCGCATTGCGCGATCCGCCGGGAACCGTCGATGCCCAGGACCAGCGTCCGGGACGCCGAATCGGTTGCGGGCGCATCGCCTCGCGGCGCCATGACGGATCTCACGTGACGCGCTCCCAGACAGCCGGTCGTTTCAGCACTACCCAGCGACAGTATGGGGCATGACACCGTTTCAAGGGGAGAAGATCACGCTTACCACGTCGAAATCCCTTAGGTATATGTCCCTCTCGGACACATTCCGGGCGCTCCCCCGTCCGATGGACCGTCCGATCGAGGAACCGCGCGGCCTGCCGATGGGCCGCGGGCGGGGCCCGGGTGGGGCCTCCGGCGGGGTCCGCGGGAATGGCGGGGGCTACCAGAATCGTTTTTCTAGTGGCACGATCGGTTCCGTCTGGGTACGCCACCGTGGCGCCTCAAGACCGGAGGTTCTCGCATGTCTTCTTCTGTCGCACCCCCCGCGCAGCCGACCGCACTGTACGGCGGTACGAGCGGGCGAAGGGTGACCGTACGCGACATCGCCGCCGCCAAGGAGCGGCACGAGAAGTGGCCGATGCTCACGGCCTACGACGCGCTCACCGCGCGGATCTTCGACGAGGCCGGCATCCCCGTGCTGCTCGTCGGCGACTCCGCCGCGATGGTCGTGTACGGCTACGACTCGACGATCCCCGTCACCGTCGACGATCTGATCCCGCTCACCGCGGCCGTCGTCCGCGGCTCCAAGCGCGCCATGGTCGTCGCCGACCTGCCGTTCGGCTCGTACCAGACGGGCGTGCCGGAGGCGCTCGCCGCCGCCACCCGGTTCCTCAAGGAGACCGGCGCGCACGCCGTGAAGCTGGAGGGCGGCCGCCGGGTCCTCCCGCAGGTCGAGACGATGGTCGCCGCGGGCATCCCCGTGATGGGGCATCTCGGCCTCACCCCGCAGTCGGTGAACGCCTTCGGCGGGTACCGGGTGCAGGGCCGCGGGCAGGACGGCGACGAGCTCATGGCGGACGCCAAGGCCCTCGAAGCCGCCGGCGTGTTCTCCGTCGTGCTCGAATGCGTGCCGGAGGAGCTCGCGGCGCGGGTCACCTCGTCGCTGTCCGTCCCGACGATCGGGATCGGCGGCGGCAACCAGACGGACGCGCAGGTCCTCGTCTGGCAGGACATGGCCGGGCTCACCCCGCACACGGCGAAGTTCGTCAAGAAGTTCGCCGACATGAACACGCTGCTCGGCGAGGCGGCGCGCAGCTACGCCGACGAGGTCGTGAGCGGCGTCTACCCGGCGCCGGAGCACACCTACCACTGACCGTCCACTACTCACTGACCGGCCGCCGACCGCCGGCCCCGGCCTTCACTGGTCGGGGTCGGCGCGGGCCAGATCCGCCCGGGCGGCCTCGCCGTCGCCGCCCTCGCGGGCCAGGCCGTCGCGGGTACGGCCGTCGCGGGGCGGGGGGATGCGGCGCGGGTCGGGGTCGTCCGTCATGATCTCGGCGCGGAGCGTCTCGACCGCCGACCTCAGGACGTCAGGACCTGCGACGTTCATCAGCAGCAGGCCGAGGTTGAGGGCCATCTGGCCGTCGGTCATCTCGCTGCCGGCGAGGGCGTCCACAGCGGTCCGCAGGTCGGCCTGGTCTTCGGCGGACACGTTCTGCAGCAGCCCCAGGCAGTACGTCGGCAGCGCGAGCCTCGACTTGGCGAACGACACGCCCCGCATGATCTCGCCCGCCTCGTGGGCGCGGGTCTTGGCCTGCATCCGGTCGACGCCACGGTCGGCGGCGGCGAGCAGCGAGGTCAGCAGCGTGCTCGGCCCGACGGCGACGTCCTCGTCCCCGACCCGGACGGTGAAGATCGCGCTGCGGAACACCATCATCGAGCCGAAGCTCGCGACCAGCACCTGCGTGGCGGCGACGACGTCCGGGGAATGGACGCCGAACCGCCAGTTGAACGTGTGCAGGGCCAGCAGCGAGCCCGCGCCCGCCGTCCCGTTGATCAGCACGTACATCCAGGTGCTCGGCACCCGCACCAGCGTGGTGGGCCGGTCCCGGTACCGGCTGACGAGCTCGGCGACGCCGACGAGGCAGCTCAGCGAGACGGCGACGACGTATCCGATCATCCGACCGTCCTCCAGCCCCCACCCGACCACCATGCAACGGACGAGCTCCGCTCGACGGTCCCGTTCACTCCTCGGTCAGCCTGACGATCTCGTCGATCTCGCGTTCCACGGCGACCAGGCCGCGGTCGCGCAGCGCCTCCACGGCGTCCGCGACCTCCAGCAGCCCGAGCCGGGTCGCGTGGTGGATCTGCTCCAGCGACATCGGCCCCTGCGCGGCCCTCAGCTGGGCGAGCACGCGCCTGCGCGCGTCCTCGGCGTCCGGCCGCTCGCCGGGCGAACCGGGCCCGCCGGGCGAGCCGGGCTGCTCGCCGGAGGCGCGGCCGTACTCTCCGGTGACTGGACGGGGCGCGGCCGCGCCCCGTCCAGACGAGGTCAGGAACGCGCTCCACGGGTCCGCCGACCGGATCTCTCTCATCTCCACCTCGCTGTCGCCAGCCCGATCATAGGTCAGCAATCGGACGCGCCAGGGCCGCAAACCGCTCCCTGAAATGTCAGGAATCCGCCCCCTCGCGGACATCCCCGCTCGCGGGCGGGCGGGGATGGGAGCGTGCCACGATCAAGCGGTCGCCGGGCCGGATCGGCGAGCAGTCCGGGTCGTCGAACGTGAGCGCGCGGCCGTCGCGCACCACCGCCAGCACCGGCTCGCCGACCTCGCCGATCGTGCGGCCGGCCTCGTCCGGGCGCGCGTCGCGCTCCGCGAGGTCGAGGCCGCTGCCGTGCTCGACCAGGTCGGCGAGGACGTCGCCGACGTGCGGGCGGCTGGTGGACACGCCGAGCAGCCGGCCCGCCGCCTCCGACGACGTCACGACCCGGTCGGCGCCGCTCTGCCGCAGCAGCGACGCGTTCTCCGACTCCCGGACCGCCGCCTGGATCCGGGCGGACGGGTTCAGCTCCCGCGCGGTCAGGGTGATCAGGACCGCGGCGTCGTCCCGGTCGGCCGCCACCACGATCTCCTTGGCCAGCGGCACCGCCGCCCGCCGCTGCACCACGTTGCGGGACGCGTCGCCGACAATCCCGGCGATCCCGGCGGCGGCCGCCTCCTCGACGGCCTTCGGGTCGGGGTCCACGACGACGATCGCGTCGCGGGCGACGCCGGTGCGGAGCAGCGTCTCGACGGCGCTGCGGCCCTTCGTGCCGTAGCCGGCCACGACGATGTGGTCGCGCACGCGATTCCTCCAGCGGGACTGGCGCCACTCCTCGCGGGTGCGCTGGGCGAGCACCTCGAGGGTCGTGCCCACGAGGACGATGATGAACAGCACCCGGACGGGTGTGACGAAGACGATGTTGACCAGCCGGGCGGTGGCGCTGACCGGCGTGATGTCGCCGTACCCGGTGGTCGTGATGGTCACCGTGGCGTAGTAGAAGGCGTCCAGCAGGGAGAGGGGGCCGCCCGCGCTGTCGCGGTAGCCGCCGCGGTCCGCATAGACGACCGCGACCACGGCGAGCAGCAGCACGACCGCGAAGACGACCCGCTGCGTGACCGCGCGCAGCGGGCTGCGGCTGACCGAGGGCAGTAGCAGGCGCGGCGGCCTTATCGCCGCCACCGCCCGCGGGTCGTTCCTCATCGGCCGGCGGTCAGACGTCGGTGACGCGCAGGCCGGCGTGGGCCTTGTAGCGGCGGTTGATCGAGATGAGGTTCGCGGTGAGCGCCTCGACCTGGTGGGCGTTGTGGAGCCTGCCGCCGTAGACGCCGCGCATGCCGGGGATGCGTCCGGCGAGGGCCTGGACGAGGTCGGTCGCCTCCCGGTCGTCGCCGAGGACGAGGACGTCCAGCTCCATCGCGTCCACGCCCGGGTCGAGCAGCAGCTTGGCGGACACGTGGTGGAACGCGGCGACGACGCGGCTGCCGGTCAGGACGGCGGCGGCCTGCTGGGCGGCGCTGCCCTCCTCGACGGGCAGCGCGAACGCGCCCTTGCCCTTCTCGAAGCCGAGCGGGTTCACGCAGTCCACGACGATCTTCCCGGCGAGCTCGGCGCGCAGCGACTCCAGCGTGGCCTTGTGGCCCTCCCACGGCACCGCGACGATCACGACGTCGGAGCCGCCCGCCACGGCAGGGTTCTCCGCGCCGGAGACGTCCAGGCCCGCCTCCGCACCGGCGAGGTCGTCGGCGGCCGCCTGGGCGCGCTCGGCCTTGCGCGACCCGATCGTCACCCGGTGCCCGGCGAGCGCGAACCGCCGCGCGAGCCCTTTGCCCTGGTCTCCGGTGCCGCCGAGGATGCCGATCGACAGGCCGCTGACGTCCGGGAGATCGTAGGGCGTCCTGCGCTGCTGCTCAGTCATGCCGCCGAGTCTGCCAGGCGGGACCCGGGGCGGCGCCGGGCGGGCTCCCCCGCATCGCGGGAAAGCGCCTGCCCAGGACGTCTCGTGCGGCACCATGGTGCCCGTGGACGCCGAGCAGATCGTCATGTTGCGCGAGGTCCTGTCGACGACGGGCTGGCTGGAGCGGACCGAGGAGTTCGGACGGGCGCTGCGGGTCACGTCCAGGACGCCGGGCGGGCTGCTGCTCGTCGGCACCCCCGGCGGCGATCCGTGGCATCTGGCCGCGCACCTGGACGACGAGAGCCGCCTCGGCGACGTCCCCGGCCTCGCGCCGACGCTGGTGCGCTGGACGCCGCCCGCGGACGCGCCCGCGCACCTGCGGGTCGGGCTGGAGCGGCTGGAGGCGGCGCGGCGCGGGGAGACGCTGTTCGTCGTCGCGGAGGAGGACGCGCCCGTCCCGCTGCTGGAGCGGGTGGACGACGCGCGCCGCGTCGGGGCGACGATCCTCGCGCTGGACGGCGGCGACAAGGACCTGCGGGGCCTCGCCCACGAGGCGCTGACCGTCCCGCCGGACGAGGCGCTGATCTCGTTCGACGGCGCGCAGCACCTGGTCAGCGCGGCCGCCGGGCACGAGCCGGCGCGGAGCCCGCGCGGGCTCCGCCGCCGCCTCGCCAAGCTCCTCGAAACGGTGTCGGGCCCGGTCGTCGAGTAACCGGCCGTCGAGTAGCCCTGTCAATCGTCGTTCTTCTTGCGCCAGGCCTCGTTGCGCTCGCGTGCCAGGGTGAGCGCGCCCGCCGCGGCGCTCTCCGACTCGTAGGGGCCCATGCGGTCCTTGCCGGGGCAGCCGGGCCCGTGCTCGACCTTCATGTGCTTCAGACAGAACCACCAGTCACCGTCGTCACCGGCCATCGGGCGCTCCTCTCGATCACGCGCTCGCACGGGATTCGTTGCCCCGATCCCGCTGACTACACTCCATCACTATGACGACCCAGCTACTCCGGCCCGGACACGTTTCCCCCATGCGCAAGGTCCCGTCGAGCATTCCGCGGCCGGAGTACGTGGGGAAGAAGCACCCGAGGACCGGCGAGCCCGACGTCAAGACGCCCGAGATCATCGAGCTGATGCGGGTGGCGGGAAAGATCGCCGCGCAGGCGCTGGAGGAGGTCGGGAAGCACGTCAGGCCCGGCGTCACGACCGACGAGCTGGACGGCGTCGGGCACGAGTTCCTGCTCGACCACGGCGCGTACCCGTCCACGCTCGGGTACCGCGGCTTCCCGAAGTCGCTGTGCACCTCGATCAACGAGGTGATCTGCCACGGCATCCCGGACGACACGGTCCTGCGCGACGGCGACATCGTCAACGTCGACATCACCGCGTTCATCGGCGGCGTGCACGGCGACACCGACGCGACGTTCCTATGCGGCGACGTCGACGAGGAGTCGCGGCTGCTGGTGGAGCGGACGCACGAGGCGGCGATGCGGGGCATCCGCGCCGTGAAGCCGGGCCGGGCGCTGAACGTGATCGGACGGGTCATCGAGTCGTACGCGAAGCGGTTCGGGTACGGGGTCGTCCGCGACTTCACCGGCCACGGGATCGGCACCACGTTCCACTCGGGGCTGGTCGTCCCGCACTACGACGACCCGGGCGCCACGACGATCATCGAGCCGGGGATGACGTTCACGGTCGAGCCGATGCTGACGCTCGGCACGCACGAGTACGACATGTGGCAGGACGGCTGGACGGTCGTCACCAAGGACCGCAGGCGCACGGCGCAGTTCGAGCACACGCTGCTGGTGACCGAGGACGGCCACGAAATCCTCACCCTGCCGTGACAGACCTCTTGATCTAGAGTCCGATTCGCCCCACATCCGGCCGGGAGACTCTCTAGAGATGAACGCCCCAGCGCCGTACGAGCCGCGGGTTCCGTCCGACAGCATGCCGCCGGGGCGCGCGGCGCTGAGCGTGACGTGGGCGGCGCTGCCGTTCCTGACGCTCGGCTACGCCACGCCGTTCACGTTCGCGGCGGCGCTGCTGTGGCGGCGGAGCCTGCACCTGCTGGTGTCCACGGCCGCCTACGTCGGCGTGTTCGCGACGATGCTGTACCTGCTGCCCGGCATGGGCGAGGAGGACGGCACCGAACGCGCGGTCGGGGTGCTGCTGTTCGTCCTCGCCGTGATCGGCTGCGCGCACGCGTTCATCATCCGCCGCCGCGTGTTCGACCCGCACGGGCTGTCGGCGGTCGACAACGAGGCCGTGGTGGAGCGCGTGAAGCGGCGGCGGCTGCTGCGCGACAAGGCGCGGGAGCTGGCTGCGTCCGACCCGGGCCTCGCCAGGGAGCTGCGGATCGGACGTCCCGACCTGCCGCGGCAGTACAACGACGGCGGGCTTGTCGACGTCAACCACGCGCCGCCGGAGGCGCTCACGCTGCTGCCCGGGATCACGCCCGAGCTGGCGGGCAGGATCGACCGGGTGCGGGCCGAGACGGGCGGGTTCGTGTCCGCCGAGGAGCTGTCCGCGGTGGCGGGCCTGCCGCCCGACCTCACCGGCGACCTCTCCGACTACGCCGTCTTCATCCGCTGATCCCGGGTACGAACCGGGCGTGACCCCGAAGAAGCGGAAGAAGGACGCGGACGGCGGCGACCGGCTCGCGGAGTACCGGGGAAAGCGCGACCGGGCGAAGACGCCGGAACCCGTCCCGGCGGAGAGGTCGGTTCCGCGCGGCGACGACGACACGTTCGTCGTCCAGGAGCACCACGCGAGCAGCCTGCACTGGGACCTGCGGCTCGAACGCGACGGGGTGCTGGTCTCGTGGGCCGTCCCGAAGGGCCTGCCGTGGAGCCCGGACACGAACCATCTCGCCGTCCACACCGAGGACCATCCGCTGGAGTACGCGACGTTCGAGGGCGAGATCCCGCGCGGCGAGTACGGCGCCGGAAAGATGATCATCTGGGATCGCGGGACGTACGAGACGGAGAAGTGGTCCGAGCGCGAGGTGAAGATCGTGATCCACGGGTCGCGGGTCTCCGGCCGGTACGTGCTGTTCCGGACGCGCGGCAAGAACTGGATGATCCACCGGATGGACCCGCCCGCCGACCCCGACGCCGAGCCGCTGCCCGAGTCGCTGCGCCCGATGTGCCCGGTCGAGAAGGCCAGGCTGCCGCGCGACCAGAAGGCGTGGGGCTTCGAGTTCGCGTGGGGCGGCAAGCGGATGCCCGCCTACGTCGAGGGCGGCCGGACGCGGTTCACCGACGACCGGGGCCGCTCCGTCGACGGGCCTGGCGGGCTGGGCGCCCGGCTCGGCGCCGAGCTGGGCGCCAGGCCCGCGCTGCTGGACGGGGAGCTCGCCGTCCTCGACGGCCGCGAGCTCTACATGATCTACGACGTGCTGCATCTCGACGGGCGCCCGCTGCTGGACGTCCCGTACCGGGAGCGCCGGGAGCGGCTCGACGAGCTGGGCCTGTCGGGCGCCCGGTGGCAGACGGCGCCGTGGTTCCCTGGCGACGGCGACGCCGTCCGCGACGCCGCCGCCGGCCAGGGGCTGCCGGGGGTCGTCGCCAAGCGCCTGGACTCGTCCTACGAGCCGGGCGAGGAGTCGGACGCCTGGCGCTTCGTCCCCGGCGGCAGGTCCCGGTAGGGGCCTAGTAGGCGACGGTGATGCGGCGGCGGACGGCCTGGTTCTTCTCCAGCTCGTCCACCAGCGCGATGGCGTAGTCCTCCGCGCTGATGAGGCTGTTGCCGTCGGCGTCGGCGAGGAGCTCGTCGCCGCCCAGGCGGAACTCGCCGCTGCGCTGACCGGGCTCGATGATCGCGGCGGGCGAGAGGTAGGTCCAGTCGAGGTCGGCGGCCTCGGCCCGGACGACCTCCAGCAGCTCGGCCTGCGCGAGCGCCTCGCCCTTGTGCGCGGCGGGGAAGTCGGGGCCGTCGACGACCCGGACGCCGGGCGCGACCTCCAGGCTGCCCGCGCCGCCGACCACGGCCAGGCGGCGGACGCCGGCCCGCCGCAGCGCCTCGAACACGCCGCGTGCGGCCGCGACCAGCGGCCCGGTCGGGTCCGACCCGTCGCGCGGGGGCGCGACCGCCAGGACGGCGGCGTCGTGGCCCTCGGCGAGCGCGGCGACGGCCTCGGTGTCCAGCGCGTCGGCCTTCGCCGTGCCGTCGTCGCCGCTGCGGGTGACGCCGGTGACCTCGTGGCCGCGGCGGCGCGCCTCGTCGGCGACCCGGCGGCCGATCATCCCGGTCGCGCCGATCAGCAGAATCCTCATGGTGACCTCCTTGAGCGCTCGTTGAACGTCGTCCGGGCGTGAAGGTATCCATTGGATACTGGTTACTTCAACGATCCACTGGTATCCTCCGGAAACCATGAAGGGCAACGCGTTCGACCCGAACTGCCCGACGCGGCTCGTCCTGGACCGCATCGGCGACAAATGGTCCGTGCTGGTCGTGCTCAGCCTGAGCGGCGGGCCGCGCCGCTTCACCGGCCTCCGCGACATGATCGGCGGCGTGACCCCGAAGGTCCTGACCCAGACCCTCCGCGCGATGGAACGCGACGGCCTCCTCACCCGGACGGTCTTCGCCGAGGTCCCGCCGCGGGTCGAGTACGCGCTGACGCCGCTCGGCCACTCCCTCCAGACCCCGATCGAGGCCATCGCGACCTGGGCGGAGGAGAACGTCGGGGCCGTCGTCGCCGCCCGCGAGCAGACCCCGGCCTGACCCGCGTCCCCGGGCTGACCAGGAACCGGGGCGGTACGTCCTGCATCAAACGGGCGTAGTGCCAGGTTCGGCGCGTCGCCGCTGAAACCAATCGGTAGCGGGCTAGAGTCCCGCTCTGGAACGGGCGGCGGGACGCGCTGAGAAGGCGGGGGAACGGGCACATGATGGGCAAGACGCACGCCCTCAGCGGCGCGCTGGCATGGCTGGGGGCCGTGCCGGTGATCGCGCAGGAGCGCCTGCTCGGCGACTACGCGGTGTCGCTGACGGCGGAGCAGGTCGCGGCGGGCGCCGTGGTGTGCGCGGGCGCGGCGATCCTGCCCGACATCGACCACCACAACGGGCGCATCGCCAACACGTTCGGGCCCATCACCGAGCACATGTGCAAGTGGATCGGGAAGCTCTCCGGCGGGCACCGGAACGCCACCCACTCGCTCCTGTTCGCGGTCGGCATGGGCCTGGCCATGGACTACCTCGCGACCCACTACGTCTACGCCTGGTGGGCGTGCCTGTTCATGATCGTCGGTCTGGGCCTGCGCGGGGTCGGGCTGGACTTCGAGGGCAAGGAGCCGCAGTCGGCGCTGGCCGACTGCGCGCTCGCGCTCGCCGCGGTCTGGCTGATGCACAACATCGACATGAGCTTCGTCGGGTTCGCGGTGGGGCTCGGCTGCTTCGCGCACGTCGTCGGCGACTGCCTGACCCCGCGGGGCTGCCCGGTGTTCTGGCCGCTGCCGTACCGGATCGACGTCCCGGTGATCCCGAAGACGGACGGCAAGGTGGAGCGCTGGGTCGTGATGCCCGTCCTCACGCTCGGGATCGCGGTCCTCGCCGTCCGGTCCGTGCTCGGCGACGCCACGACCCAGTGGCTGACCAGGGGCTGACCCCGGGACGCGCCGCCGCGGACAGCCTGTGACGCCCGGCGCTGATCCCATGCGCTGACGACCTGTGCTGACGCCTTGGCGGTCAGCTGCGGAGGTCGTCGAACTGGTCGCAGCGCACCAGGCCCCAGCCGGTCTTGTCGGCGTTCGGCGCGCCCCAGAGGTTGATGCGCTCGATTCCCGGGATGGCCTGACCGGTGCACGCGATCTGCGCGACCGCGATCCGCGACCATCCCGGTGGCCGGGACAGCGGATCGGTCGGACGGACGACCAGGGTGGAGCGTTCGTCGTCCCGGTCGCTCGCGGTCGAGACCAGATAGGCGTCGAGCGCGCGGCCGATCTCGGTGCGCAGTCCCGCGGCGCGTTCCCGCTCCGTCGGAGGCACGCCCAACTGCTCGACGGCCAGGTACGGCTGGCCGGGCACGCCGGGCCGCGTGACCCGCCGCAGCTTCCCGTCGCGTACGAGGTAGACGCTGATCTCGGCGGCGGCCCCGTTGGCGGCCGGCGCCTCTCCCGCGTCGATGATCCCGGTCGGGCGGATGCCGCAGCCGGCCACGGCGAGGAGGGCCGCCAGCGCCAGGAGCGGACGGAGCGCGCGCCGGGATCGGCTCATGAGTCCTCCTCCGCGTCCCTGGCGGGCAGCCACAGCGTGAACACCGCGCCGCCGTCCGGACCGTTGGCCGCCTCCAGCGTCCCGCCGTGCAGGAGGGCGTTCTCCTTGGCGATCGACAGGCCGAGGCCGCTGCCCTCGCTGCGCGAGCGCGCCGCCTCCGCCTTGACGAACCGGTCGAAGACCACGGGGATCAGGTCGTCGGGCAGGCCGGGGCCGCCGTCCGCGACCACGACCCGCAGGCCGCCCGCGCCCGCCCGCCCCGCCGGGCCGAAGCGCAGCGAGACGGGCGGACCCCCGTGCTTGAGCGCGTTCCCGGCGAGGTTGGCGACGATGACGTCGAACCGGCGCGGATCCAGCCGGGCGAACAGGTCCGCGGGGCCCTCGACCGCCACCTCCGCCCGCCAGCCGCGCGCGTCCAGGGTCGCGGCGACCGCGTCGGCGACGCTCACGTCGTCCAGGACGAGACCCGCGGCGCCCGCGTCGAACCGGCTGATCTCGATCAGGTGCTCGACGAGGAGCCCGAGCCGCCGGGTCTCGCTCGCGACCAGCTCCACCGCGGCGCCGTCCGCGTCCGCGGCGGGGTTCTCCGCCAGCACATCGGTCACGGCGATCATCGAGGTCAGCGGGGTGCGCAGCTCGTGGGACACGTCGGCGACGAACCGGCGGGACGCGGCCTCCATCGCGCGCAGCTCCGTCACCGTCCGCTCCAGGGCCTCGGCCGTGCGGTTGAAGGTGCGGGCGAGGTCGGCCAGCTCGTCACGGCCCCGGACGTCCACGCGCGTCTCCAGCTCGCCCTCGCCCAGAGCGCGCGCGGCCGCGCCGAGGTGGCGCACCGGGCGCAGCACGCCGCGGGTCGCGAGCAGCGCGAACCCGACGGCCGAGGCCAGCGCCAGGGCGTCCGCGATCGCCAGCGCCCGGGTGAACAGGCGCAGGTCGGCGGCCTCCCGGCTCAGGTTCGCGGAGACGAACACCATGGGCGGCGTCTCGCGCTCCGGCTCGTGCGTGCTCACCCCGTAGCCGGTCGCGTGCGCGCCGACGAGGAGATAGGGCGTGCCGCCGCGCACGACGCGCTGGAAGACCACGCCCCGGACCGCGCGCCGGGCGAACTCGCGGGTGACGGGGACGTCCAGCCTGTCGCGGGGCGGGAGGTTGACGCCGCCGCGGAGCGCCACGGGCACCGCCACCGCCTTGCGTTTCGGGACCGACTCCAGGACGTCCTCCAGCCGGGCGCCGATCAGCGGCGTCACGTCGGGCGGCAGGTCGGGCGGAACCTGCTGGGAGAGGGCGGCGCGGACGTCCGTCAGGACCGCGTCCTGGGCGCGCTGCAGCATCACGCGCCTGAGCAGGACGTAGGAGATCCCGGACGCCAGCAGCGCCGCCAGGAGCGCGACCGCGGTGAACGCCGCCGCGAGCCGGACCCGCAGGCCGGCGAACCAGCGGCTCCCCGGCCTGCGCATGGCCCGCGCACGGCGCACCGGCGGCTCGCTCACGGTGCGGTGAACCGGTAGCCGAATCCCCGGACGGTCTCGATCAGCCGCGGCTCGGCGGGCTCGTCCTCGATCTTGGCGCGGACGCGCTGGACGCAGGCGTCCACCAGCCGCGAGTCGCCCGGATAGGTGTGCTCCCAGACCTCCGCCAGCAGGTGCTGGCGGGTGAGGGCCCGGCCGGGGCGGCGGGTCAGCTCCAGCAGGAGCCGCAGCTCGGTCGGGGTGAGGCGCAGGTCGGTCCCGGCCTTGGTGACCTTCAGCGAGGCCCGGTCGACGACGAGGTCGCCGTAGACGGAGCGGTCGACGCGCGTGTGGTCGGCGCGGCGCAGGACGGCGCGGATGCGGGCGTCCAGCACGCGCGGCTCGACCGGCTTGACCACGTAGTCGTCGGCGCCCGCCTCCAGGCCGAGGACGATGTCGAGGTCGTCGCCGCGGGCGGTCAGCAGGATGACGGGCAGCGCGTCGTCGCGGCGGATCCGGCGGCAGACCTCGATGCCGTCGATGCCGGGCAGCATGACGTCCAGGATCGCGATCTCGGGGCGCCGGGCGCGCAGCGCGTCCAGCCCGTCCTCGCCGGTGGCCCGGGACGTCACCCCGTGCCCCTGGCGGGTGAGCGCCAGCTCGAGGGCGGCCCGGGCGGCGGGGTCGTCCTCGACGAAGAGAATGCTGGCCACCCCGTCAGTATCGGACAGGAACCGACCGCCCTTCCCCATATGTCACAAGATCCGGACATCGACCGAACGAGATCTTGACGGCTCGCCGGAATCGTGGGCGGCATGACGCTCGCGACCGCGCCGCCCCGCCGTGACGACCCGCCGGCCCCACCGCGGACCGCGCGCCGCCGCGCCGCCGTCCTGCCGTGGCTGCTGGTCGCGGGCACGGCGACGCAGGTGCTCCTGCGCCTGTGGTTCGCGCGGGCGCGGACGGAGCCGGCGGCGAACCCGGACGAGACCGGCTACCTGGTCGCGGCCCGCTGGCTGGCCGGCTCCGCCGGCGGCGACCTGACCGGCAACACCTTCTACCAGGGCGGATATCCCCTCCTGCTCACCCCGGCGTACTGGGCGTCGCACGATCCGGCGACGGTCTACACGATCGTGATGGTGATCAACGCGGTGCTCGGCGCGGCGCTGTTCCCGCTCGGGTACGCGGCGGCGCGGCGGCTCGGGCTCGCCCGCCCGTCGGCGCTGCCCGTGGCGTTCGCGGCGGCGCTGCTGCCCGCGACGACGTTCTTCGGCGGGTTCGCGCTGGCGGACGCCGTCCTGCCGACGCTGGCGCTGGGCTGGCTGCTGGCCCTCGACCGGTTCGTCCGGGAGGGGCGGGCCTTCGACGCGGCCGCCGCGAGCCTGGTGGCGTCCTATGCGGCGATGGTCCACACGCGCGGGACGGTGCTCCTGGTGGTCCATGTGCTCGCTCTCGCCGTCGTCGCGGCGACCCGCCGCCGGACGGCCCGCGCGGTGCTCGCCGGGGGCGCGGCCGCGGCCGCCGGATACGCCGCGGGGGCGGCGCTCAACGCCCGCGTCCAGGACGCGCTGTATCCGGGCGGCACGCGGGATCTCGCCGCCGCCCTTGAGCTGCGGATCACCACCGTGCCGGGGCAGGCGTGGGCGCTGTCGGGCGCGGCGGGGCAGATCTGGTACCTGATCGTGTCCACCTGGGGGCTCGCCGGGGTCGGGCTGGCCGTCGCCACGGCGGTCCTCGTCCGCCGCCGGTCCCCGGCCCCGGACCGGATCATGGCGGCCGCGCTGCTCGCCGCGACCGTCGCGATCGCGTATGCGTCGTCGGCCGCGCTGCCGGACGAGCACCGGGTCGGGAACTTCGCGTACGGCCGCTACCTGTCCTGCCTGGCCCTCGTCTACACGCTGATCGGTGCGGCGGCGCTGGTGCGGTGCGGGACGCGGGCGGCGGTCCGGCTGGCGGCCGCGTCCGCGCTCGTGCTGGGGACCGCCGCGCTCTGGGTGACCGCCTACGCGGGCGAACGGCTACGCACCCACACGTTCATCGCGTTCGACTTCCCCGAGACCACGTTCCTGACCGGCGACCGGACCGCACTGCAACTGCCCGCGGTGACGCTCACCGCCGCCGCGTTGCTGTGCGGGTTCCTGGCGCTGTCACGGCTGGGCGGACGCCGTGCCGCGACCGTGACGGCCGTCGCGCTCGTCGGGATCAACCTCGCGGCGCTGACGTTCGCGATGGGGCCGTCCCCCCGGCGGGTCCGCCCGCAGGCGCCGTTTCCGGGACCGGCGGCGGGCGGCGTCGCCGCGGACGCGTCGCTCCACTGGGCCGTGCGGACCCGGCTCCTCTACCCCGTGTGGTGGACGCGCGTAGGCCGCATCGACATCCGGGACGGACGCCGTCCCGCGCCCGGCGTGTGCACGGTCGTGGTGCCCCTGCCGGACGGGACGGCGCCCCAGGCGTCCTGGCCCGCCCACCCCGCGGGATGGCGGCCGCACGCGGGACGGACCTGGTCGATCGGCTGGGTGAGCTGGCACGCCCCGTCCTGCCGCGAAACGCCTCGGTAGCGCGGCGAATCAGCCGGGCCGCCGCTCAGTAGCGTGTGACGAGGGCGATGCGGTCGTGGTCGACGAGGAAGCCGTCGGAGACGAAGGTGACCTCGCCGCCGTACTCCAGCGTCGTCTCGATCACGTCGTCCACGGCGTCGTCGACGACGTCCGCGCCCCTGAGGACGCCGGGCATGCCCTCCATCGGGACGAGTTCGCCGCGGGTCTTCACCGCGGGCGCGTAGTAGCCGCGCTCGACGACGAGGTGCTCGCCGCGCCCCTCCTCGACCAGCCGCGCGACCTCGCACAGGCCGCCCGCGTACCGCCGGATGCTGCGCGCCGCCTCCAGCTCGGACAGGACGCCGACCTCGCGGAGGTCCTCGTAGGCGGCGAGCGCGGGCCGGGCCGCCTCGGCGAGCGCGCTGGGCGGGGCGCCGTCGAAGCTGCCGTCGACGCGTCCCGCGACGGTGATGTGCGGGCCCGCCACCTCGTCGAAGAACGCCTGGTGGCGGGTGACGCCCGCGACGATCAGCGGGCGGCGGTCGCGGGCCAGGACCCGGTCGAGGGCGGCGACGACGTCCCGCATGGTCTGCCGGTGGCGTTCCCCGTCGCCGCCCTGCACGCCGCGGCGGGAGTGCCGCCCCGAGCCCGCCTCGTCGATCGGCTCGGGCTCGACGGGGAAGCCGCCGCCGGTGCGTTCGGTGAGGTCCTCGCCGTGGCCGTCCCACAGGCGGGTCCGGTGGTCGGAGAGCGACAGCAGCCAGTAGCGCGGGGTGCGGGTGAAGTCGGCGACGAGGTCGCGGGTGGCGAAGCCGCTGTCGACGACGACGCGCTCGTCCACGTGCTGGGCGATCGTGAACGCGTGGTGCTCGCCGCCGGGCGCGGCGAACAGCACCAGCCCGTCGGAGGCGTGCCGCAGGTCGACCTCGCCTGCGGCGCGTTCGAGGCCGCGGAGCACGTGGTCGGCGGCGTCGGACGCCACCCGCGCGTCGTCGTGCAGCCGCCGCCGCACCTCCGCCAGCAGGTTGCGGAGCCGGATGGGGTCCTGCCGGTTCGCCGGGACGGACCGGTGCGTCGGCATCAGCACCGACACCGCCGGATAGGCCCTCGGCTTGCGGAGTTCGGCCAGAGTGGCGGCGTCCATGATCCCCCGATCTATCGGACTTATCCCTTTTGCTCATTTCTAGCTACCGGCAGGTAAATCGGGCGTAAGGGACGGACCGAAACTCGGCCCGGGCATGCCGCGAAACTCAGCCCGGCGTGATGAAGGACGTCTCGTAGGCGAGGATCACCGCCTGCGTGCGGTCGCGGGCCTGCAGCTTCGCGAGGATGTTCCCGACGTGCGTCTTCACCGTCTGCGGGCTCACGAACAGGTCCTCGGCGATCTCAGCGTTGGAGCGGCCCTTGGCCATCAGCCGCAGCACGTCGCCCTCCCGCTCGGTGAGCTGCCCGTGCCAGCGCGCCCCGTCCGCCGCGCGCGACGGCCCGTGCCTGGCGGCCAGGTCCCGGATCGCGGCCGGGAACAGCAGGCTGTCGCCGTGCGCCACCATCCGGATCGCCTGGAGGATCTCCTCCGGACGCGTCCGCTTGAGCAGGAAGCCGTTCGCTCCGGCCTTCAGCGCGTCGTACACGTACTCGTCGTTCTCGAACGTCGTGACGACGATGATCCGGGGCGGCTCCGGCACGGTCTCCAGGATGCGGCGGGTCGCCTGGATGCCGTCGAGGCGCGGCATCCGCACGTCCATGAGGATCACGTCGGGGCGCAGCCGCTTCACCGCGTCCGGCACCTCGGCGCCGTCCGCGGCCTCCCCCACCACGGTCAGGTCGTCCTCGGCCTCGATGATGGCCGCGAGCCCCGCCCTGATCAGCCGCTCGTCGTCGACCAGCAGAACCTTGATCGTCATGTCCCGGCCCCCGTCGGTCCCCGGCCCCTCATGTCGCGTCCCCCCGTCATGTTCCGGACTTTAGCGGCAGCGAGACGTGGAACCGCCAGTGGTCCCCGTCCGGACCGGCGGTCATCTCGCCGCGCAGCACCGTGACGCGCTCGCGGACGCCGCCGAGCCCGCGCCCGCCGCCGTGGTCGGCGCCCGCTCCGCCCAGCGCGCCGAGCGGGTTGCTCATCTCCATCTCCAGCCGTTCCCGCTCCACCCCGAGCCGCAGCCGCACCGGGACCTTCCCGGCGTGCCGCAGCGCGTTCGTCAGCCCCTCCTGGACGATCCGGTACGCCTCCCGCGACACCGCCGCCGGGACGTGCTCCACCTCGTCGCCGATCTCCGCGTCGAGCTTCACCCCGGCGATCCGCGTCTGCTCCAGCAGCCGTCCGAGGTCCTTCAGCGTGGCCTGCGGGGCGGCCGTGCGGGACGCGTCCTCGCGCAGCAGCCCGAGCACGTGGTCGAGGTCCTCCAGCGCGGCGCGGGCCGAGTCCTCGATCGCGCCTAGGGCCTCGCGGGCGAACGCCGGGTCGGCGTCCAGCACCCGTCCGGCCGCGGCCGCCTGCAGGGTCACGACGCTGAGCGCGTGGCCGACCGAGTCGTGCAGCTCCCTGGCCAGCCGGTTCCGCTCGGCGAGCTTGACCGCCTTCGCCTCCATGTCGGCGAGCTTCTCGGCGGCGGACGGCCCGAGGAACCACGGCGCCAGCCGCGACAGCAGCTCCCCCGCCCCGACGATCAGCGCGAGCAGCGCGGCCAGCGACGCGAGCCCGGCCAGCGGCGCGGGCCACTGGTGCCAGGCGTCCTGCCATCCCCAGGAGTCGAGGAAGCGGGCGTCCCAGCTCACCAGCGGCGCGAGGAGCATCACGATCGCGAACGGCGGCACCGCCAGGCTCAGCCCGCTGACGACCACCCCGGCGCCCAGGTGGATCCCGAACCACGCCCCGGCCCGGGCGCGGCTCTCCCACGACCGCGCCGACCCCGGCGCGATCGCCACGGCCGGGCCCTTCAGCAGCTCCTTGGCGAGCGAGCCCTCCAGCAGCCGCACCGTCGGCACGAGCCCGGTGACGAACGTCGCCGCCGCGGGCATGACGAGCAGCAACAGCACGGCCTCGACGACCTTGTTGTCGACCGGCACCAGCGGGATGAGGGTGATCGCCAGGAACCAGTACGGCATGAGCAGCGCGCCGCCCACGACGAGGTGGGACCAGCGCAGCCAGGTCGTCCGCTCGATCAGCGGCCGGAGGACGCGCAACACACCATCGATCCTGGCAGATCAGCGCCCTGACCCACTCCCCCGCGAGAGGGAGCGCGGGTCATTCGGGCTTGTCGCGTTCGGCGAGCTTGGCGAGGCGGGCGTTGTAGGCGGCGAGGTCGTCGTCCTCGGGCCGTCCGCCGGGGGCGGCCGCGCGGTCGGCCTTGCGGTCCAGGCGCCTGGCCTGGCGCTGGTCGTGCAGGTACCACTGGAACGCCAGGACGATCAGGACGAGGAACGTCGGGACCTCGCCGAAGCCCCACGCGATCGCGCCGCCGGTGTGCTGGTCCTTCAGGATCGTCGTCCCCCACTGCGGGTCGACGGTCGCGTACCAGCCGCGCGCCAGCGCCTGGCTCAGGTTCATCAGCGCGATGCCGAAGAACGCGTGGAACGGCATCGTGACGAACAGCAGCAGGAGCCGTCCCGGATAGGGCAGTTTCTTCGGCGCCGGGTCGACGCCGAGCAGCACCCAGAAGAACAGGCCCCCTGCGAGCAGGAAGTGCGCCGACATCGCCATGTGCCCGAGGTGGTTGCGCATCGCGGACTCGAACAGCGACGTGAAGTACAGCGCGAACGTGCTCACGACGAAGATGACCGTCGCCACCGCCGGGTGCGCGATGACGGCGACGTACCGGCTGTGCAGCATCGCGGTCAGCCACTCGCGCGGGCCCCGGTCGCCGCGGACCCGGGCGGGCTTGAGCGCGCGCAGCGCCAGCGTCACCGGCGCCCCGAGGACCAGGAAGATCGGCGTCAGCATGTTCAGCACCATGTGCTGCGCCATGTGCACGCTGAACAGGATCGGCGCGTACTTGGCGACGCCGGTCTGGGTGACGGCCACCATGGTCGCGAGGCCGATGAACCAGGAGACGGTGCGTCCCAGCGGCCAGGCGTCGCCGCGCCGCCGCAGCCGGACCACCGCGGCCAAGTACAGCCCGCCGAGGACGACGACCAGCACGACGAAGAACAGGTCGAGCTGCCACAGCGTCGCGAGCCGCGCAGGAGTGATCTCCGGCGGCATGTCGTAGCCGAGCTGCGCCTTGACCGCGGACTCCGGCTCGGTCGGCGCGGGCGGCGCGGTGCGGGCCAGGGCGGCGGCGAGCCCCATGGTCGCGGCCATCACGACCGCCTCGACGGACGCCAGCCGCGCGAACGACCACGGCTTGCCCGCCGCCACCGCGGGCAGGGTGCGGTTCCGGTGCCACCAGCCGAACCAGCCCAGCGCGCAGAACAGGGCGATCTTGCCGAGGGCGAGCCGTCCGTAGTTCGTCTCGACCAGCTCGACCGGGTCGGGCAGCCGGGCGATCACGTTCACCAGGCCGCTGGCGCCGACGGTGACGTAGCACCACAGGGCCATGCGGCTGAACCGGTCCGCCATGACGGGCAGCCGGTCGCGGCGGAGCAGCGCGTGGACGCCGACGACCGCGAGCCCCCCGACCCACGGCGCGACGGCGGCGACGTGCAGCGCGACGCCGGTCGTCGCGACGGTGTGGTTGGCGGCGGACGCCGAATGCCCGGTCAGCGGCGCGGGCAGCAGCGCGATCCCGGCCAGCGCGAGCAGCCCGAACGCGGCGGCGGGCGTCGTGGTGGTGCGGGCGAGCAGCGCCACCACGACGGCCAGCAGCACCACGATCATCAGCGCGGTGCCCTGCGGCAGGGACCCGACGTAGCTGCTCAGCTCGCTGCCGGTGACCACCTGCTCGACGGGCTGGCCGAGGACGTCCGCGACGGTGAACACCAGGGTGGCCGCGGCGGCGGCGGCCCAGCCCGCGGCGAGCCAGGACGCGGCGTGCACGTAGCCGACCGCGTCCTTGGACAGCCGCCCGGGGCCGCGAACCCCCTCGGCGGAGCGTCCGCCCTCGATGGGCAGCAGCGCGGCGGCGGCGATCAGGGCGCCGACGGTCAGCGCGGACAGCAGGTCCATCGCCGCCCGGGACGCGGGCAGCCCCCACCGGGTGAGGGCGCCGGCGTCGCCGAGGCCGGGGATGACCTTCTCGGTGACGGAGCCGCCGAGGACGAGCCCGCCCACCAGGACGGCGCCGCACGCGACCGCCGCGATCGCGGCGGCCCGCCAGACGCCCAGGGCGGCCCTCATCGCGTCCGGCTTGACGTCCGATGTTCCTTGGGTGCTCATGGGAGGCCGGGTTCTGTGCGGGGTTCGACGGGGCGTCCTCTACCCTACTGACGCCCCGGCGCGCGCACGCCCCGGGTGGCCGGGCGTCCCGGCCGCGCCGGAGGCTACACGCCGACGCAGGTCAGCGCGCGGCGGTAGGCGGCCATGCGGGGCTCATCGGCGGTCCCCGCCGCGGCGAGGACCTCGGCGAGGTCGAACCACGCCTGCGCGGCCTCCCGGGACGACTCCATCTCCTCCAGGCAGGTGGCGGCGCGGGTCAGCACCTCCACGGCGCGGTCGCGGCGGCCGAGCCGCACGGACGCCTCGCCGAGCACCGTCAGGGCCCCGGCGGTGGCGCGGCGCGGCGCGTCCCCGAGCAGGTCGAGGGCCTCCTCGGCGAGCCGCACCGCCTCGGCGGGACGGCCGAGCGCCGTCTCCGCGCGGGCCAGCTCGGTCAGGCACCAGGCGACGTCGATCTCCCCGGACGAGCTGGCGTTGATCTCGGCGCGGACGCGGGCGAGCAGCTCGCGGGCGTGCGCGGCCTGGTCGGGCCGGGCGCGCAGCAGCAGCCCGGCGTAGATGACGCGGAGCCGGTTGAGGTTGCGCGGGTCCTCGCCGTCGCCGGCGAGCATCAGCGCCCGCTCGGCGAGGGTGACGCCGTCCTCGTACTCGCCGCGGATCTCGGCGACGTACGCGGCCTCCCAGTAGGCGACCATCCGGGCGCGGGGGCTGCCGATCCGCTCGGCCCGCTCGACGAGCTGCGTGGCGAGCTGCCGGGCGCGGACGAGGTCGCCCCGCTCGATGAACGCGGCGAGCAGCGCCGCCCCGAGGTGGACGGCCGCGTCGGTGGAGTCGGCGCCGGTCGCGATGAGGTGCCGCAGCGCGTTCTCGGCGGCCTGCACGCCCGCGCTGGTGTCGCCGCGCTCGCGCAGGCAGCGGCTCAGCGCGACGTGCACCTTCGCCCAGTGGTCGAGGTCGGCCTCGGCGGACGCCTCCTCGGTCAGCTCCGTCAGCTGGGCGATGGCCTCCTCCAGCTCGCCGGCGGCCTCCAGCGCGAGCGCGTGGCCCCACCGCGCCTGGTGCAGCATGTCGGGCAGCGCGACGGCGTCCGCGCTGGCGAGGACCTCGGCGAACCTGGCCCGGGCCTCGGCCGCGGCGCCGTTGCTCAGCGCGATCTCGGCGTAGTCGAGCGTGACGCGCAGCTCGTCGACGACGTCCTCGCTGACACCGCTGACGAGGTAGGTCGCCGAGCAGTTCAGCTTGGCCGCGAGCAGCTCCACCACGCTCGGGGCCGGCACCCGCTTGTCGCTCTCGATCAGCGAGATGTAGCTGTCGGACAGCTCGGGGAAGGCGAGCTGCGCCTGGCTCACGCCCTGCCGGATCCGCAGGGCGCGGATGCGCTGCCCCAGTGTCTCCCGATCCATCGTGTGACCACCGCCTACCGAAAGCTCGCCGGCTGCGCCGCGCGCAGGACGAGGATGAAGTCGACTCGCTCCTCAAGTGTGCCCAGATCACAGCCGGTCGGGGCCGCGATTCCGTGGATTCGGTACCGGAGCGTGTTCCGCACCAGCGCAGGCTATACCGGCTACCCTGTGCACGCCATTTCGAGATCACGCTGTGGAAAGCCGAGCGCCCGCATGCCCGAGAGCAACGCCGCCAGGAATGACAAATCGCCACCGGCGGGCGGGGGCGGGCCGCTGGATCGGATCTTCGATCTCACCGGGCGCCGGACGACCGTGCCGCGCGAGCTGCGCGGCGGCGTGACCACGTTCTTCGCGATGGCGTACATCATCCTGCTGAACCCGATCATCCTCGGCGGGGCGAAGGACGTGACCGGGGCGACGCTGTCGATCCCGCAGCTGACGACGATGACGGCGCTGTCCGCCGCGGTCGCCACGGTGATCATGGGGCTGGCCGGGAACGCGCCGCTCGCGCTCGCGGCGGGCCTCGGCATCAACGCGGTCGTGGCGTTCCAGGCGGCGCCGGTGATGACGTGGCCGCAGGCGATGGGCCTGGTGGTGATCGAGGGCGCGGTGATCGTGGTGCTGGCGCTCACCGGGATCCGCGAGCGGATCATGAACTCGATCCCGCTGGCGCTCAAGCACGCGATCGCGGTCGGGATCGGCGCGTTCATCGCGCTGGTCGGGTTCCACGACGCGGGGTTCGTCACGTCGAGCGACGTGAGCCCGCCGCTGGCGCTCGGCACCGGCGGCCATCTGGCGACGTGGCCAGTGCTGGTGTTCGCGCTGACCCTGCTGCTGATGATCGTCCTGTACGTGCGGCGGGTGCCGGGCGCCATCCTGGTCAGCATCGTCGCCGGGACGGTCGCGGCCGTGGCCATTCAGGAGAACGCGTCGGTCAAGGAGGGCGGCTGGGGCGTGGTGACCCCGGACATGCCCGACAAGCTGTTCGCCACGCCCGACTTCGGGCTGTTCGGGGAGATCGACCTGTTCGGCGGGTTCGCCGAGGCCGGGGTGATCACGGCGCTGGTCGTGCTGTTCACGCTGGTGCTGTCGGGGTTCTTCGACGCGATGGGCACGATCCTCGGCATCAGCGACGAGGCCGGTCTCGTGGGCCCGAAGGGCGAGGTGCCGCGGCTCGGCCGGATCCTGTCGGTGGACGGCCTGTCCGCCGCGTTCGGGGGCGTGACGAGCTCGTCCGCCAACACCGTGTTCGTGGAGTCGGCGGCCGGCGTCGGGGAGGGCGCCAGGACGGGCCTCGCCAACCTGGCCACCGGCGCGCTGTTCGCGGTGACGCTGTTCCTCACGCCGCTCGCGGCGACCGTCCCTGCGCAGGCCGCGGCGCCCGCGCTGGTCGTCGTCGGCGCGCTGATGATGACGCAGGTCGCCAAGGTGGCCTGGGACGACCTGGAGATCGCGATCCCGGCGTTCCTCACCATCGTGCTGATGCCGTTCACCTACTCGATCACGATCGGGATCGGCGGCGGGATGGTGAGCTTCGCGCTGATCAAGCTGGCCAGGGGCCGGTGGCGGGACGTCTCGGTCTGGCTGTGGCCGGTGGTGCTGCTGTTCCTGGTCTTCTTCGCGATCGACCCGATCGAGCAGTGGCTGGACGTGCGGTAGCCGCCGTCCGCCACGCCGCTTCGGGGACCTTTCCCGGCAAGTCTCCGTTCATTTGAACGTCTCGGAGCCGCTTGCGGGTGTCAAATAGTGCCGTCATGGCGTAAGCAGAAGGTAGGGCCTTACCTCCCGGCGTGAAAGGCGTGGCTGTGGTGTCCGCGGAACCTCCCCCCCACCTGTCTCCGCCAGGTCACGTCCTCCTGGCGCCCGACAGGTTCCCGGGAGCGCTGACCGCGGCGCAGGCGGCCCGCCATCTCGCGGCCGGGCTGCGCCGCGCCAGGCCCGGCGTTCCGCTGGTCGAGCTGCCCGTCGCCGACGGCGGGGAGGGCACCGTCGAGGCGGCGGTGGCGGCCGGGTGGCGGCGGGTCGACGTCGAGGTGTGCGGGCCGACGTGCCGTCCCGTCACCGCGCGGCTGGCGCTGAACGGCCGCAGCGCGGTGGTGGAGCTGGCCGAGGCGTCCGGGCTGCGGCGGCTGCCGGGCGGGAAGCCGCGGCCGCTCGTCGCGTCCAGCCTCGGGACGGGGCAGCTGCTCGCGCACGCGGTGCGGCTCGGCGCGCGGCGGATCGTCCTCGGGCTCGGCGGCGGCGCCTGCACCGACGGCGGCGCGGGCCTCGTCCAGGGGCTCGGCGGGCGGCTGCTCGACGCGCTCGGCAAGGACCTGCCGCCCGGCGGCGCCGCGCTGCGCTCCCTGCACGCCCTCGACCTGCGCGGCCTGCCCGACATGTCGGGCATCGAGGTGGTGGTGGCGGGCGATTCGGCGGGGCCGCTGCTCGGCCGCACCGGCGCCGCCGCCGTGGACGGTCCGCGCCGCGGCGCGAGCCGCGAGGAGGTCCGGCTGCTGGACGCCGGGCTGCGCCGCTGGGCCGACCTGGCCGAGGCGGCGTCCCGCAAGGCGGCCCGCGACCTGCCGGGCGCCGGGACGGCCGGCGGCGTCGCGTTCGCCGCGCTCACGTTCCTCGGCGCCACGATCGAGCCGGGCGCGTCCCTGATGCTCGACCTGCTCGGCTTCGCCGAGAAGGCCCGCGGCGCGCACCTGGTCGTCACCGGCGAGGGCTCGCTCGACGCCCGGTCGCTGCGCGGCACCGCGCCGATCGGCGTGGCCCGCGCCGCCGCCCGCGCGGGCGCGCCCGTCGTCGCCGTGGCCGGCAAGCGCGGCCTCACCGGCGAGCAGCTCCGCAAGGCGCGGATCCAGGCGGCGTACGCGCTGGCCGACATCGAGCCCGACCAGGAGCGCCGCGTCCGCCGGGCCGGGCCGCTGCTGGAGCAGCTGACGGTCGCGATCGCCGATGAATGGCTGCCGTCGGCGGGCCCGTAGTTCGGATCGCTCCAACGGCGCGCTGAAATTCTCATTTCCGGCGCCGCACACGAGAACGCCACGCCCGGGTTAGCCCTTGCTACAAGATCGGTCGCAGTGCGCTGACCCGCGCGAAGTCACACTCCGCGATCACGCCCTCCCGCCGGAGGTGGTCTTCCGGCACCCCCTCCCCCTACACTTGGCAACCGGGGAGTGAGTAACGGAGAGTTTTGACATGGGTCTTATTCGCGATGAGGATTTTCTGAGCCTCTGGCGCGAGCACGGAAAGGAACTGCCTTGGCGGGGCTACGCTCACCGGCTGAGCGTGCTGGCAGATGACGAGGTGACCGAAAGCTACGTCCGAGTGTGGGTGCAGCGAAATCGCGAGCGCCTTCAGGAGCAGTACGGGGTCGTGGTCGGGGCCCGGCGCGTCCGCGCCGACCGCGAGTTCGAGGCATGGCCTGACCTGCCGCGCCACGAACGCAACCAGAGCCTGTACCGGCTTCTCGAATACCACGCCCGAGTGCGCGCCCTGGGCCTCGACAATCTCGCCGCATCGGTGCGGGAAATGTATGTCACCGCGGTGCGCAACATCCGGGACGACAATCAAATCATCAGGTACGACCCCCATCGCGGGCTCTATCGCGACCTTCGCACACGGGACGAGGCGGCGGCCGATCCGGGCTACGAGCGGATCTCCGAGCCGAAATCCTCCTATGCGGCGCGGCAGCAGGAGAAGGTCATCAGCGACTAGGCGGCGAAAGACTTCTCCGGACGCCTGACAGCTCTTGTAACCTTTGTTCTGACTAACTCCTGGGTGGGGGAGGAACCGCAGGGCCGCAACGGGGTTTGAGAGGGTCGGCTACGTGAGTGATATCAGGTCATTGGTCAGTACTGAGGTAATTGCCGACACAAACCTGGTGGCGCCCAATGGAGGCGCGCTCGTCTTCGTGGCGGACCGGACCCTCATCGCCTACGACCTGCCGGGCGAGACGAGCGAGCGCGACGACGCCTGGCTGGACGAGACGCTCGACTCCTTTGGCGTGACACATCTTCCCCCGCCCTCATACATCCTGGACGGTGAGCTCGCCGGCTGGCGGTGCTGGACGATTCCGCTCGGCTGACGAACCGCGAGGTGCGTTCCGCCGGCCGGGCCGGGACGCCCCGTAGACGTCCCGGCTCGGTCACGACCTTCGTGCGGCGGCCTCAGGCACCGGTACCGGCGGTGGCGAGGGGTGCACTCTCGGTGTCCGGACGGCCGGCTGGTGCAGCAGCCGGATCCGCACCACCCGGTACGGGCTCGGCGCCCCTTCCGGCCACACCCCGTGGACCGTCAGGATGCAGGCGCCACACTGTGAGCACACCCGCAGGGGCGCCTGCGGCGACCGGTCCGACAGGCGGCCGAGGATCACCTCCAGGGTCGGGATCTGCGAGCACCGCGGCTGCGGCCCCTGGCATCGGTCGGTCTGCTCCACGACGGCCTCCTCCCTGCCGGCCTCCCCTATGCCGCCCGCGCCTCCCGCGGACGATGACGCCGCGGCCGCCGTCTCCGCGGGCGTCGACGCCGCGGCCGACGATGCGGCGGGTGACGACGCCGCGGCCGGTGAGGCGGCGCACCACCGCCCGGTGGGCGGTGACCGTGGTCTCGCAGCGGCGGAGCGGGCTGCCGCAGCCGCATCCGCACGTCCGGCGGCGGACGAGCCGCCATTGTTCGCGCATCAGCACGATCAGGCACATCAGCAGCCCGGCGACCAGCATGGGCAGCACCGAACCGAGCGTGTCGTGCCATCGCTCAAAGGCGGAAAACATGAAATGATCTTCCATGGCTCCTCTCCTCGACAGAGGATCGACAGGGACCCCGCCGTTGCGGCGGCGGGGTCTCAGTGTTGCATGGGCTAAAAGCCTCGTCCATCACGACTTGATTACGAATTAGCCCATGTAACAATCGCTCACTTTCTGGAGCGATCCATTTCCAAATGGACCGACCTCGGGCGCACAAAACGCGACCGAGTGACCCCGGAAGCAGAGCGGGGGAGCCTGTTTACTCAGACTCCCCCGCCACTCGTGGCCCCCGTCCCCGCCCACAACCCCCCAGTTACGTGAGCGGGGACGGGTAGCACCCTTTCCCCCGAGTGGTGCTTAGCCCATGAAACACCATCGGTGGCCGCACTGTCCAGCCAGCAGCGCAACGCGTCCAATTTGAGCAATAAATCCCGAGCGCACGGTGCCTGGACGCGGACAAACTCCGAGATGGACGCCCCGAGAGCGGGCAGCGCCGCAGCATTGGCTTGCGAGAATGCCTTAGCCCTTGTAACTTGTTTCTCGTCCGGCCCGGCCGGGATCAACCACAGATGATCTCGACGTAGCGCCAAGGCACGGGCCGGGCACCTTCACCGGCACTCACTCCCCAGTGGCCGCCGGTGGACGGCCAAGAGGCCCTCACCGTCCAGGTGGGGGCCTCTTACTTCGCACCCGAGGGCCTTCCGGGCCGCACCGGCCACCGCCGTCACCAGGAGCGATTTACACCCTGTCATGGAATAGGTCGATGCCTTTCCACCGTGTGCATGGCCGGAGGGTGGCTCCGCACAGCACTCTGGAGGCGTACACCCTGGTCAGCGTTGACGGAGGAGCTCCCGTGAAGATCGGCGTCCCGCGCGAGGTCAAGAACCACGAGTACCGCGTGGCCATCACCCCCGCGGGGGTCCACGAGCTGTCCCGGCACGGCCACGAGGTGTCCGTCGAGCGGGGCGCCGGGCTCGGCTCGGCCATCCCCGACGACGACTACGTCGCCGCGGGCGCCAAGGTCCTGGAGGGCCCGGACGAGGTGTGGGCCGAGGGCGACCTGATCCTCAAGGTCAAGGAGCCGATCGAGCCCGAGTACCACCGGATGCGCGACGGCCAGGTCCTGTTCACGTACCTGCACCTGGCTGCGTCGCGCGCGTGCACGGACGCGCTGCTGTCCGCGGGCGTCACGGCGATCGCGTACGAGACCGTCCAGCTGCCCGACCGCTCGCTGCCGCTGCTGGCGCCCATGTCGGAGGTCGCCGGGCGCCTCGCCCCGCAGGTCGGCGCGTACCACCTGATGGCGTCCAACGGCGGCCGCGGCGTCCTGCCGGGCGGCGTGCCCGGCGTGGCCCCGGCCAGGGTCGTGGTGATCGGCGGCGGCGTGTCCGGCCTCAACGCGGCGCAGATCGCCGTCGGCATGGGCGCGGACGTGACCGTCCTGGACGTCAACGTCGACCGTCTCCGCCACATCGACGCCATCTACCAGGGCCGCCTCCGCACCCTCGTGTCCAGCGTGTACACCGTCGAGCAGGAGGCCCGCGCGGCCGACCTCGTGATCGGCGCGGTGCTGATCCCCGGCGCCAAGGCCCCGAAGCTGATCTCCAACGAGCTGGTGGCGAGCATGAAGTCCGGCTCCGTCCTCGTCGACATCGCCATCGACCAGGGCGGCTGCTTCGAGGACTCGCGTCCCACCACCCACGCCGACCCGACTTACCGGGTGCACGACTCGACGTTCTACTGCGTCGCCAACATGCCGGGGGCCGTCCCGAACACGTCCACGTACGCGCTGACCGGCGTCACGCTCCCGTACGCCCTCCAGCTCGCCGAGAAGGGCTGGCGGCGGGCCCTGCAGTCCAACGCCGCCCTCGCCCGCGGCCTCAACACCCACGCCGGCGCCCTCGTCTACGACCACGTCGCCGAGGCCCACAACCTCCCCTACACCCCGCCGGCCTCGATCCTGGACTGAACCGTGGGCATCGTCCCCGCCGCCGGGTAGACACTCCCCCATGGGTGAACTGATCTTGGTGCGGCACGGGGAGACGGAGTGGAGCCGGGCGCACAGGCACACCGGGCGGACGGATCTGCCGCTGACCGCGCGAGGCGAGGAGCAGGCCCGGGTGCTGCGCGGGGCGCTCGCCGACCGGCGGATCGTCCGGACGTTGGCCAGCCCGGCCGCGCGGGCGCGCCGAACCGCGGAGCTGGCCGGCCTGGACCCGGACGACCTGGACCCCGACCTGTGGGAGTGGGACTACGGCGGCTACGAGGGGATCACCTCGGCCGCGATCCGGAAGGACCGGCCCGGCTGGTTCCTGTGGGACGACGGCGTGATCCCCGGCGACGCCGCGCATCCGGGCGAGACCGTCGAGCAGGTCGGGAAGCGGGCGGACGCGGTGCTGGCGCGCCTGCGACCGCTTCTGGCCGACGCCGACACCGCGGGCGCCGCCGATGGCGGTGATGTCGCGCTGGTCGCGCACGGGCACGTCCTGCGGGTGCTGACGGCACGCTGGCTCGATCTGGTGCCGGCGCGCGGACGGTCGTTCGCGCTGGAGACCGGGACGGTGTCGGCGCTGGGCACCGAGCACGGCCGTCCGGTGATCAGCGCGTGGAACGTGCCGCCGCCGTAACCCGCGCCAGCGCATAAAGTACCCATAGGGGGACGTCCCCCGAGGGGTATCCGGGCGTGCGCCCCCGGAGGATTGCGAGGACGGAGATGGCGACCAGCGAGACCCCCACCCGCGGGTACACGGCCACCAAGGACCAGCTGCAGACCCGGCTGGCCAGGATCGAGGGCCAGGTGCGCGGCATCGACCGGATGGTCGAGGAGGACCGCTACTGCATCGACGTCCTCACGCAGATCAGCGCCGTCCAGGCCGCGCTGGACAAGGTGGCGCTCGGCCTGCTGGACGGGCACGTCCGGCACTGCGTGGCCGAGGGCGCCGAGGAGGGCAAGGGCGACGCGATGTCGACCGAGCTGATGGCCGCCGTGGGCCGCCTCATGCGCCGCGGCTGACCGGCCACCCGCCACGGCGGACGGGTGCGGCGCGACGGCTGACAAGCCACCCGCCACGGCGGCACATCGTGAGCCAAGGCGGACGGGTCACGAGCCACAGCGGCGGGTCACGAGCCACGCCGGGCGGGGCGTGAGGCGCGGGTGAGGGTGGGTCATCCGCCGGGTTCTGGATCGGCCGGGAAGGGCTGGCCGTCGGGGGGCGGGTCTGCCGCGCTGGCCGGTCCGCCGGAGGCGGCGTCGTGCGTTCCGGCGCGCTCCACGTTCTCGACGAGGATGCGCCAGCCGTGCAGGAAATGCTCGCGCACGACCGGATCGAGCGCCTCCAGGGTCGTCCGCAGGGGGCGGAGCCGGCGCCAGGTGAACCGCTCGATGACGGCGCGGTGCGCGTCCCCGAGGCTGACGATCATGCGCCGGCGGTCCCGCTCGTCCGGGCGGCGCTCGACGAACCCGCCGCGTTGGAGCTCTCCGACGAGCTGGCTGACCGTCGCGGGGTTGAGCGCCATGTGCCGGGCGAGGACGCCCACGGGCGACGGGCCGTGCAGGACGAGGCTCATCAGCACGGGAACGTGCCGGGGGCCGAGCCCGGCGCCCTGAACGCGGACGAGGAGCTCGTGCGCGTCCTTGTGCCCGCCCGGCCCCTTCATGCCGCGGATCATCCGCACCATGAGCTGGACGATCGTCTCCAGATCGGCGTCGACCGACGCGTCGGCGGTGCCTGAATCCCCGGACATACCTTGAATCTCAACATATTTCGTGGTGCACTGCCAACACATTGAAGTTCAAGACGTTTCACGCTCCAAGGGGGCCGACTCATGGCCGAAAGCCCACCGGCGAAGGCGGCGCCGCCCGGCGACGCCACGCGTAACGAGCGGCTCGACCGGCAGACCCTCCTGCTCGGCCTGGTGATCGTGTCGGGCGCCGTGATGGCGATCCTGGACACCACGATCGTCAACGTCGCGCTGGAGACGCTCGGGCGGGACTTCGACACCGGACTGTCGACCATCCAGTGGGTCGTCACCGGATACCTGCTGGCCATGGGCACCGTCATCCCGCTCACCGGCTGGGCCGTCGACCGGTTCGGCGGGCGGCGCGTGTGGATGACGTCGATCACGCTGTTCGTCATCGGGTCGGCTCTGTCCGGCGCGGCCTGGAACATCGAGTCCCTGATCTTCTTCCGGGTGCTGCAGGGGCTCGGCGGCGGCATGCTCATGCCGACCGGCATGGCGATCATGACGATGGCGGCCGGTGCGCACCGGATGGGCCGGGTCATGAGCATCATCGGCGTGCCGATGCTGCTCGGGCCCGTCCTCGGCCCGGTGCTCGGCGGCTGGCTGGTCGAGGACGTCGACTGGCGCTGGATCTTCTTCGTGAACCTGCCGGTCGGCGCGCTCGCCCTGGCGCTGGCCTGGTGGAAGGTGCCGGGCGGCCGGGAGGAGCACGGCCCGTCGGCGCTGGACTGGCGCGGGCTGGTCCTGCTGCCGCCCGGGTTCGTGCTGCTGATCTACGGCCTGTCGACGGCGTCCAGCAACGGCGGCTTCGGCGACCCGGCGACGATCGCGTGGCTGGCGGGCGGCGTCGTCCTGGTGGGCCTGTTCGTGCTGCACAGCCTGCGGCGCAGGGAGCGCTCCCTGATCGACGTGCGGCTGTTCGCCGACCGGACGTTCGCGGTCGCGGCCGTCGCCGTGCTCTTCATCGGCGTGGCGCTGATGGCCTCGATGCTGCTGATCCCGCTGTACTACCAGACGGTGCGCGGCGAGGGCGCGTTCGCGGCGGGCCTGCTGCTGGCCCCGCAGGGCCTCGGCGCCGCGACCGCGATGCCGATCGGCGGCGTGATCAGCGACAGGTTCGGGGCGGGACGGATCGTCCCGTTCGGGATCGTGCTGCTGGTGATCGGCACGGTCCCGTTCGCGCTCGTGGGTTCCGACACGTCCTACTGGCTGCTCGGCGCCACGCTCTACCTGCGGGGTCTCGGGCTCGGCTGCACCATGATGCCGACGATGTCGTCGGCGCTGACGACGCTGCGCCGGGCGGCGGTCTCGCGGGCCAGCAGCACGCTGAACATCCTGATGCAGTTCGGCGGCGCGTTCGGCACGGCGCTGCTGGCCGTCATCCTGTCCCACCAGATCGAGGACCGGATCCCGCGGGCGCCCGGCGGCGGCGGCGTGGGCGGCATGGGCCAGGTCCCCGACCAGGTCCGCGAGCGGATCGCGCCGCAGCTCGCGGACGCGTTCGGGTACACGTTCTGGGTCGCGCTCGCCCTCACCGCCGTGATGATCGTCCCGGCGCTGCTGCTGCCCCGGCACGGCGCGCGCGAGAACGCCGACCCGGACGCGCCGCCGATGATGTGACGCGGTCGCGTCCCCCGGCGGCGGCTCAGGACGCGATGGACCAGTCGGCCAGGGCGGCCTCGTGCTCGCGCGTGAGGCGCCTGGCCCGCCGGGCGTCCGGGGTGTAGCGGTACCGCTCGGGGACGACGCGCGTCGTGCGGTACAGGCCCTTGAGCGTCAGCGTGGCGGCCAGGTCGGACGTCGGCAGGCCCGGCAGCCCGTACATGCGGCGGGCCCAGCGCGGCAGCGTCGCGACGACCAGGGCCCCGATGCCGGGCGCGGCGAGCTTCAGCGGCAGCAGCTGCCGCGGGACGGCCGGGCTGAACATGCGGCGCAGCCCGTCGCGGGCCTCCCTGCACGCCCAGATCCGGCGCCGCATGTCCGCGTAGTAGTCCTTCATCTCCGCGACCGTGGCGGGGACGTCCGCCGGGTCGAGGCCGACGACGGCGGCGGCGCGGCGCTGCTCGTCGACGAACGCGTCGGCGTCCGCGGCGGTCAGCGGCACCCCGGCGCGGCGGGCCACGTCCAGGTACGAGTCGATCTCGCCCAGATGGACCCAGAGGAGGTTCTCGGGGTCGTCCACCCGGAACGTCTCGCCGGTGCGCAGGTCGAGCCCGGTCAGCTTGGAGTGCAGTTTGCGGACCCGGCGGCCCACCCGCTCGACCTCGTCCTCCGCCCCGTAGGTGCGGACGCGGACGAACTCGACCGTCCGGCCGAGCCGCGCCCAGGCGGCGGACGGGTTCATGAGCTCGGAGTTCTGCGCGGTGCCCCACATCGTCCTCGGGTGCAGGGCCTGCAGGAGCAGCGCCCTGATCCCGCCGACCATCAGGACGGGCTCGCCCATGACGCGCCAGGTCACCGAGCCGGGCCCGAACAACCCGTGGTCCTCGCCTTCTGCGCCCGCCTCGCGCGGGCCCGGCACGTCGTGCACGTCGACCGCCTTCCGTCGCCGCGGCCGGTCGGCGACGTCGCACGCCGACCGAAGTAACCGAAGACTTACCCCATCACGGCGCGCGCCACACGATCAATCGTTCTCATCGCCGGGCCGCAGGCGGGCGCGTCAGTCGGTCTCGTCCTCCACGGCCTCGTCCCGCTCGCCCGCCTCCGTCTGCTCGGTGATCCAGGCGAGGTAGTCCATGCTGCCGGCGACGACCGGGGTCGCGATGATCTCCGGGGAGTCGTAGGAGTGCACCTCGGTGATCAGCGAGGCCAGCTCCTCGAACCGGTCGGCGGACGTCTTGAACAGCACCATCCACTCCTCCGCCGACTCGATCTCGTCCTCCCACCAGTAGGTGCTGGCGATCGGGCCGAGGAGCTGCGCGCACGCCGCGAGCCGCTCGGCGACCGCGGACTTGGCCAGCTCGGCCGCCTCGGCGCGGGAGTCGGTCGTGGTCGTCACCTGCACGTAAGCGTGGGCCATGGCACGACTCCTTCCCCCTTCGCCGTCCGGACACGCACGGCCGGGCACGCGCGGGCGGGGCGCCGCTACCGCTGCGGCTGGACGACCATCGCGCTGCCGCCGCCGCGCCGCACCGGCTCCGCGACCGCCTGCACGAGCCCAGGCCGCAGGATCTCCAGCCCCGTGGCGGCCCCGATCACGCCGAACGGCGGGCCGGGGAACACCTCGAGCCGGTGCCCGCGCGCGGCCAGGTCGCGCCCGTACCAGTCGATGAAGGGCTGCTCGGCGAAGACCTGCGGGGTGTTGCGCTGCGTCGCGCGCGGGGCGCTGAGCGCGGTGGGCAGGTCCATGCCGAGGTCGACGCGGTTCATCAGGATCTGCAGGACGGTCGTGATGATGGTCGATCCGCCGGGCGTGCCGAGGGCCAGCTGCGGCTGCCCGTCCTTGAGGACGAGCGTCGGCGCCATGCTGCTGCGCGGCCGCTTGTGCGGGCCCGGCACGTTCGGGTCGGACGCGCCGCCGGGCGGGGGCGGCTGGAGTGAGAAGTCGGTCAGCTGGTTGTTGAGCAGGAACCCGCGCCCGGGGACGGTGATGCCGCTGCCGCCGAACTGCTCGATCGAGAGCGTGTAGGCGACGACGTTGCCCCACTTGTCGGCCGTGACGAGGTGGGTGGTCTGCGGGCCCTCGAACGCCAGCGCCCGGGTCTGCGTCCCCGGCGGGACGCACGGCTCGTAGGCGCCGTCGGGCGAGCCGGGCGCGACGGGCGCGGCGGCGGCCTCGTCCGGCTTGATCAGGCAGGCGCGCTCGCGGGCGAACCCGGACGACAGCAGTTCGTCCAGCGGGACGTCCACCTTGCCGGGGTCGCCCAGGTAGCGGCCGCGGTCGGCGTAGGCGAGCTTGGACGCCTCCAGGTAGTAGTGCAGGGCCGTCGCCGGGTCGCGCCGGTCGAGCCGGAAGTTGCTGAGGATGCTGAGCGCCTCGCCGACCGTCGATCCGCCGGACGACGACGGGGGCATGCCGTACACGTCCGTCCCCCGGTAGGCGACGTGGGTGGGCTTGCGCGCCAGCGCCCGGTAGGCGGCCAGGTCGCGCGGCTCCATCAGGCCGGGACGGACGACGCGCGTGGCGGCGTGGTCCACGGGCGGTTTGGCGACCGTCCGCGCGACCTCCTTGCCGAGCCGTCCGCGGTAGAACCGGTCGGCGCCGTGTTTCGCCAGCTCACGGTAGGTGTCGGCGAGGTCGGGGTTGCGGAACGTCGAGCCGATCTCGGGGAGCTTTCCGTCCGGCAGGAACAGCTCGCGGGTCGGCACGATGTCGCGGAAGCGGGCCTCGTTCACCGCGGTCTGGTCGCGGAACTCCTGGTCGACGACGAACCCGCGGTCGGCGAGTTTGATGGCGGGGCGCAGCAGGTCGCCCAGGTCGCGGCTGCCGAAGCGGCGCAGCGCGAGGTCCCACTGGGCGGGGGTGCCGGGCACGCCGACGCCGAGCCCGCTGGTGACGGCCTGGTCGAACGGGATCGCCTTGCCGGTGGCGGGGTCGACGAACGAGTCCGCCTTCATCCGCCTCGGCGCGAACTCGCGGCCGTCGATCGCGTGGACGCGGCGGGTCTTCGCGTCGTAGTAGGTCATGTAGCCGCCGCCGCCGATCGCCGCCACGTACGGCTCGGTGACGCCGAGCGCCGCCCCGGCCGCGACGGCCGCGTCCATGGCGTTGCCGCCGTGCCTGAGGACCTCCAGGGCGGCCTGGCTGGCGTCCGGGTCGACCGTCGAGACCGCGCCGCCGGAGCCGATCGCGACGGGCTGTTTCGGCGGCGGTTTCGGCTGCGCGGGGCCGGGGAGGGGCGCGGCGATCCGGGCGACGGTGCGCGCGGCCGCGGGGAGGGCGCCGGGGACGATCAGGGACGTGGCGGCGGCGACCGCGATCACGGCGAGGGCCGTGCGGCGCGGCGCCCGCGAGCCGGCCGGGGCCGTCATGATGGCCGGTGCCGTCGGCGCCTTCGAGGACGATGGGGAGCGGAACATCGGGCCTCCAGATGAACGCGGCGCCCCTACGGTGCCACCGATCTTCGCCCGATGCCACCGTCCGCACCGGCCGGCCCCGGACGCGGTCCCGGCGGCCGGGCCCCGAGCCGGCGGACAAAGATCGTAAAGCGCTTTCCCCCGGGCGAAATCGGCGATATTCCGCCGATCCGATCCACCGAAACTCATTCGGGTGTTAGCCCAGGGTGAGGGGGGCACTGCGCCACGTTGCCGACCTGCCGGTTTGGCAGGATCCGACAACACCGGCATGACGTGAATCACCCGGAAAACGTTGCGATTATGCTCATACCTGGTGAATTCTTAGGGACTTCGACAAGCCGTCATCTCGCGAACAGCGGCGCGGGTTCAGGCCTGGGGGGACACCTATGACCTGGGACATGCGCATGCGCAACAACATGTTCCGGCGCCTGCCGGTCGAGCAGGCGACCGGACGGCTCTATGGAGGCCGGCACCGGCTCCGCGTGGTCTACCGGACCCGCGACCTCGTCGTGCTCGGCCTCGGCGTGATGATCGGCTCCGGCATCTTCAAGATCGCCGGAGAGCAGGCCACCTCGACCGCGGGTCCCGGCGTGCTCGTGTCGTTCCTCATCGCCGGCGGCGTCTGCCTGCTGGTCGCGCTCGCCCTCGCCGAGCTGTCCTCGATCATTCCGGTGGCGGGCAGCGCCTACTCGTTCGCCTATGTCGCGTTCGGCGAGGTCTGGGCGTGGATCGTCGGCTGGGCGCTGGTGATGGAGCTGCTGCTGGCGTGCGCGGTGCTGGCCCGGGTCTGGTCGCTGTACGCGACCCAGGCGCTGGCCGACTTCGACGTGCCGGTCCCCGCGTGGCTCGCCGACCTGATCGGCCAGGAGAAGGGCCCGGACCTGTTCGCGCTCGGCATCCTGGTGCTGGTCATCTTCATGCTGGCCACCGGCAGCCGGTTGAGCCTGAAGACCCTCTGGTTCATGGTCATGGCCAAGGTCATCGTGATCGGGCTGGTCATCGCCACCGGCCTGAAGTTCTTCAGCCCCGGCAACCTCACCCCGTTCGTGCCGCCGTCCCAGCCCGCGCCCGAGGGCGACCAGTCGATGCTGGACGCCATGCTCGGCGCCCTCGGCGGCGGGACGCCCGAGGTCTTCGGCGTCTGGGGCCTGTTCGCCGCCGCGCCCGCCATCGCGTTCGCCTACATCGGCTTCGACCTGATCGCGACGTCCGCCGAGGAGACCGACGACGCGCCCCGCAAGGTCCCGCGCGGCATCATCACCGCCCTGATCACCGCCGTCGTGCTGTACGCGGCCGTGGCGGTCGCGCTCGTCGGCATGGTCGGCATGGACGGCTTCGCCAAGCTCAACCCCGACAAGCTGCTCATCGCCGCGGCGTTCGACTCGGTCGGCGCGGGCGCGATGGGCAAGCTCGTCGACGTCGGCGTGGTGCTCGCGCTGACCACCGTCATCCTGGTGCTGCTGATCAGCCTCACCCGCGTGGTGTTCTCGATGTCGCGGGACGGGCTCCTCCCGCGCCCGCTCGCGCACATGAGCCGCCGCTACAAGGTGCCGTCCCGCGCGACGCTGCTGTCGGGCGCCGCCGCGGTGGTGATCTCCCAGGTGCTCGACGTGCTCACGCTCGAACCGCTCGTCGTGATCGGGACGCTGTTCGCGTTCCTGTTCGTCTCGGCGGCGGTGCTCGCGCTGCGCCACACCCGGCCCGACCTGCACCGCCCGTTCCGCGTGCCGCTCGCCCCGGTCACCACCGTGGTGACGATCGTCGCGGTCGGCTGGCTGATGCTGAACCTGAAGGTCGAGACGTGGGCCTACTTCGGGATCTGGATGGTCGTCGGAGTGCTGCTGTACCTGGTGTACGGGCGCCGCAAGAGCCAGATGAAGCTCCTGCTGGACGAGCCGCCGCCCGCGCGCCCGCTCGCCGCCCAGTTGGCCGCGCCGGCGCCCGGCGTCCCCGTCCTGCCCGCCCCGCCCCCTCCGGGCGCCGGGCAGACCGCCGCGTACCCGCCCGGTGGCCGGGAGGCCGCGCCGAGCGGCGAGTACCCGGGGCAGTACGGTCCCGGCGGGTGGCCGGGCGAGCCGCGTCCGGGCTCGGCGGAGAGCCCGTACCCGACCGGGCGGTACTCGACGGGACGGCACGCGTCCGGCCAGTTCTCCGGCGACTCCGATCCCCGGGAGACGCCGCCTCCGTACCAGCCGGGGTCCGGGGCGTCCGGCGGCTACGACATCCGCGACACGTCGACGGACCTGTTCGGCGGCGAACCGTACGCCGTCGACCCGGGCGGTCCGAACCAGGGCGGTCCGAACCCGTACGCCTCCGGCGCCTACCCGTCCGGGCCGTACGACTCCGGGCCCCACTCGTCGAGGCAGCCGGGGCCGTCAGGGTCGCCGGGGGCGTCGGGTCAGTACGACTCCGGTTCCCCGTACGACTCCGGACGCTACGGCTCCGGACGGCCCGAGCCAGGCCCGTACGACTCGGGGCCCTACGACTCCGGGCCCTACGACCAGGGGCCGTATGACCCGGGGCGGTCCGACTCGGGGCCCTATCCGTCCGGGCCGTACAGCTCCGGCCCCTACCGGTCGGACCCCCGCGAGGGCGGGCGGCCGCGCGACGGGGAGCACGAGGAGCCGCCGTCCCAGGGCGGCCGGCACCGCCGCTGAGGCGGTATTCCTGAGGCGGGTTCCCGAGAAATCTGTTTTGTGAAGTTCCGCCGAACCTAGCGGGCGTCGCCCCCACGGGGAGCGGCGCCCGCGTCTCGTCTCCCTGAGGCGCGCACTGGACACGGAGGGCCCGTCTGGTCTACGTTGTACTCATCTTGAGATGAACTCAGTATGAGACTTACTCAGTTCGAGATCGACAGGGAGGGCGCAGGATGGCCGCGGACCCGGGGCGCGACGAGAGCGAGTTCCTCGCGAACTACGACCCGCGCGACTACGACCCGGTCTCGGTGACGGTGGACGTCGTCGCCGTCACCATTCGCGACGGGGCCCTGCACGTGCTGCTGGTGCGGCGCGGGGGCGCCCCGTACGAGGGGATGTGGGCGCTGCCCGGCGGGTTCGTCCAGGCGGGCGGCCCGCTCCAGGGCACCGAGGCCGAGGACCTGCCGGACGCCGCCGTCCGCGAGCTCGCCGAGGAGACCGGGCTCAGCGCCAAGGGCGGCGCGCTCGGACGCGTGCACCTGGAGCAGCTCGGCACGTACGGCTCGCCCGGCCGCGACCCGCGCATGCGCGTCATCTCCGTCGCCTACCTGGCGTTCGCGCCGGAGCTGCCCGACCCGGAGGCGGGCGGCGACGCGGCCGACGCGGCGTGGGTGCCGGTGGACGCGCTCGGCCTCACCGAGTCCGGGGACCAGCGTCCCGGGACGACCCGGCGGCTGGCGTTCGACCACGCGCGGATCCTGTCGGACGGCCTGGAGCGGGCGCGCGGAAAGCTGGAGTACACCCCGCTCGCGACGGCGTTCTGCGGCGGCGAGTTCACGATCCCGGAGCTGCGCTCGGTCTACGAGGCGGTGTGGGGCGAGGAACTGCACGCCGGCAACTTCCACCGGAAGGTCCTGTCGGTGCCCGGGTTCGTGGAGAGCACCGGCGAGACGTCCGACCGGGGCGGCCGGCGCGGCGGCCCGAAGCCGCGCCTCTACCGGGCCGGGGACGCCCGGCTGCTGCATCCGGCCCTGCTGCGGCCGTCGCGAGAGGAGGAGATCAGATGAAGCACCGAGAACTGGACGACGCGCTGGCGCGGCTCGACCGGGTGCGCGTGCCCGCCGATCTGTTCGGGGACGACGAGGCCGAGGCGGCGCGGCGGTACCGGCGGCTGGTGCGGCTCGTCCACCCGGACGCGACCGGCGGCCGCACCCGCGACGCCTTCATCAGGCTTAACGCGCTGTGGCGCAGCTACACCCGCGACGACGCGACCCTGATCACGACGCGCCGCCACGCGTACCGGCTCGCCGGTGCCGGGGGCGACGGCGACCCGATCGGCGGCGACCTGGCCGAGCTGTACGCGGCGCGCCCGGAGTCCGGCGGGCGCGACGTGCTGCTGAAGATGCCGCGCGATCCCCGCGACAGCGACCTGCTCGAACGCGAGGCCGTCGCGCTCCGGCAGCTCCCGAAGGACGGCGACGGCAAGTTCCTGCCGTACGTGCCGCGCCTGATCGAGACGTTCCGCCACAAGGACGCGTCGACGGGCACGCAGCGCCAGGTCAACGCGATCGCCGCGCTGGACGGCTTCCACCCCCTGACCGAGGTCCGGAAGGCGTACCCGGACGGCGTCGACCCGCGCGACGCGGCCTGGATGTGGCGGCGGCTGCTGGTCGGCCTCGGGTTCGCGCACCGCGCGGGCGTGCTGCACGGCGCCGTCCTGCCCGACCACGTGATGATCCATCCGGAGAAGCACGGCCTGGTCCTGGTCGACTGGTGCTACTCCGTGCCGGGCTGCTTCGCGCACGCCGACCCGTCGGGGCGCGTGCCAGCGTTGGTCGACCGGTACGCCGGCTGGTACCCGCCCGAGGTGCCGGGACGGCAGCGGGCGAGCGCCGCCACCGACCTCTACATGGCCACCCGGTGCATGACCGACCTGATGGGCGACAAGGCCCCGAGGGCGATGCGCTCGTTCGCCCGCGGCTGCCTGCTGCCGGCGCAGAACCGGCGCCCCTCCGACGCCTGGCGCCTGCTTGCCGAACTCGACGAGCTGCTGGAGCGGCTCTACGGCAGGCGGCGCTTCCGCCCCTTCCACCTGCCCTCCGTCCACTGAAGGAGATCCGTCATGGGAAGCGGAAACTGGTCCACCGACGTCTACGCCGCACGCGCGAGCTACCGCGCGTCCACCGGCGCCAGCGCGTTCGCCTACTCCGACGGCGGCGCCACCACCGTCCACCCCGATCTCGACCCGCGCGGCGTGACCGTCCGGGAGAGCCGGGACTCCGACGACCACCCCGAGTCGCTCGCGATCGGCGTCCTGTTCGACGTGACCGGCTCGATGGGCACCGTGCCGCGGACCCTGCAGGCCAAGCTCCCCGACCTGCTCGGGCTGCTGCTGCGCAAGGGGTACGTCGCGGACCCGCACATCCTGTTCGGCGCGGTCGGCGACGCGACCTGCGACCGGGCGCCGCTCCAGATCGGCCAGTTCGAGGCCGACAACCGGATGGACGACGACCTCGGCAAGATCCTCCTCGAAGGCGGGGGCGGCGGCCAGATGCGCGAGTCGTACGAGCTGGCCATGTACTTCATGGCCCGGCACACCGCGATCGACTGCTTCGAGAAGCGCGGCAGGCGCGGCTACCTGTTCATGATCGGCGACGAGCTGGCCTACCCGAAGGTCAAGAAGCGCGAGGTCGCGGGCGTGATCGGCGACGAGCTCGGCGAGGACGTCCCGGTCGCCGAGATCGTCCGGGAGCTGCGGCGGATGTACGACGTGTACTTCATCATCCCCGAGGGCGCCTACCACGCCGGAAGCCGCGAGCTGAAGGACTTCTGGCGGGACCTGCTCGGCCAGAACGTCCTCTACCTGGACGATCTCGACGCGGTCTGCGAAACGATCGCGCTGACCGTCGGGCTCGGCGAGGACGCCATCGACCTCGACGAGGGCCTGGAGCACCTGGAGGAGGCCGGTTCGGACGCGGCCGCTTCGGTGTCGCGCGCCCTCGCGCGGCTGGACGCGTCCCGCGCGCCGGTGGCCGTGTCGTCCGCGCCGCCCGGGCTGGGCGGCTCCGGCACGTCCGGGACGACCCGCCTCTAGCCCATGGGACACGTGATCGTCGTCGACCTCGGCTTCGGGGACGCGGGCAAGGGCACGGTCGTCGACCACCTCTGCTCCGTTCCGGCCGGCACGGGTCGCCCCGTGGCCGCGGTCGTCCGCTTCAACGGCGGCGCGCAGGCGGCGCACAACGTCGTCACGGCGGACGGACGCCACCACACGTTCGCCCAGTTCGGGTCGGGGACGTTCACGCCGGGCGTCCGGACGCACCTGTCGCGTTTCATGCTGGTCGACCCGCTGGCCCTCGCCGCCGAGGCCGACCATCTCCGGGCGCTCGGCGTCGCCGACGCGCTCGACCGGCTGACCGTCGACCGGGACGCGCTGCTGACGACTCCGTACCACCGAGCCGCGAACCGCGCGCGGGAGTCGGCGCGCGGCGCGGCCCGGCACGGGTCGTGCGGCATGGGCATCGGTGAGACGGTCTCGTACTCCCTCGCGAACCCGTCCGCGCCGCGCGTCGGCGACTGCTTGGCACCGGCCCGGCTGCGGCGGCGGCTGTCGGAACTGCGCGACTGGTACCGCGACACGTTCCCGTCCGGCGAGGACGTCCCGGACGCCGACGCCTGCGCCGGCGCCTTCACCGCGTTCGCCGACCGGGTCGAGATCGTCGGCGCGGGCCATCTGCGCGCCCTGCTCAGCTCCGGGGACGTGGTCTTCGAGGGGGCCCAGGGCGTCCTGCTGGACGAGTGGCACGGCTTCCACCCGTACACGACCTGGTCGACGACCACGTTCGCCAACGCGGAGACGCTGCTGGCGGAGGCGGGCGAGCCGGGCGGGTCCGCGACGAGGCTCGGGGTGCTGCGCGCGTACATGACCCGCCACGGCCCGGGCCCGTTCGTCACCGAGGACCCGGCGCTCACCGCGGACCTGCCCGACCCGCACAACGCCGCTGGTCGCTGGCAGGGCGCGTTCCGCGTCGGCCATCTCGACGCCGTCGCGCTCCGCTACGCGCTGGACGTGACGGGCGGCGTGGACGGCCTGGCGGTCACGCACCTGGACGTCGCAGGGGCACGTCCAGACCTGCGCGTCTGCCTTTCCTACGAGCTGGACAGGGCCTACGAGATCGACAGCCCTGTAACGACCGACAGGGCCGACGGCCACGACGGCGGACGGGTCGGGCGCCTGGAGACCGGCCCGCCCGACCTGGACCGCCAGGCCGCCCTCACCCGCCGCCTCCTCACCGCGCGGCCCGTCTACGCGCCGCTCGGCCGCGCGGAGGAGACGATCGAGGACGTCCTCGGAGCGCCGGTCGTCCTCCGCTCGTACGGCCCCGCCGCCGGGGACAAGCGGCCTGGCCACCTTCGGACGCCCATTGACGCCGCCCGCCGCGAAACACCAAGATCACGCTGAACGGCGTAGCTCGTCACGGAGGTGGACGTGCGTCTCTCCCAGCGCATCCTGTCGGCCCTCACCGCCGTCGTCGCGTCCGTCGCCCTCCTGACCGCCGTCCCGCAGGCCGCGCCGTCCGCGGCGGCGGAGACCGGCGACGGCTGCGACCCGATCGACCCCGCCGCGTGCCTGCTGCCGTTCCCGAACGACTGGTTCACGGTCCGCGACGCCCGCACCCCGACGGGCCGCCGCGTCCACCTGCGCACGACGCTCAAGAACGCGCTCGGCGTACCGGTGTCGCCGGACGAGTGGAACCGCGCGGACGGCTTCTCCCCCGGCTCGATGCTGCTCAGCCGCGTCCCGGGCGTCGACCTGACGCGCACCGGCGCGGCGCCGATCACCGACATCGGGGCGTCGCTGCGCCGCGACGCCCCGATCGTCATCGTCGACACCGCGACCGGGGAACGCTGGCCGTACTGGGCGGAACTCGACGCGAACGCGCCCGATGACCGGAAGGCGCTGATCGTCCGTCCGGCGCGGAACCTCCGCGAGGGGCACCGGTACGCGGTCGCGCTCCGGAACCTGCGCGACGCGTCCGGGACCGTGATCGAGCCGAACGGCGCGTTCGCGAAGATCCTCGGGCCGCGGCTGCCGGACGACGACCCGCTCGCCGTGCGTCAGCGGCAGGAGCGCAAAGTCCTCGCGGCGCTCGACCGGCACGGCGTGGGACGCGACGGCCTGTACCTGGCCTGGGACTTCACCGTCGCGAGCCGCCAGAGCCTGGCCGGGCAGGCGCTGCACATGCGCGACGAGGCGCTCCGCGAGCTCGGCGGCCGCTCGCCGTCGTTCGCCGTCACGCAGGTGACCGACGACGTCGACGACAAGATCGCCCGCGAGGTCAAGGGGGTCGTGTGGGCGCCGAGCTACCTCGACCAGCCCGGCGGTCCGCCCGGGTCGTCCCTCCACCGCGGCCGGGACGGCGCGCCGTCGCGCCTGCCGGGGAACGCGCAGGCCGTCCCGTTCCAGTGCGAGATCCCGAGGTCGGCGTTCACCGAACCCGCCCGTCCCGCCCTCTACGGGCACGGCCTGCTCGGCAGTGAGGGCGAGGTCGACGCCGGGAACGTGAAGGCGATGGCCGCCGAGCACGGCTTCATGTTCTGCGCCACCAAGTGGATCGGCATGGCGGACGAGGACGTCCCCAACGTCGTCGGCGCCCTCGCCGACCTCACCCGGTTCCGGACGGTCGCCGACCGCCTCCAGCAGAGCCTCCTGAACTTCACCTTCCTCGGACGCGCCATGACCCGCGGCTTCGCCCGCCACCAGGCGTTCCAGGACGGCGCGGGCGGATCGCTGATCGATCGCCGCGCCGAGCTGACCTACGACGGCAACAGCCAGGGCGGCATCATGGGCGGCGCGCTCACCGCCGTGTCCCCCGACGTCCGCCGCGCCGTCCTCGGCGTCCCGGCGATGAACTACAGCACGCTCCTCAACCGCAGCGCCGACTTCCCCCAGTTCGGGCGGATCCTCGACATGTCCTACCCCGACAAGCTCGACCAGCAGATCGGGTTCGCCCTGCTCCAGCTGCTGTGGGACCGCGGCGAGGCCAACGGCTACGCCTCGCACATGACGGACGACCCGCTGCCGGGCACGCCGCGGCACCGCGTCCTGATGCACGTCGCGTTCGGCGACCACCAGGTCGCGCCCGTGGCCGCCGAGGTCGAGGCCCGCACGATCGGCGCCCGCGTCCACGCCCCGGTCGTCACGCCCGGACGCAGCCCCGACAAGGTCCCGTACTGGGGCATCCCGGCGTTCGGTTCGTCCCACTCCGGCTCCGCCATGGTCGTCTGGGACAGCGGCTCCCCCGTCCCGCCGCTGACGAACACGCCCCCGGCGGAGGGCCGCGACCCGCACGCCGACCCGCGCGGGAACGCCGAGGCGCGCCGCCAGAAGGCGGTGTTCCTGACCACCGGCCGGGTCGTGGACGTCTGCGGAGGAGGACCCTGCGTCATCACGCCCTGAGCCCCACCTGAGATGATCGGAACCATGCTCCAGGTCTGCCCGAACGGAAGCCGGACCGAAGGCGTCCCCGTCTCGCCGGAGGAGATCGCCGCCGCGGTCCGCGCCGCCGCCGACGTCGGCGCGCAGGACGCGCACCTGCACCCGAGGGACGGCGCCGGCGCCGACACCGTCGACCCGCCGCACGTCGCGGCGGCCGTCGCCGCGGTCCGCGCGTCGACTCCGTCGATCCAGGTCGGCGTGACCACCGGCGAGTGGACGACCCCCGACCCGGTGGAGCGCGCCGCGAAGATCCGCTCCTGGACGGTGCTGCCCGACCACGCCTCGGTGAACTTCCACGAGGACGGCGCCGACCTGGTCGCCGAAGCGCTCTTCGAGCGCGGCGTCGCCATCGAGGCCGGGATCTTCTCCGGCACCGACGGCGCCGAGCGGTTCCTGAGCTGGCCGCACGCGCACCACGTGCTGCGGATCCTCGCCGAGGTCACCGACCCCGACCCGGAGACCGCGACCGGCACGGCGAAGGCGCTCCTGCACGATCTCGGCACCCGGCACGGCCGTCCGGTCCTGCTGCACGGGGAGGACGGCGGCGCGTGGCCCGTGCTGCGGCTCGCCGTCCGGCTGAACCTGGACGTCCGCATCGGCCTGGAGGACACGCTCGTCCTCCCCGACGGGGCTCCGGCCGCCGACAACGCCGCGTTGATCCAGACGGCCCGCGCGATGCTCACCGCGTAGCCCGCCCTGCCTCGGGACGGGTCAGGAGCGGGGATTGTGGCCGGCGTCGGCGTCCATCCGCGCCCAGTCGGCCTCCCACAGCTCGTCGCGGTGGCGGTCGCAGCGGCGGCGGACGACGACGTAGGCGAGCACCACCGGCATCGCGCAGCCGAGGACGGTGGCGGCGCCCGCGTAGGCGGCGTCGGTCACCGTGCGGCTGTGCGGCCTGGGACGGACGGTCGGGTCGCCCTCGCGGTCGATCCAGATCGTCCGCTGCGCGCCGACCTTGGCGTTCTTCCAGCTCGGCAGCGTCCCGGCGCGCTGCTTGCCGTCCGCGCCCGGCCAGGCGGCCTGGACGGTCTCGTGGATGTAGCGGTCGCCGGACGTGCCGATCCCGCCGGTGGAGGTGACCGTGGCGACGACCTGGCGGCGGTTCGCCCGCTCGGCGTCCTCGGCGCGGGTGCCGGCGTCGTAGGACCAGGACACGGCCCAGGCGGCCAGCGGCGGCGCGGCGCCGAGCAGCAGCACGAGCAGTCCGAAGGCGATCGCCCGCTGCACGCGGTCGACCCGGCGGCGCAGTTCGCTGCGCTCCAGGCCGAGCCGCCGGCGCAGCCTGGTGAGCGGCGCGGCGCCGCAGCCGATGCCGGACCTGCGCATCTGCGTCACCTCCCCGGGGAGTGCCCTCCCGGCAAGAGGCCCTTGGCCATCATCTTTAGCCTTCTTTTCCCAGGATATTCCCCAGCCCGTCGCTCGGCACATGGCCGGTAGCCGAATCCTTTCCCGGATCGCGCCCGGTATGCCGGATTGATGACCAAATCCGGCCAACGTCCCGATCCCGGCCCCGATGATCCCGGCCCGGCCCGCCGGCGGCCAGCGCGAGGAGCGCGCCGAGGACGCACAGCCCGGCGGTGATCCAGAAGATCTCCTGGTACTCGGTGCGCAGCGCGTCGTCGACGGCCGCGTTGTAGACCTTGAGCCGGCGTCCGAACTCGTCCTTCGGCATCAGGAACGGCAGCGGCGGCTTCAGGTCGGCCGTCAGCGCGTGGAAACGGTGGAAGCCCCACGCCGACAGGGCGGAGATCCCGAGGAGCATCCCCATCATCCGCGCCACCACCACGGCCGCCGACGCGACGCCGTGCCGCGCCGCCGGGACGAACGCCAGCACCGCCGACGACACCGGCGCGATCACCAGGCCCAGCCCGAGCCCGGTCAGGACGAGATCGACGTCCATCCTCGGCAGCGGACCGTACGAGGCGTCCGCCAGGTCCGCGGGCCACGCCGCGATCAGCAGGTAGCCCACCGCCGCCACCGCCATCCCCGCGGCCATCGGCCACCGCTCCCCCACCCGCCTGGCGATCATCCCGCCGGCCACCGCCGCGACCGGCAGCGCCACCAGGAACCGGGTCAGCAGCAGCGCGCCCTCCGTGGCGTCCTTGTCCAGGACGGTCTGCGCCACCAGGACGACGTCCACCAGCGTCACCATCAGCGCGGCCCCCGACAGCAGGCTCACGCCCAGCGTCGCCAGCAGCGGCCCGCGCCGCACTCCCGCCAGATCGAGCAGCCTCGTCCGCGCCCTGACCTCCCACAGCACGAAGATCACGAGCACCGCCGCGCCCGCGACGAGCACCGGCGGACCCCAGGACGACAGCGCCGACTCCTGCGGCTCGGGGTTGTAGACGCCCACGACGAGGAGCCCCAGACCCAGCGCCAGCAGCAGCCCGCCCACCACGTCGACGCCCGGCCGCGGCCCCTCCCCGCGTCCCCCGGGCACCGCGTACCGGACGGCCGCCATCGCCCCCGCCACCAGCGGCACGTTGATCCAGAAGATCGCCCGCCAGTCGGCGACCGCCGCGACGCCCGCCCCGTACAGCGGGCCGAGCACGCTCCCCAGCTCCTGCGCCGCGCCCACCGCGCCGAGCACCACGGGACGCTGCCGCTCGTCCCACAGGTCACCGGCCAGCGCCATCGTCACCGGCAGCAGCGCGCCGCCCGCCACGCCCTGCACCACGCGGCCCGCCGTCAGCACCGGCACGCCGTCCGCGAGCGCCGTCACCACCGAGCCGACCGCGAAGAACACCAGGCACGCCTGCAGCAGCGGCCGCCGGCCGAACCGGTCCGACAGCTGCCCGAGCAGCGGCATCGCCGCCACGTACCCCAGCAGGAACCCGGTCAGGACGGGCGTCACCCGCTCCAGCCGGTTGATCGGGACGCCGAGATCCTTCACCACCGGCACCAGGATCGTCGTGATCACGTACGCGTCGAGCGCCGCCAGCAGCACCACCGCGCCGCCCGCCCCGATCGCGACCCGGCGCCGCTCCCTCACTTCGGTGCGCTGATCTTGTACGGGGCGTCGAACTCGGTGAACGTGATCACCACGGCGCCCTTACCCCCCGGGAACGCGCCCCGCACCTTCACCAGCCGGTGATCGGTGCGGCTCACCCACAGCTGACCGTCCAGATCCGCGTCGATCCCCGGGATCAGGCCCGCGATCTGCGCCTTCGGCAGCTTCGCGCCCACCCGGTTCGTCTCCTTGCCGTCCACGGTCTCCACCGCCTGCGCCTGCGGCGACGCCGCCGACGCCAGCAGCTTGGAGATGCCGCGCTCCGGGTCCAGCACCGCCGACGGGTCGTACATGGTCGCCGCCAGCGCCTTCGGCAGCTTCCGCCACCCGCCCGTCCCCGCGTCCAGGTAGATGCTGTCGCCCACCGCGACGACCTTCATCTCGACGTTCTGGCCCTGCTGCTCGACCGTCAGCGTCCCGTCCGCGTCACCGCCGCGGAGCAGCTTCAGGTCGCCGCCCTTCACCATGACGGGGGTCTTGCCCTCCGACGTCACGGTGAACGCCACGCTCTTCACCGCCCCCATCGCCTGCGCGGCCTGCCGCAGCGTCTGCGCGGCGTCGAAATCCGCCTTCTTCGCGGGCTTCTCGGACCCGCCCCCGTCGCAGGCCCCCGCGAACAGCAGCCCCGGCAGCAACAGAACGAGAACGAGAATGCGTCTGGACATACGCGGACCCTACCGACGGGTACCCGCACCCGTCACTCGGTACCAGGTATGACATCGTCCAGCCAGAAGTAGGACGTCGCCTTTGTCAGTGGTCCCTCCGAACGAGCCGCCGCTAAGATGACAGACGGCCACGCCCCCACCGTCACCCGGGGGACGCCCAGGGGCGGTAGCTCAGCTGGTCAGAGCAGGAGACTCATAATCTCCCGGTCGCGGGTTCGAGTCCCGCCCGCCCTACAGAGTTGGGCCACCCATGTCCGCGGAAAGCGCGGACCGTTACTCTTTCGCCGTGCCCATCTGGGGGGGCGACCCCCAGACCCCCGATGTGGGGGCTCCGCCCCCACACCCCCTCCCGGCCCAGGTCCGCGATCACCCACACCAATACGCGGGGCCACTCGCGGGGCTCCGCCCCCACGCCCCCTCCCGGCTCAGGTCCGCGTTCACCCACACGAATGCGCGGGGCCGCTCGTGGGGCTCCGCCCCTGCACTGCCTCCGGGCTTGGTCAGGCGGGCCAGGTCGGGGGGCGTTTTTCCAGGAAGGCGGTCATGCCCTCCTGGGCCTCCGGGGTCAGGGCGGACGCGGCCATCACCTCGATCGCGTAGGCGTAGGCGTCCTGTTCGGGACGGTCGAGCTGCGCGTACATCGCCTGCTTGCCGAGGGCCTTGCTGCGCGGGCTGCCCTGGGTGGCGCGCTGGAGCAGTTCGCGGGTCGCCTTGTCGAGCTCGCCGTCCGGCACCGCGTAGTTGATCAGGCCCCAGTCGGCGGCGGTGGCGGCGTCGAACACCTCGCCGGTGAGGGCCATCTCGGCGGCGCGCTTGCGGCCGACGTTGTGGGAGATCGCGACGAGCGGGGTGTGGCAGAACCAGCCGCCCTTGCCGCCCGGCGCGGCGAACCCGGCGCTCTCGGCGGCGACGGCCAGGTCGCAGCTCGCGACGAGCTGGCAGCCGGCCGCGGTCGCGAGGCCGTGCACGCGGGCGACCACCGGCTGCGGGACGGACTGGATCGTCCGCATCAGGTCGGTGCACACCCGGAGGAGGTCGCGGACGTCGGAGTGCGACGCCCCCGCCATGTCCGCGAAGTCGTGCCCGGCGGAGAAGACCGGGCCGTTCGCCGCGAGGATCACACCGCGCGCTTCGGTGCCGCCCACCTCCTCGAACGCGCTGGTCAGCGCGAGGAGGAAGGCGCGGGAGAGCGCGTTGCGGCGGCGCGGCCGGTTCATCGTGATCGTCGTGAACGGCCCGTCGCGCTGCACCAGGACGTCGTTGTCTTCGCTCATGTTCTCGACGTTACGTCAGACCCTCGTCGTACCGTGGGCGGGTCACCGGACGCACCGAGGGGGTATGGCCTTGAAGCTGCTCACCGCCACCAACTCCACCCAGGGATTCCGCGGCAACGACTTCGCCTGGTGTGTCGAAGGGGAGCTCGTCCATATCGGGATGGTCTGCGCACGCGACCGCGACGACCCCGACGGCGGCTGCGGCTGCGGCCGGTCGTTCGCCGGGCTCAACTCGCACCGCGCCACGACGACCGCGATGGTCAGGGAGGTCCCCGGGTTCACGGGCGACGACTACGTCCTGGCGCTCAGATCCAGCCTTGAGCAGCAGGGCTGCGACCCGTCGTTCGCCGAGCACGAGGCGGCGCTGCTGCGGTGCCTGGTGCGCGACTGGCCGGTCGGGGTGATCGTCGAGCGGCGGCTGGACGAGATCATCGTACGGCAGGTCCTCCAGCCGTAGCGGGACTCGGTGGAGCGGTGGCTCAGCCGGAGAGCCAGTCCCTGATCTCGTCGTCGGTGCGGGGCAGCAGGCACCACAGCGCCTCCTCGGTCGACGCGCACATCGGGATGTGCTTGTCGAGGCCGAGGATGCGGCAGAGCTTCGCCGGGAAGGGGCGCACGCCCACCAGCGCCAGGGCCGTGCCCTGGGCCTTGCAGTTGCACGCGCACTGGTGGAGGGTGCGCAGCCCGTCGGCGTCGAAGAAGCCGACTCCGGAGACGTCCAGGACGAGCGGCCGGTGGACCAGCTCCCGCAGCCGCGACCGGACCTCGGGGGTCGACGCCCTGTCCAGGTCCCCGGTCAGCAGGACGGTCGTGTGGCGGTCGCCCTCGATGACGACCATGTCAACGCCGGTCATGCCGTCCCCCAACGTCCGGGCTGGATCGGGTGCACCGGACGCCATGATGCTCGCCCGCGCCCGGCCGTGTCAGGGAAACGGCCGTCAGGTGAAAGGTGACGGGCGGACGGCGTCAGGCGAAACAGGCCTTCACGCCGTTCGTGCCGCCGCGGGAGAAGCTCCGCAGCCGCTCGACGGCGGTGCCGTGGTCGCCGGGTTTCGTCCAGGGCGCCTTGTCGCCGATGAGCTGGAACGCGTCCACGAGCTCCTGCTCGTCGCCGTCCTCGAACCGCAGGGCGCCCTCGTCGGACGAGCCGTACAGGACGGCCCCGGCCAGGCAGTCGGCCTGGAGTTCGGCGGCGGGCGACACCAGGCCGCGGCGCAGCCGGTTCTGGACCGCGTGCCCCCACTCGTGCGCGATCACGAGGTAGACCCAGGCGTCGCCGCGCGCGTACCCGGACCGCATGAGGTGCGCGTCCCAGGCCACGAAGTCGCCGGGCGGGCAGTAGGCCGCGTTGTCCCGCTGGAGGCGTTCGTCGCCGCAGGCAGGCGCCGTCTGGGGGTCGCGTCCGTTGTAGAGCCCGACGACGCGCGGTGACCGGTACCGGCCGGTGAACAGCCGCTCCCAGTGGCGCCGCCAGTAGTCGTCGGTGACCGTCTCGGCGGTGCGCAGGTCCTCCTGGAAGCCGTCCTCGTCGAACGCGCCGGGCGGCCGCGCGGTCCGCCGCGGGTCGGGCGAGCGGGTCGCGACCCTCGTGCCCTGCGCGGCGGGACTGGACGCCCCCGCCGGGTCCGTGAACTCGCAGGCGCCGGTCAGGGCGAGCACGCCGGCCAGGACGGCGGCGGCGAGCGGGCGTCTCGGGAAATGCCGTACCTGCTCCCTCATGACAGGACATACGCACCCGCGCCCCCGGATGGACGAAAGCGCCCGCGATCCCGCCTGAAACCCGTGTCTCCGGTGTTCAGTCCTCGGCGACGAGGTGGGCGGCGACGCGGTCGAGGACGGCCAGGTCCTCGGCCGGAAGGTCGTATAAGGACGGCGGCGGGGTGTCGAGGATGGCCTCCGCCTTCGCGGCGGCGGCGCGTCCGGCCGCGGTCACCGTGACGATCTTGGAGCGGCGGTCGGCCGGGTTCGGGGACCGCTCCACCAGGCCGCGGCCGACGAGGTCGTCCACGACGAGGGTGGTGTAGGGGCGGTCGGTGAGCAGGACGTCGGCGAGGTCGCGCAGCGTCATCGGGTCGGCCGCGGCGGCGATGCGGCGCAGCGCCTTGATCCGGAAGAAGCTCATGCCGAGCGCCTCGGTGGCCTCGCGCCGCCGGTCTCCGCGCTCCTGCAGCAGGACGCGCAGGTTGTGCCACGTCCGCTGGGCCATCTCGGCGCGGGCGTGGTCGTTTCGCGGGGTCCGCACGGCCGGCTCGGTCATCAGGCGCTCGCCTCCGTTGCGTGGCGCAGGTCTGCGTGGTCCTCCGGCTCGACGAGGCCGGACGTCCGGGCGGCCCGGCGGCCGGTGGTGACGGTCCCGAGGACGAGGACGGCGGCGGCGCAGCCGACCATCACCCAGTATGCCGGGCGGGCCGCCGGGACGAAGCCGGGCGCGGCGAGCGGACCGGAGAGTCCGGCGGCGAGCACGGCGCCGATCACGGCGACGCCGAGCGCGCTGCCGATCTGCCGGCTGGTGGACGCGACGGCGGCGGCCACCCCGGCCTGGGCGCGCGGCATCCCCGACACGGCCGTGTTGGTGATCGGGGAGTTCAGCATGCCGAACCCAATGCCGAACAGCACGTACCCGGCGAACAGGGTGACGTCGCGCGTCTCGGCGTCGAACGCGGCGAACAGCAGCGTGCCGGTGAGCATCGCCAGCCCGGCGAGCTGGAGCGGCAGGCGCGGGCCGCGGCCGCCGACGAGCCGTCCCGACAGCGGGGCGCACACGGCGGTCGCCGCGGCCATCGGCACCAGGTACATCCCGGCGTGCAGCGCGGACAGCCCGCGGACGTTCTGCAGGTAGAGGGTGTTGAGGAAGAGGAACCCGCCGAACGCCGCGAACCCGCTGACGGCGATGACGACGGCGCCCGAGAACGGGACGCTGCGGAAGAACCGCAGGTCGATCAGCGGTTCGGGGGTGCGGAGCGCGTGCCGGGCGAACGCGGCGAGGGACAGGGCGGAGACGAGGGCGGCGCCGTAGACGACGGGGTCGGCGAGGCCGCGTCCCGGCGCCTCGATGATCGCGTACGTGAGCGTGCCGAGGAAGGCGATCAGGAACAGCTGGCCGAGCGGGTCGGGGCGGCGGGGCCGGGCCGCGCGGGACTCGGGGACGAACAGCGCGGTCAGCGTGATCGCGGCTAGCCCGATCGGCACGTTCAGCCAGAAGATCGCGCGCCAGCCGACGGACTCGACCAGCAGCCCGCCGACGAGCGGCCCGAGGGCCATGCTCAGCCCGACGGTGCCGGCCCAGACGCCGATGGCGCGGGCCCGCTCGCGCGGCTCGGTGAACACGTTCGTGATGATCGACATCGCGACGGGGTTGAGCATCGACCCGCCGACCGCCTGCACGACGCGGGCGGCGACGAGCCACCCGAGGGACGGCGCGAGGCTGCACAGCACGGACCCGGTGACGAACAGCGCGAGCCCGGTCTGGAACACGCGGCGGCGGCCGAGCCGGTCGGCGGTCGCCCCGGACAGGATCAGCAGCGAGGCGAGGACGATCAGGTAGGCGTCGATCGTCCACTGGAGGCCGGACAGCGAGCTGCCGAAGTCCTCCCGCAGGGTCGGGAGGGCGACGTTCAGGATCGTGTTGTCGAGGTTGATGATGAACAGGCTCATGCAGCAGATGGCGAGCACCGCGAGCCGCCGCCGGGGGCTGAGCTCGGGCATGCGGCGCCTCCAATCGTTGTAGAGCTACAACGATTAGGATCCTACAACCGTTGCCCCGCCGCTCAGCCCAGGGCCGCCGGAACCGGGCCGCGGGCGGCCGGCGCCTTGCCGCGGGCGGCCGGGACGACGAGCGGCGTCCCGGTCTCCGGGCAGTCGATCACCCGGCACGGGAGCTTGAAGACGTCCTCGACCAGCTCGGACGTCACCACCGCGCACGGATCGCCCTCGGCGACGATCCGTCCGTCGCGCATCGCGATCAGGTGCGTGGCGTAGCGGGCGGCGTGGTTGAGGTCGTGCAGGACGGCCACGACCGTGCGCCCCTCCTCGTGCAGCCGCGCGCACAGGTCGAGGACCTCGATCTGGTGCGCGATGTCGAGGTAGGTGGTCGGCTCGTCCAGCAGGAGCAGCGGCGTCTGCTGGGCCAGCGCCATCGCGATCCAGACGCGCTGCCGCTGGCCGCCGGACAGCTCGTCCACCGGGCGGGCGGCGAGGTCCTGGACGCCGGTCGCGGCCATCGACTCGGCGACGACCCGCTCGTCCTCCCTCGACCACTGGCGCAGCAGGCTCTGGTGCGGGTACCGGCCACGCGACACCAGGTCGGCGACCGCGATGCCCTCGGGCGCGATCGACGACTGCGGCAGCAGCCCGAGCGTCCGGGCGAGCTTCTTCGCGGGCCAGTCGGCGATGGGGCGGCCGTCGAGCACGACCGTCCCGGCGGACGGCTTCAGGATCCGCGCCAGCGCCCGCAGCAGCGTCGACTTCCCGCACGCGTTCGGGCCCACGATCACGGTGAACGAGCCGTCCGGGACGGCCACGTCGAGGTCCTCGGTGATGGTGCGCCTGTCGTAGCCGAGGGTGAGCCCCGTGCCGGTGAGCCGCGCGCTTGCGTCCTGCATCAGATCCGTCCTGTCTTGCGTTCGGTCACGAGGAGCCAGACCAGGTATCCGCCGCCGAGGAGCCCGGTCACCACGCCGACCGGGAGCTGGTGCCCGGGGAAGGCGCGCTGCGCGACCCAGTCGGCGGCGACCAGCAGCGCCGCGCCCATGCACATCGCGGGCAGGAGGTTGGGGCCCGTCGTGCGGGTGAGGCGCCGGGCGAGCTGCGGCGCGGTCAGCGCGACGAACGCGACCGGCCCGGCCGCCGCCGCGGCGAGCGAGGTGAGCAGCACCGCCGCGCCCAGCATGATCAGCCGGACCCGCTCGATGGGGACGCCGAGCCCGTGCGCCGCGTCGTCGCCCATCTCCAGCATCCGCAGCGCCCGCCCGCAGCCGGCGAGGACGAGCGGCCCGAGGACGGCGAGCCCGACGAGCACGGGCGCGGTGTCGGACCAGTCGCGTCCGTCCAGGCTGCCGGTCAGCCACAGGACGGCGCGGGCCGCGTCGGTGATCTGCGCCTGCGTGAGCAGGTAGCCGTTCACGCCGGTGAGGACCGCGGCGACGCCGATGCCGACGAGGATGAGCCGCTGCCCGTGCGCGCCGTGCCGTCCCGCCACGGCGTACACGAGGAGGCCGGTCGCGAGGCCGCCGCCCGCCGCACCGGCCGCGACGGCGGCGCTGCCCGCGCCGGTCAGCACGACCACGGCGAGGACGCCGGACGCGGCACCCTGCGTGAACCCGAGGATGTCGGGGCTGCCGAGCGGGTTCCGGACCAGCGACTGGAAGATCGCCCCCGCCAGCCCGAGCGCCGCGCCGACCGCGAGGGCCGCCGCCACACGCGGCAGCCGGATCTGGTTGACGATGAGGGAGTCGGCGGGCGTGCCCTGCCCGAGCAGGGTCCGGACGACGTCGGCGGGACTCATCGGGAAGTCGCCGCTGCCGATGAGCAGCACGCCCGTCCCGAGCGCCACGGCCAGGCAGGCGGCCGCGACGACGAGCGCCCGCGCGCGGAACCGGAACGACAGCCCGCCCGGCGTCCGGATGACGGTCATGAGGACACCGCCCCGCTGCGCGGACGCCGCACGAAGTACAGGAACACCGGCCCGCCCGCCACGAGCATCACGATCCCGACCTGGAGCTCGGACGGGCGCACGACGACGCGTCCGAGAACGTCGGCGGCCAGCATCAGCGCCGGGGCGAGGACCGCGCAGTACGGGAACAGCCAGCGCAGGTCGGGCCCGGTCAGCGCGCGGACGAGGTGCGGCACCATCAGCCCGACGAAGATGATCGGCCCGCACGCCGCCGTCGCCGCCCCGCACAGCAGCGTCACCGTGACGATCGCGACGACCCGGGCGCGCCGGGGGTCGGCGCCGAGCGAGCGCGCGGCGTCGTCGCCCATCGCCATCGCGTTCAGCGGACGCGCCAGCAGCAGCGCCGCCACCAGCCCGACGGCGACGAACGGGGCGACGCGCACGATGGTGTAGTTCTGCGCGGCGGCGAGGGAGCCGACCGTCCAGAAGCGCATGCGGTCGAGGGACGCGGTGTCGAGGAGCTGCACCGCGTTCACGTACGAGAACAGCGCCGCGTTGAGCGCGGACCCCGCCAGCGCGAGCCGCGCCGGGGTCGCGCCGCGCCCGCCGCCGACCGCGTAGAGCAGCACCGCGACCGCGCCCGCCCCCGCGAACGCGAACCACACGAAGCCCGTGAACGACGTCACACCGAGGAACGAGATGGCCGACACGACGGCCGCGGCGGCGCCCGCGTTGATGCCGAGGAGGCCCGGGTCGGCGAGCGGGTTGCGGGTCAGCGCCTGCATCACCGCGCCCGCGAGGCCGAGCGCCACGCCCGCGAGCAGCCCGAGCACGGTCCGCGGGAGCCGCATCTCGTGGACGATCGTGTACGCGCCCGAGCCGCGGTGGAACAGCCCGTCCCACGCCTCGCCGGGCGACAGCGGCTTCGCGCCGACCGCGAGGCTGAGCGCGACGACGACCAGCAGGAACAGCACCGCCCCGAGGAGCCCGATCGCCCGCCTGCCGCCCGGCGGCCGCTCGACGGCGGCTGGGGACGGCGGCTGGGGTTTGGTCAGCAACACCTGACGGGCTCCGGGGGGACGCGCCGGGGGCCGCGATCGCGTCACCCTTCGGCGACTGGACGGCCCCCACCTCTGAGACGAAGACTTAGGTTAGGTTAACCTAAGGTCCGCATTGGCCGGAATATAACCACCGTAGTTGATTCATGGAGAACGTCCTAAATGTCGAATACCGGTGTCCGTCACCTCTCCCGCAGCGCCCCGGCCTCCCGCGGCGCCCGGACGAGCGGAGGCCTCACCCGGCGGGGCCTGCTGAGCGCGGGCGGCGCCGTCGCCGTCGGCGCACTCCTCGCCGCGTGCGGCGGCGATGACGGCGGGAACGGCTCAGGCTCTGGCTCGGGCTCCGGCGGCGCGTGGACGTTCACCGACGACCGGGGCACGAAGGTCGACGTCAAGGCCCGTCCCGAGCGCGTCGTCGGCTACGTCGGCACCGCCGCCGCCCTCTACGACTTCGGCGTCGACAAGCAGCTCGTCGGCGTGTTCGGCCCCACGAAGCTGAAGGACGGCAGGCCCGACCCGCAGGCCGGGGACCTCCCCGTCGACCGGCTGGAGATCATCGGCAACGCGTTCGGCGAGTTCAACATCGAGAAGTACGCCGCGCTCCGCCCCGACCTGCTCGTCGACAACATGTTCGTGCAAAACGACCTCTTCTACGTCCCCGCCGAGAGCAAAGAGAAGATCTTCGCGCTGGCGCCCAGCGTCGCCATCTCGGCCGGGGCCGTCCCGCTCCCCAAGCCCATCGAGCGGACCGCCGCGCTCGCCGCCGCACTCGGCGCCGACCCGAAGTCCGCGAAGGTCACCGCCGCGAAGGCCCGGTTCGACAAGGCCGCCGCGGCGGTGCGCGCCGCGGCGAAGGCCAACGCGGGCCTGAAGGTGCTGGCCGCGTCCGCGAGCCCCGACCTGTTCTACGCCTCCAGCCCGAACAAGAACACCGACCTCATCTACTTCAAGGAGCTGGGCGTCGACCTGATCGTCCCGGAGAACCCGGACCAGAACGGCTACTTCGAGGACCTGAGCTGGGAGAACGCGGGCAAGTACAAGGCCGACGTCATCATGCTCGACTCCCGCACGCAGGCGCTCCAGCCGAAGGACCTCGGCTCCAAGCCGTCCTGGAAGGACCTGCCCGCGGTGAAGGCCGGCCAGGTCGTCCCCTGGCAGCCCGAGCCCCGATTCTCCTACGCGGGTTGCGCGCCGATCCTTGAGGCGCTCGCCGCGTCCATCACGTCCGCCAAGAAGACCGGCTGAAAGGCTGCGCGATGACGAGTCCGGCCCACCCCTACGCCTTCTTCGACATGCACGTCCTGCGGTCTGAGCGGCTCAGCCCGTCCATGGTCCGGATCACCTACGGCGGTCCCTGCCTGGCGGCGGCCGACAGCGCGGCCGGGAACGGCTCAGCAGCCAACGGCTCGGCCGGGAACGGCTCGGCCGGGAACGGCTCGGCCGGGAACGGCTCGGTCGGGGACCGGTTCGTGACCGCAGGCCGCGACCAGCGCATCAAGATCTTCTTCCCGCACCCGCACCAGGACGCGCCCGTGATGCCGGACAGCCGCGGCGGCGACACCTGGTTCGCCGACTGGCGGGCCCTGGACCCGGCAGAGCGCGGCATCATGCGCTCGTACACCGTCCGCGACCAGCGTCCAGGCGAGCTGGACGTCGACTTCGCCCTGCATTCCGACGGCGGCTCGGGACCGGCCGCGACCTGGGCGGAGAAGGCGCGTCCCGGCGACCGCGTCGCCGTCCTCGGCCCGACCGGCGCCGACAACGGCGGCTACGACTTCCGTCCGCCGCCCGCCGCCCCGGTGCTGATCGCCGGGGACCTGACCGCGCTGCCCGCCATCGCCGGGAACCTCGCCTGGCTGCCCGCGGGCACCCCCGCCCGCGTCTGGATCGACGTCCCGCACCCGGACGACCGCCAGGACCTCCTGACCGCCGCCGACGCCGAGATCACCTGGGTCGCCCCGGGCGGGCTGCCGGACGCCGTCCGCGCCGCCGCGCTCCCGGACGGCGCGTACGCCTGGATCGCGGGCGAGTCCGCCGTCGTCAAGGCGCTGCGCCGCCACCTCGTCAGGGACCGCGGTCTCGACCGCCGCGCCGTCACGTTCACCGGCTACTGGCGCCGCGGCGCCACCGAGGAGGACCTGCTCGCCGAGGTCGTCGCCGGCGGCAGCCCCGCCACCGAGGAGTGAGGCGCCTCGGGCGTCACCAGCCATGACGATCTCCTGACAGAGAGTCGCATTGTCGGTGATGATGGTGATTTCGCCGACGATGAGGAGACCGCCTTGACGGAGCAGAAGGCGCTCCCTCACCCGGTTCCCGACCTGCGTCAAAGCGGACGGCAACCGCTACGACGTGAGGTGGCACAGCGAATGGAAACTCTGGAGCGTGCGGGAGGGCATTCCGCGAGATCTCGTGGCCCGCTGGTTGCCGTGAGACGCCGCCGACCCGGGCGGCCGCCTCAGGTCGCGTCGTCGGACTCGTCGAGGGTGAGGGCGCCTGGGTCGACGGCGCCGGCGCGGTAGGCGGCGGCGCCGATGGTCTGGGCGGCGACGGGCGCGGTGATCAGCTGGAAGACGGCGACGAGGAGCAGCGGGGTCGCGGCGGCGACGGACCCGGTCTGCGGCGCCACGCCCGCGAGGATGAGCAGCAGCCCGATCGTCTGCGGTTTCGTCGCCGCGTGCAGCCGGGTCAGCAGGTCGGGGAACCGCAGGACCCCGAGCGCGCCCACCGCGGAGAACGCCGCGCCCGCGGGCAGCAGCACGGCGGTGACGACGTCGCCCGCGATCATGTGCGATCCGTCGCGTGCTCCGCGGCGAGCCGGGCCGCCGTCACCGAGCCCACGAAGCCCAGCAGCGCGATCACCACGAGGATGGTGGCGTTGGCGGGCTCGTCGCTGGCGGCGGCGTGGACGGCGATCCCGCTGACCAGCAGCACGGACAGGACGTCCATGGCCATGATGCGGTCGAACGGCGTCCGCCCGCGGATCAGCCGCGCGGCGGTCATCAGGACGGCGGCGCCCAGCAGCGCCATGGTCACGGTGTAGACGGCGTTCATCGGGACTCCTCCTCCGTTGGCGGTGTGTCGTCGTCCGGGGTCGGGAACGCGCGCATCAGGCGCCGCTCGGTGCGGAGCACGCCGTCCCGTGTGGCGTCCGCCTCCCCGGGCCCGCGGACGGGCATGCCGTGGATGCGCAGCACCGCGCGCTCCCAGTCGAGATCGACGAGCAGCGTGCCGGGCCGCAGGGAGATGCTGGTGGTGACCGCAAGCAGCACGAGCTCGGACCGCGACCGGGCGCTGACCTCGATGATCGCGCCGCGGATCCGCCCCGGCGCGCGCAGCGCGTGCCAGCCGATGACGACGCTCGACACGACCAGTTCCCAGGCGAACTCCAGCGCGGCCTTGGCGAACGGCACCGGCCGGACCCGCGTGACCAGCGGCACCGTGGGCAGCCTGCTCACCGCGTAGGCGAGGAGGACGACGGCGAGCCCGCCGATCACGGTCAGGGCGTCGACCCGTCCCCAGAGCAGCAGCCAGACCGCGAGCAGCCACACGGCCATGCCCAGCCGGGAGCCGACACTCCGGAGCAGTTCGTTCACCGCGCCTCCCCGCCCAGCACCGCCTGCCGGTAGGCGGACGGGTCGAGCAGGTCGATCGCGGCGCGGCGGCTCCAGGACGACAGCGGCCCCGCGAACACCGCGATCAGGAGCCCGGCCACCACCATCACGGCGGTCACGGACTGCATCACCCGCACGCCGCCCCGCGTGTAGGACTCCTCGGCGGGCGGCTCGGCGGCCCCCTCCGGACGGGGACGCCAGAACCCGAGCGTCCAGATCCGCGCCATCGCCATCAGCGTGAGGAGGCTCGCCATTACGGCCACACCCGTCACGGCGTAGGCCAGCGGACGCCCCGCGCCGAGCCCCGCCTGGAACAGCGCCAGCTTCGCGACGAACCCGGACGACGGCGGCACCCCGCTCACGCTCATCGCGGGCAAGAAGAAGAGCACGGCGATGAAGGACGACAGCCGCGCCAGCCCGCCGAGCCGATGCAGCGACGTCTCCCCGGTACGCCCCTGCATAAGGTCGCTGACCAGGAACAACGTCGCCTGCACCACGATGTGGTGGACGAGATACAAGATCGCCCCGGTGAGCCCGGCGACGCTGAACAGCCCCAGCCCGAACAGCATGTACCCGATATGTCCGACGAGGGTGAACGAGAACACCCGGTGGATGTCGTCGTGCGTCAGCGCGCCGAGCGTGCCGACGAGCATCGTCCCGGCGGCCAGCGCCAGCATGACCCACGACCCGTGCTCGCGGGGGAACAGCAGCGTCTGCACGCGGATCAGCGCGTAGATCGCGGCCTTCGTCAGCAGCGCCGCGAAAACCGCCGTGACCTTGGTCAGCGCGGCCGGGTAACTGTCGGGCAGCCACAGGTGCATCGGCACGATCGCGCCCTTGATCCCGAACACGACGAGGAACAGCATCCCGAGCGCCGAACGGGTGCCGCCGGGCAGATCGTCCACGCGGAGCGACAGGTCGGCGAGGTTCACCGTCCCGGCCGCCGCGTAGGTCAGCCCGAGCGCGGTCAGGAACAGGATCGAGGACGTGAGGCTGACCACCGTGTACGTCATCCCGGCCCGCATCCGCTCCGCCGTCGGGGTCAGCGTCATCAGGACGTAGCTCGACGCCAGCATGACCTCGAACGCGACGAACAGGTTGAACAGGTCCCCGGCGAGGAACAGCAGGCAGACCCCGCCGGTCAGCGCCAGGTACGCGGGGTAGAACACGCCGGGTTCGTGCCGTCCGAGCCCTCCGGCGCCCTCCCCCACCGCGTGCAGCATGATCGCCAGCAGCACGGCGGCGGACACCACCAGCAGCAGCGCCGACAGCCGGTCCGCGACCAGCGTGATGCCGAGCGGCGCCGCCCACCCGCCCATCTGGACGGCGATCACCCCGTCGCGCGCCACGGCCGCCACCAGCCCGCCCGCGGCCGCGACCACGCCCGCGACGACCAGCGGCCCGAGGACGCGCAGCCACGTCTCCCGCCGCCGGCTGATCATCGCCAGCGCGGCGCCCAGCAGCGGCAGCACGAACGGCAGCGGCACGAGCACGTTCATACGCCGTCCCCGCCCGCGTGCCCGTCCGCGAGCCCGTTCGCGGCCCCATCCCCGGCCGCGTCCTCTTCCAGGGGGTCCGTCCGCTCCGCCTGCCGGTCGTCCTCGCGCTGACGGCGGCGTTCGGCGCAGATCCGGCGGTCCTCGACGTCGTCCATGACCTCGTCCTCGCCGAGCAGCAGGCGGCTCCGGTAGGCGAGCGCCAGCAGGAACGCCGTGACCCCGAACGTGATCACGATCGCGGTCAGCGCCATCGCCTGCGGCAGCGGGTCCGCCGAAGGCCCGACGCCCTCGCCGAGGATCGGCGGCGTGCCCGCGGCCCCGCCCGCCAGCAGCAGGACGAGGTTGGCGCCGTGCCCGAGCAGCATGAACCCGACCACGACCCGGATCAGCGACCGCTGCATCAGCAGGTCGAACCCGGCCGCGAACAGCACCGCGACGAGCACGACGAGGACGAGCGCCGGGCCGTTCACGCCCGTTCCCCCGCTTCCTCCGAGCCGTCCGCCGGATCGTGCTCCAGGCTCGCGCCGAGCGTCGTGAGGATGGTCAGCACCAGCCCGAGCACGAGGAGATAAACGCCCAGGTCGAAGAACAGGCTGGTCGGCACATCGACGTCCCCGATCAAAGGAGCGGACGCGTGCAGAACCTCGCCCCGCAGGAACTCCCCACCGGACGTCCACCCCGCCGCGCCGGTGGCGACCGCCAGCCCGAGCCCGCCGCCGAGCAGCACGCTGGGACGGACGGGCAGCGCGGTCGCCAGCTCCCGCCGTCCACCCGGCAGGTACCGCAGCACGAACGCCATGCCCGCGACGAGCCCGCCCACGAACCCGCCGCCGGGACGCCCATGCCCCGCGATCAGCAGGTAGACGGAGAACACCAGGATCGTCGGGCCGAGCAGCCGCGCCGCCGCCTCCAGCACGACCGACGAGCCGCCCAGTGGCGGACGCCCCGGCGTGGCGAGCCACCGCGCCCGCGCCACTTCCCCGTCCTCCGCGCCGGGCTCGGCGGGCGGACGGAACCGCCGCCATCCCCCAGGACGCCCCATCACCAGCCCCGCCACGCCCATCGCCGTGACGGCCAGCACCACGATCTCGCCGAGCGTGTCGAGCGCCCGCAACTCGACGAGGATCAGGTTCACGACGTTCTTGGCCCCCTCCTCCTCCGCGGGCCCGGCATACCGGGGACCGACCGGCTCGCTGTTCCGGCTGAGCGCCGCCACCACGAGGAACACGGCGACGAACCCACCCAGGCAAAGGCTGATCACCCCGGTGGCGACCCGGCCGGGCGTCGTCCGCCGCCGCGGCGGGAACCGTTCCGGCAGCCGCCGCAGCACCAGCACCAGCATGATCAGCGACAGGGTCTCCACGACCAGCAGCGTGAGGGCGAGGTCCGGGGCGCCCTGCATGACGAAGAGCCCGCCCGTCCCGTAGCCGACACCGGCGAGCAGCAGCGCCGCCGACAGCCTCCTGCTCGCCCGCAGCGCCGCCAGCGCGCACCCGGCCACCACTACGGCCAGGACGGGCTGCACCGGATCGTCCCAGGCCCGCAGCCCTTCCACGCCCGAGGGGCCGCGCCCGCCGATCAGCCCAGCGGCCAGCGCCGTCCCCGGCAGGACGAGCACCATCACCGCGATCACCCCGAGGTACACGGGCAGCGACCCGATCTGCACCCGCCGCGTCACCGCGTGCGCCCCCGCCAGCGCCGCCTCGATCACCCCGTCGTAAGCCCGCTGCGCATCAAGCACCCGCCACCGAACACTCCGCGCCGGGAACGACCGTCTGAACGCGTAGTACAGCCCGGCCCCCGCCCCGATCGCGAGCGCGGACAACCCCAGCGCCAGCCCAAGCCCATGCCACAACGCCAGCTCGTAATCGGGTTCCAGCCCCAACGTGCCCGCATAGGGCTCGACCAGCGTCTGCACCGGCCCCGGGATCACCCCCAAGACGAACCCCGCCAGCGCAAGCACCACAACAGGCCCGACCAGCCCCCACGACTCTCTCTGCCGTCCGCCCTTCGACCTCTGTTGTCCGTCCTCCGACCTCTGCCGTCCGCCCTCCGACGCGCCGCCGAACGCACCGTGCAGGAAACGCAACCCGTAGGCCACGGTCAGCGCCGACCCCGCCACCACACCCGCCAGGACGGCGGCGTCCAGCCCGCCATGGGCGAACGCCTTGATCGCCGCCTCCTTCGCCACGAACCCCAGGAACGGCGGCAGCCCGATCATGGACGCGATGGCCGCGGCCCCGGCGACCGCGAGCACCGGCAGCCGCCGTCCGGCGCCCGAGAGGCAGTCGGCGCGCCGCGTCCCCGTCTCGTGCTCGACCACGCCGACCGCCATGAACAGCGGCGCCTTGAACACGCCGTGGGCGAGCAACAAGGCGGTGCCCGCCAGCGCCGCCATGGCCGTCCCGTCCCCAAGAAGGACCATCAGGAGGCCGAGCTGGCTCACCGTCCCGTACGCCAGGAGCCGTTTCAGGTCGTCCTGCCGCAACGCGACCAGCCCACCCACCGCCATGCTCACCAGCCCGACCACGACGACCATCGGCCGCCACACGCCGGTCTCCGCGAACCCGGGCGCCAGCCGCGCGACCAGGTAGACGCCCGCCTTCACCATCGCGGCGGCGTGCAGGTACGCGCTCACCGGCGTCGGCGCGACCATCGCCGCCGGAAGCCACGCGTGCAGCGGCACCTGCGCCGATTTCGCGAAGGCCCCCAGCAGCACCAGCACCACGCCCGCCTCCGCCGCCGCCCCTCCCGGCGGATCGGCGAGCAGCGCCGAGATCCGGTACGTCCCTCCGGCCTGCCCGAGCAGGACGAACCCGGCGAGCATCACCAGCCCGAACGCCGTCGTCATGAGCAGCGCCTCGGTGGCCGCCCGCCTGTCCTCCGCCCGCTCAGGACGAGCGGAGCCGATCAAGATGAACGAGCTGACGGTCGTCAGCTCCCAGAACACGTACAGGACCAGCAGGTTGTCGGCGAGCACCAGCCCCGTCATCGCCCCCGCGAACGCCACCAGCGTCCCGGTCATCAACCGCTCGCCGCGCCCGAAATACCAGCCCGAGTAACAAAGCACCACCGCCCCGACCCCGCCGACCAGCACCAGCATCACCACGGACAGCGCGTCCAGCCGAAGATCGATCGCCAGCCCCAGATCGGACGCCCACCCGATCCGCTCCGTGACGTCGCCGTCCCCCGCCCGCGACACCGCCCACCCGGCCGTCACCGCCGGGAGCACCGCCGCCGCGCACGCCATCGCCCGCCCGTGGCGTCCGAGCGCCCACGGCACCGCCACCGCCGCGACGGCATACGCCACAACCAGCACCACCACGCCGCCGCAGCCCCCCTCCGCAAGGCACGTCGGTGGACGATCTACCCGGCCAGCACCGCCGAAACGGCGCCACGCCGCGCGCGGACGAGAACGTCCGGCACCGGAACCCCGTAGCGTCACCGGCGTCCGTGCACGTCACACCCGACGACGTGGACATGAACAACGGGGAGAACATGAGCACGATCCGAATCGGGCTGCTGGCCGGTGCCGTGGCGGCGGGGGCCGCCATCACCATCGCGCCACCGGCCGCCTTGGCCTCGGCACCCGCCGCGAGCACCTGCCCCAAGGGCGACGTGTGCGTGTGGAGCGGCAAGAACGCCACCGGAACCCGCTGCACCTGGGACGGCGACGACCCCGACTGGCAGGACGGCGCCGTCCGCTGCAGGCCGTACGGGTTCAGGGTCAACAGCGTCTGGAACAACGGCGACACCGCCAACCCGTACAACAAGGTCAGCTTCTATCGGTACGCGAACTACAGAGGCCAGATCTCCGACCCGCTGCCGGTGACGTCCGCTCCGGTCAACGCGGCGAACCTGTCCATCCGCTCACACCACTGGTCGAGATAAGGGACCGGAAGGCCGCCGAGCCCTGAACACTCGGCGGCCTTCAGGACGACACCTGCCACAAACGCACCTTGTTGTCGATATGGCCGGTCGCCAGCGTCTTACCGTCCGGACTGAACGCGACCGACTCGACCCCCATGACGCGGACCTTGAACTCGGTGGCCTCGTTGGTGGCCAGATCCCACACCCACGTCGTCCCGTCGGCGTCGCCTGCCGCCAGGTGCTTGCCGTCGGCGCTGTAGGCGACCGCCTTGACCCAGTTGGCGGACTTGCTGTACTCGCTGGTCATCCGCTTCGCGGCCACACTCCACAACCGCACCTTATGGTCGCCCCCTCCGGAGGCCAGGGTCTTGCCGTCCGGGCTGAACGCCACCCCGAAGGTGCCGTCGCCGTGACCGTCCAGCTCGGTGATGCGCCGCCGGGACGCGACGTCGAAGAGGATCAGCGGCGCCCGGCTACCGGCGGTCGCGAGGATCCTGCCGTCCGGACTGAACGCGAGCGATTCAGCCGCGTAAGCCGTGTTCCCCACCCCACCGATAACGCGCCGATTGGTCATGTTCCACAGCTCAGCAGTGGCATCGACGTCACCCCCGGCGGCGAGGATCTTGCCGTTCGGGCTGAACGCCAGCGACAGGACCTGGAAGGCGTCGCGCTTGAGCGCCCCCGCCCCACGCCTGGTCGCCGTGTCCCACAACTGCACCGCGCCGCCCATGCCCCCGGCGGCCAGGAGCCTGCCGTCCGGGCTGTACGCCACCGCCTCGACCTGGTCGCGATAATCGTCGAGGACCGCGACAGGACGTTCCGCGGCCACATCCCACAACCGCACCGTCCCGTCCTTGCCACCGGACGCCAGCGTCTTGCCATCGGGGCTGAACACGACCGAGTTCACATGGTCGGTGTGACCGGAAAGCGTCCTGTCAGGCGAGCGCCGAAAGATATCGGTCGTCAAATAGACCCCGCCCGCCGCAGCGGCGCCACCAACCAGGACAAGGCCCCCGATCAAGAACGCCCTCCGCCCAGCCGCACGCGGTGCCGCGCCGGGCGGCGGAGACATCGGCGGACGCGGCTGCCCAACACCCATCCCCGGCCCATAACCAGGAGCTGGAGGACCGCCCATGGGCGGCGGCGGCGCCCCATGCGCGACCGGAACAGGCTGCGCATACTGCGGCGGAACCGGAGCGTATTGCGCCTCCATCCGAGGTGCCGCCCCGACCAATGCGCGAAGCCTCCGCGCCACATCCTCGGCGGACGAGAGTCGCTCAGCGGGATTCTTGGCCAGCAGCCCAAGGACGATCCAGTCCAGCTCCGCCGGAACCCCGCCCCTCCGCTGGGACGGCGGCACCGGATTAATGGTCAGATGCTGATGCATCAGCGCAGGCAACGTGTCCCCACCGAACGGCGGCACCCCGACGAGCAACGCATACAAGGTGCACCCGAAGGCATACAGATCCGTCCGCGCATCCGCAGGCCGCCCCTCATACTGCTCAGGCGCGGTATAGGCGGGAGTGGCCATCATCCCGGCCGCCGCGGTGAGATGCCCGGTCGCGTCCATGGAGCGCGAGATCCCGAAGTCGCAGATCTTCACCCCGTCCTCGGCCAGCTCCATCAGATTGGCGGGCTTGATATCCCGGTGCACCACTCCCCTGCGATGGGCGTACCCCAGCGCGTCCGCCACCGCGGCCCCCGTCTCCAGGACGCGCTCAATGGGCAGCCCCTGCCGATTCTGGGCGAGGATCGCGGCGAAGTCGGTCCCGTTCAGCAGCTCCATCACAAAGAACGGCTGCCCCTCGTGGACACCGATGTCGTGCACCACCGTGATCCCAGGATGCTGCAATTGCGCCGCGTTCTCCGCCTCCCGCCGCAACCGATCGGTCAGCACGGTGGACGTCCCCTGCCCCGCCACCACGATCTTCACCGCAACGCGTCGTCGCAGCTCCATATCGTCAGCGGCCCACACCTCCCCCATGCCACCCTGCCCGACCCGCCGGGTGAGCCGGTACCTCCCACCGAGCACCGCTCCCGCTTCCATGCCCACCCTCCGTTCCAGCCCACCGAACCGGAAGAAATCACACCACCCCCCACCCCCTTCCGCAAACCAACCCACCCACCATTCCCGAACCCACTCCACCCCAATTACGGCCACCCGAAAACCCGCACAATTTCCCCGAACAACGCACCGAGCCCCGGCCCCACAAGGGCCGAGGCTCGACTCCAGAAGCTTTTCGGAGGGCGCTATCCCTTCAACACCGCCACCAGCGCCGCAAACTCACTACTCCGAACGACCAACTTCGGCCCGTCCGGATCCGTGCTATCGCGGACACCGACACCGTCAGAAAGCTCAGCCACCTCGATGCAGTTGTCTCCATACTCACCGCTGCGCGACGACTTACGCCAGTGAAGATCGTTCAGACCCACGTTCCTTCACCGCTCTCCATGTGCTCTGCCAGTTCGGGTCAGCGCTTCAGTGCCGCCACCAAGACTGCGAACTGGCCGCGCGTTACGACCAGCTTCGGACCTTCTGGGTCCTTGCTGTCGCGCACACCAACACCTTCGGAGAGTTCAGCCAGCTCGACACAGTTGTCTCCGTACTCGCTGCTGCGCGATGACTTGCGCCAAGTCACGTCCATCGCTCACTCACTACCTTTCGGATCAGCTCGACCGATGCGCTCGGCGAAAGCGCGTTGGCTTGCAGCCTACTGAACGTCTCGGTGACGGTCGCCAGGTCGTCTGGCACTCCGCTCGTCTCACCCGTGACGCAGTTGTCGAGGTACACCAGCTCACTTCGGTCTGGTTGCGTGGCGATCACGAACGGGGCCCGAGCTCCACGGATGTAGCCCATCGGTGCGATCTGGAGTGTGATGTTGTTGCGTTCCGACAGGGCGATCAAGTGCTCTAACTGCTCGCGCATGATCCCTGGTGACCCAACCTCTCGGTAGAGAACAGACTCGTCCAGCACCACGAAAACGCTGGGGGCGTTGGGCTTGGTGAGAATCTTCTGCCGCTGCATCCGCTCCTTGACGTGTTCCTCGCTCTCCAAGATCGCGCCTGCGTACGCCTCCGTCTGGAAGAGTCCGTACACGAGCCTGATCTCGAAGGCGCGCAGCATTACAGCGGAAGCCTCAGCAAGCGGGAAGTCCGCGAAATACTTCGGGTAACCGCTGGAGCGAACGAGTTCGTCCCACTTGTCGGCCAGCGTGGTACCGGTCTCCAGGGCCTTGTCCAGCCGCTCGGTGAAGTCCCTGCGGCATTTCGTGCGGCCTAACTCGACCTGCGAGATGTAGCTGCGCGTGACCGCCACCCGAGCGCCGAGCTCGGTCCGGGTGATGCCTGCCTCTTCCCTCGTCCGCCTGACCTCCGCGCCGAAGGCGAGGAGTTTCGCAGTCGGTTTGCGTGCGGCCATGTCCGAGCCTCCAGCGCGTGAGTGGGGGGATCGCCCGCCAACAGCGGTTAGCGGTACGTGTGTGTTGCGGCGCTTCGCTGGTCACACTACGCCTCGAAGTCGAAAATGTGCAGCGAGTTACGAGAATTCAGACACATTCCGAAGGTCGTACCGATGCCAGCAACAGCGCTCGCGCCAGAGGTTCCACCCACGCTCGTCCTCGAATCCAACGACCAGGCACCACGGCTCGCGCGGAGGTTCCTCGCCGAGCGGTTCGCGGAGTGGGGGATCGAGGACAACTACGACGGTCGGCTCGTGGTGTGCGAGCTGGTCACCAACAGCTTCAAGTACGGGGCCGGGCCGATCGTCCTGCGGGTGTTCCGCGACGAGCACGACGACCGCCCGGTCGTCGAGGTGTGGGACTCCGGCGAGGGACGCCCCACCGCCCAGCCCGAGGACGACGACGCGACGTCCGGCCGGGGCCTGCTGCTCATGGCCCAGCTCGTGCACGACTGGGGCGTCCGCCCCCTCAACGAAGGAGGAAAGATCACGTGGGCCAAGCTTCGCTGACGGGTTACCGGCTGCGCCGGACGATCCGCCACCGGTACCTGAAGTGGCACACCGAGCGAAACCGCGACACCGCCATCCGGTACCTGGACGCCCTCGCCCTCACCTTGGAGCGGAACGGATGGCGCTGCGTGAAGACGTACACCCCGGACGTCGTCCCCGTACACACACCACTCCTGCGGGTCTACGGCACAGGCAGCGCCGTCCTCACCATCAACGTCATGGCCGTGCCCGGACGCCGCTGGGCCTACCACGAGGCCTCGCGCGGACGCACCGGATACCTCTGCGACTGCGGCGCCGACCTCAAGGACATCACCCACGTCATCGAGCAATTCCAGCGCAACCACCCGTAACAAGCCCCCAGCGCGCCCCCGCCGCTCTCCGACCTCGGACGGAGAGCGGCGGGGGCCTTCACGCAAGGAAACGATGAACGAGCCCGTCACGCTGCTCCTTCTCCAGCACCTCTTCCCCAAGTGGACGATCACGCGAGACGACCACGGCCACTGGACCGCCACCACCCGTGTCTCCTCCCCCGACATCAACGGCCTACTGACCAGGCTCCGCACCGCAGACCCGACCGCCGCCGCCCGCGCCCACCACCTCCTCACCGAACGCCGAACGCCCACCTCCACTCCAAGCTGAGTCACGATATGATTCACGAACCGATTCATCAATCTGTTCCATCCAGCGATGCATCAGGTAGACTCATTCATTGATGCATAGGGCGTACCAGGTAGCAGGAGGGCTGACATGAGCACCAAGGCTCGCCTCCCCGTGGCACTGACGGACGAGGACCAGATGCTCTTGGAGGCGATCCGGACCCCCGGCACCCCAGAGAACCAGGCGCTGGGGCAGCTCATCGGCCGCCCACTCGGTACCGGGTCATCGGCCGCGTCCGCAGTCCGGGCTCTGGTCGAGGTCGCCCGCAAGGCAGTAGAGGAAGAGGTCATGCTCACCGGTTACGCTGCCCTGGCCGCAGCCCAGGACGACGAGGACCGGGCGTTCCGCCGCGCCGCGCGGCGGAGGTCCGCTGAAGCGGTCGAGCAGCAGTGACCCAACAGCGGCGCGTGCTGCGAGGCAGGGTCTACATGGCCGACCTCGGTTACGGCGAGAAGCCCTTCGCCGTCGTCAGCAACAACGCCCGCAACGGCAAGCTCGACAGCTACCTGGCGGTGCGCATCACCACCTCGTCCAAGCCGAAACTGCCGAGCATCATCGAGCTGGACTCGGGTGACCCGCTCGTCGGACGGGCCCTGTGCGACGACATCGTCATCCTCTTCGAGGAAGACCTGAAACGCGACGTCGGGGCCCTCAGCCCTCAGACACTGATGCGTCTCGGCGCCGGCCTCCGCCACGCCCTCGCCCTCTAGCCCGCCTCACCGACCCGGACATCGGCAATCACACAACCCTCCGTGTCCACGCCGCACATTTCTGACCGCTGCAACGGAGACGGCCCGCAATGGGCCGTGGACACGCGTGCGTGAGCCATCCCGCGTCATTTGTGCGACGACGAATGCCCCGGCAACGCGGTCAAGACCGGGAGTCCCGGGCCTTGAACGTCACCTCCGGGTAGCGGGCGGACGGCCCGTCCAGCAGAGGTTGAGGCCGGTGGCGAAGGTGCAGGTCCATGAAGGCCCTGACGTACGCCCTGGTGATCACCACCGAGCGGTCGCCGGGGAGCTTGCTCCCGAAGTCGAGACCGATCTGCTGGGTCAGCATGTCGTAGTCGGCGAAGGACGGGTGGATCGCCCCCTGCACCTGGAGCCACCGCTTCCAGCCTTTCAGCTGCGGCCAGTCGCGGGACCACGTGTCGTCCAGCGCCGCCTGTCCGAGGAACATGAACGGGCGCTTCAGGCCGCGCCGCGGAATGGCGACCTGCTGCGATCCGTCCATGTTGATCCCGGCGCGCACGCGGGAGTCCCGGAGCATGGTCTCCGACGCGCTCGCGCCGCCCAGGGACATCCCGGCCATCGCGACGCGCGACCGGTCGATCAGCGCGTCGCCCTTCCATTTCGTACGCCCGGAGAGGATCTGGTCGAGCACGAAGGAGACGTCGATCGCCCGTCCCTTCGTCGCCCGTGCGGCAACGTCGTCGCCGGGGGCCTGGCAGGCGACGCATGTGGTCACGCGTCCGTCCGGGAAGGTCGTGGCGTGGTTCTCGTAGGTGTGGTCGATCCCGGCGACGACGTAACCCTGGCTGGCCAGGTCTTCGGCGAGCGACGTGAGCGAGCTGCGCGGCCAGCTGAAACCCGGAGAGAGAACGACGAGAGGGAGGCGGTGTGCCCGCCCGGCAGGGGGCGCGTCCCGGTAGGCGTGCGTGCGCGTCTTGCTCAGGACGTCGCCGGGTACGCCGGTCACGCCCGCGCCCTTGAGCAGCAGCTCGGACTCCTTCGGGGTCATGTACTGCGCCCGACGTCCGTCCTGGGCTTTCGCCGGGTACCAGACGGACACCATTAACTCGCGCGCCTTGACGGAGGGCACCCACGGGTCGGGCCGGGAGGTGTCCTTGAGATACAGAGAGGTGGTCCCGACCGGCCGAGCACCGGTCGGCGAAGGCAGCCGTGGATCCGCATCGATCGAGGCGGACGCGACGGTGGGCGACAACGTGGCCGAAAGGGCGAACAGCCCGGTGACGACCGCGACGGTACGGGTTCTGGATGCCATGCGGCGATGATCCCCCGCACGATCCCCGCGCGCATCAACCCGAAGAGCGACCCCCAACCGTCCTTCCGGCCGAGTCGGGTCAATCGTCCGTCAGCGCTCAGGTTGGGAATCGTAGGACGCGGCGATCGCGGTGGCGCGGTCGCGGAGGGCGGTGCGCAACCACTGCGGGGCCAGGGCTTCCGCGCTCATGGCGAGCTGCCACAGCGCCCATTCGGCGTGTCGTGAATCCTGGAAGGTCACTTCCAGCCGCAGCCAGCCGTCCGTGTCGGCTTCCTCGGCGCGGACGGCCAGTGCGGTGCACACCAGGTCCTCCCGCCGCGCCGGGTGCACCCGTACGAGCACGGCGACCTGGTCGCCGCCTGTCCGGAACCGTGTGCTGCGTTCCTGCCAGGCCTGGCCCAGATCGACGCGGTCTGGACGCTGTGCGGGTTCGTCCAGCTCCTCGGCGGCCAAGACCCGGGACAGCCGGTAGGTGCGGTCCGCGCCAGACCTCGTGGCCAGCAGGTAACCCTGGTCGCGGACGGTGACCAGGCCGATCGGGTCCACCGTGCGCCACTTCGGGGCCTGGCCCTTGGCCGCGTAGTGGATGCGCAGCTTGTGCCCGGCGAACACCGCGCTCCGGATCTCGGACACGACGGCGTCGGGCACCTCCTCGGCGACCACACGCCGCGAAAGCAGATCCGTCTCCGGGTCGATGAGCAGCCGCTGGGCCGCGCCCGCCGCAGTGTCCCGATAGCTCTCGGGCAGCGCGTCGACCACCTTGAGCATCGCCGAAGCGAGCGCCGACCCGAGCCCGAACGCCTGCGCGCCGCGTCGTGTCCCGGCGACCAGCAAGGCAAGGGCCTCGTCATGGTTCAACCCGGTGAGGTCGGTCCGGAAACCGGGCAGCAACGCGAACCCGCCATGCCGCCCACGTTCGGCGTAAACCGGCACGCCAGCCGCAGACAGCGCCTCGATATCGCGCAGCACAGTGCGCGTTGACACCTCCAGCTCACGCGCCAGCGTGGCCGCCGACAGCCGTCCCCGCTGACGCAGCAACAGCACCAGCGACACCAACCGGTCGGCACGCATACGAAAACTCTACGCGAATACACGACACAGGATGTCGTGATTTACCGGGAGGCTCTAGGCACTGACCCACACGAAGGAGCATCAAATGGGATCCCGACTCAACCCTTACATCAGCTACAACGGGAACGCGCGGCAGGCCATGGAGTTCTACCGGGAGGTCTTCGGCGGCAAACTGGAGCTGAACGCGCACTCGGACTCCGGCTCCCCGGGCTCCCCCGGCGCCGACAAGATCATGCACGCCAGCCTCGACACCCCGGACGGCTACACACTGATGGCATGGGACGTTCCGGAAGGTGTGCCCCACCACCCGGGCAACAACGTCGCGGTCTACATCGGCGGCGACGACACCGGCCTCCGCGACCACTTCAAGAAGCTGTCCGCCAACGGCACGGTGACGATGCCTCTGGAGAAGCAGGCGTGGGGCGACGAGGCCGGCGCGCTCGTAGACCAGTTCGGGATCAGCTGGATGTTCAACATCACGCTGTAGCGAACCAGATCGACCACGGAGTGACTGCGTGACGGACGAGTTGAACGCCAGGTTGCACCGGATCGGGCAGCACCCCTTCCGCGCGAAGTTCCGGCTGCGCGGCCGGGACCGCGCGGTGGTCGACCTGCGCGGCATCACGACCGTCCGCAGACACGCCGAGGAGCTGGTCGACCGCAGGCTGGCCCCGGCCGAGCCACGCAACGACGGCCGCCAGACGCCCTATCGCGGGCATCCCGTCTTCGTCGCCCAGCACGCCACCGCGACGTGCTGCCGCATCTGCCTGGCGCGCTGGCACGGCATCCCCGCCGGGCACACGCTCGACGACACCGAACGCAGCTACGTCGTGGAGGCGATCTGCCGTTGGATCACCAAACAGTACGCCCCTCACCCCCCGCCGCCATGACCGGAACGAAACGCATCGCGACGATCGGCGTCTACGGCTTCGCACTCGAAACCTTCCTGGAGAAGCTCACCGGCGGGGGTGTAGGGCTGCTGCTCGACGTCCGCCAGCGCCGCGGCGTCCGAGGCCCCGACTACTCCTGGGCAAACTCGGCACGCCTCCAACACGCACTCGCCACAGCCGACATCGACTACCGACACCTAAAGGGCCTGGCACCGACGACAGACCTGCGCCAACTCCAATACCGCGAGGACGACCGCCAAGGCGTAGGCAAACGCAACCGCGTCTCCCTCGCACCCGAATACACCGACCGCTACACCCGCGAAATCCTCAACCCATTCGACCTAGCCGCACTAGTGGCAGACCTCCCAGCCAACTCGACAACCGCCCTACTCTGCGTCGAACGCGATCCAGATGCATGCCACCGCTCACTCATCGCCGAACGCCTACACACCGAACACAACCTCCCGCTCACAAACCTCCACCCACCCAATCAACCATGACCTAGCTCGCTACCCACGGCGCTCCGCCGACGCGCCATCCACTTTCTCTCATCAGAGTCGCCCGACAACCTCACCCCGGCTTCATCGTGGCCGGTGAGTGTCGGTTTAGTGAACGCGGTAGTCTGCGCGCATCCTCGTCCTGTAATCATGTGATGACCGTCCGTCACGAAAGGTCATCTATGAACAAGCGCCACGCCCTCACCGCACTCGCCGCCACAACCGCGATCCCCCTGACCGTCACCCCCGCCACCGCGACAGCCGCCCAGCCCACCCGCGCCTGCTCGACCTGGCAATACGTCACCGACCCCGGCAAGCCCATCTACAACGGCCGCGGAACCAGCACCGGCGTCAAGGACTACACCCGCAACAACGGCTTCATCAACGCCACCAACGTGGCCGGCGACTGGCGCACCGGCACCTTCTACACCGACCCCGGCCCCGACCGTTACGCAACCGGAAGCATCCACATCAGCCACGTCCACTACGTCCGCTGCTGGTAACCACCCAGGCTCTCTAGCGCTTTCGACGTGCCACAAGGCCTCCGCCGCCTATCCAAGGGGCGGAGGCCCGCCCGGGATCCAGCCGACCGCGCCGCACTCCCTACACCGGCCCGATCAGCCCGTCCGCCGGGAACCCCACTGTTCGCTTCCGCTCGCGACACCGCCCAGCCTCGTGCATCAACGGCTCCCGGCACCACATCACACATGGGCAGTCGACTTGACCCGCACAATGCGGCCCCGCGCCCGAGGCCGCCGCCCCGCCCTGACCCCCCACACGCAATGAGCAGGGGTTGGGCATCGTCAAAGGGCGGGCCAACGACCCGCACCGCACCCGGCTCCACGACGTCTACAGCTTTCTACTACGGCCACAGCCCGGGGCCCCTGCCGAAGGAACTTGAGAACACCCCGGCCCCGTTCATCGACGACGAATTCTGACCGGACGGCCGAAATATCACCCCACCGGGCCGATCACCGAGCCCGCTCGGCGAGCATCCTGCACGTGGAACTTCACCCGGGTGGACGGTATCGGCGTCGGCGGAACAGGCGCTTGACGTCACCAAGCGATTTCGCGGGTCACGTCCGCCGTGCGGGGTCGTCAAGGAGCCCGGCACCCAGCGGGATGGCCGCGACCAGGGCCGTCGTCAGAAGGAAGGCGATGGGAAGGGAGCCGTGATCGGCGATCTGGCCGATCGCCGCAGGAGCCGCCAGCCCGGCCACATAGGTGACCGTGACCAGTCCCGCGGCGCCGTCGGCCGGAGTGGGCCCGGCCCGTCCGGCCGCGGCGAAGGCGAGCGGTACGACGACGGCGACCCCCAGCCCGACCAGGCAGAATCCAAAGCCGCAGACCAGCGACGACCTGCTGGTGACGACCAGGAGGCAGCCGGCCGTTCCGAGGACGCCGCTGACGCGCACAGCGCCCGTCCGTCCCAGGACCCGTACGACTCGGTCACCTGACAGCCGGCCCACCGCCATGGCGATCGCGAACGCGCTGTAGGTGACGGCCGCCGCGCCATCACCCGCGCCCGTGACGGTCGTCTGGAACACCGCGCACCAACCGGCGACGCCGCCCTCGGCGAACATCGCGCAAAAACCGATGAGCCCGATGAGGAGAATCGGACGGGAAGGGAGGGAGATCTGACGGGTCTTGCCGCTTTCGCCTTCGCCGGACCTCTCCAGAAGGCCCGGGATCGTCATCATTGCGAGAGGGATGACGACCAGGGCGGTGGCGGCGAAATGAACGCGAGCGTCAATGTCCTCAGCCGCCGCGATCGCGCCGGCCCCGGATCCGAGGAGGGCCCCGACGCTCCAAGCGCCATGGAACCCGGACATCATCGATCGGCCCCGGCGCTTTTCGGCCGCCACCCCCTGCGCGTTGATCGCGACATCGGACAACGCCCCCGCGGCCCCGTACGCGACGCAGCCGGCGCACAGCAGGAACAGGTTGGCGGCGAGCACCGGGAGCGCCAGCGAACAGGCGAAACCGATCAGCAGGCAAGCCGTGCCCCGTGGCCCGCTGAGCCTTCTGACGGCTCGCCGCCCCAGGAGCGGTGCCGCCAGGCCACCGAGAGCCAACGCGAACAGGGCCAGCCCGAGCGAGCCTTCGTCGAGGTGATCGTGCTCTCGCAGCCACGGCACACGGCTCGCGAAGGTCCCTGACACGGTCCCCTGAATCAGAAAGGCCAGGAGGATCGCGGGACGTGTGCGCCGCGGGTCAGGAATCCGCTGCTCCGACCCGTCCGGCGTCGCCGTCGGCCGAGCCACCGCGGTCGGCCTGAACGAGCGCGGGCTCGCGCCAGGTGGCGAGCAGCGCCATGGTGAGCACCGTCATCACGATGCCCACCCCGCTGAAGACGCCGTCATCGAGTCCATGGATTCCGACGGAGAAGCCGGCGACGATCGCCACTACCGAGCTTCCCATGAAGATGAACCTGACGCCCCAATAGCCCAGTCTGGCCTTTTCCAGCGGACGCACACGAACGTAGTTCTCCCAGCCCATGTACTCCGGGCCGGCGCGTTTCTCGATCCTGTCCGAGACGTATTCCGCGCAACGGCAGATCGTGTGCGCGAAGTTGAGCCAGTAGACGGCCAGGAGAAGCGAGATGATCGGATAGGTGAAGACGATGGTGGCGTTCTTGGACTGGAACCCGACCGAGACCACCGTGCCGAAGGCGATCATCGTGAGCGCCACGAGCTGGGACTGGAGTTCGATGAGCTTGAGGATCTCCGCTCGGAGGCTCTCGTACTCGGCCACCATGAGGGCCACGCCGTCCCCCGGCCGCAGGCCGAGCTCCGTAGTGGCCCTGTCCTGGGCGTCCAACGAAGGATCCATCGGCCCACGAGGTGCGCTGACCACGCCGTTCGCTCCCTCTGACGTCGACTGCTATCACCACGGGTGAGACGGCATCACCACGAGTAATGAGAGCACACACGAGACTTCCGGACAGGCCTTGACCGCCTCCGGCCAGTGAGTAACGCACGCCTCCTCAAGTCAGTCCGGCGTCGGCACCTTCACGACTGCCGATGTCCCGCATGATCACTGCGCAAATCAGCCTCAGCCCCCGGCTGATTCTCCACCGCCTCGACGCGAGTTGGATCGGGCGGGAACGAGCACACGAACCAGACCCAAGCCGGAAGGGGTGGGGGCGGAGCCCCCCACATCGAGGGTCCGGGGGCCGCCCCCGGAAAGACACAGCGGGCCACGGCGAAGGCGCACCGAGCAAGAAGCGCCGCCTCGGCTCCCCCGAAAACACCTGAATACAACCCCGAGCCGCAACCGGGAGCGGGCGTGGGGGCGGAGCCCTCACACCGGGGGTCCGGGGGTCGCCCCCCGGGAGGACACTGCGGGCCACGGCGAAAGCGAGCGAAGCCCGCTGAGCACACCACCCCTGCCTCGGCTCCCGCGATTGGACTCGAACCAATAACCTGCCGGTTAACAGCCGGCTGCTCTGCCGATTGAGCTACGCGGGATCGTTCGTGTGGCCGGGGCGTGGGCCCCTGGCGGCGGGTCTAGGTTAGCGCATGTCCGGGGCTGTTCGCGCACCCGTTATTCGCGTCCTGGCACGGGTGGAGGGCCTGTTGGCGGGTATGGGGGTGGGACGAATCCGCCGTCAGTGGGAGTAAACATGAAAGCTCGCATGATGTTCATGGCAGGCGCGGCGATCGGTTACGTCATGGGGACGAAGGCCGGCCGCGAGCGGTACGAGCAGATCAAGCGGCTGTCGCAGCAGGTGTCGGAGAACCCGAACGTCCAGGAGGCCGCGGGCAAGCTGCGGGCCAAAGGCGAGGAGTTCGCCGGGGCGGCCAAGGGGAAGGCGGAGCATCTGAAGGAGCGGGTGCCGGAGCAGATGCCGGGGCGTCACAAGGCCGTCGAGGACGAGCAGTCGCAGGTGTACCCCGGCTAGAGGCCGGTCTGGCGGCGTAGGTCTTCGAGGACCTGTTCGGCTTGGGCGCGTAGGCCCGGGTCGGACGGGTCCAGGCCCGCGTCGAACACGAACGTCCAGCGGACGTCGCCGCCTGTGGTCGGGCGGCGGCCGGCGATGCGCACTTTGCCGCCGCCGGGGAGCATGGCCTGGTGGCTGACGGCGATGGTGGCGGTGACGCGTTCCCGGACGATCTCAGGCACCGATCCCGGGTCGGTGAGGCGGACGTGGTGCTCGGCGCGGGACGTTTCCTGGACGTGGAGCCACCCGTCCTTCCAGGTGGCGTGGTCGACGCGTTCCCAGGGGACGCGCGTGAACCCGCCTTCCGGGGTGGGGACGTGCAGGGCGGTGGTGGTGGCGGCGACGTGGGAGCCGCCGCGGGTGGGGGCGGTGGCGAGGACGCGTTCGCCGCGTTCGAGGGCGAGGGCGTCGCGGAGCTTGGAGCCCACCCGGTGCAGGCGCATGCCGCCACCGTATGCGATCAGGCGGCCTGGGGGGCGCGGCGGGCGCCGAGGAGGTCGAGGACGAGGGCGGCGGACCAGGCGTAGTCGTGGCTGCCGCGTCCGGTGCCGTCGAAGGGGTCGAAGAACTCCCGGAAGCCGGACTGGCGGACGAGCCGCATCGTGGAGCCGTAGAGGAGGTCCGCGACGACCGGCAGGTCGTGCCCCAGGGCGCCGTACCAGACCAGCCAGTTCGTGCTGATCCAGGTGGGGCCGCGCCAGTAGCCGCCGCGGTCGAACGCGGGGGCCTGGATGTCGCAGGTGGGCACGGGGTATCCGGCGGCTCCGGCGAAGCGGGCCGAGAGCAGGAGGTCGACGAGGTTGCGGACGATCGGGGCCGGCAGGTCCGGGTCGAGGAGGGGCCCGAACGCGCCGACGGTGATGACGGGCAGCAGCCGGTCGTCGCGCAGGTCGCGGGCGCGGAAGCAGCCGGTCTCGGCGTCCCAGAGCCGGTCGAGGATCGCGTGGTGGACGCGCCGCGCGCGTTCGCGGTGCGGGACGGGGTCGGCGCCGACAAGCTCGGCGATCTCCGCGAGCGCGTGGGTGGACGCCAGGTAGATCGCGTTGACCAGGGGGTCCTCGACGGCGAACGGGTGCTCGTCGCGCAGGTAGCCGGGACGGTATCCGGCCTCCCGCATGAGCGCGACGAGCCACACGTACCGGTCGTAGTCCTCGCCGGTCGGGAGGGTGTGGGAGCGTTGCGCGGGCGCGTACGCGGTCGGGGGGAGGCGGAGGGCGCCGAGCGGACGGTCCCAGGCGGGGCTGTTGTCCAGGCCCGACTCCCAGGGGTGGCAGATCGCGATGAGGCCGCCGGAGCCGAGGTCGCGGGCGCGGGCGAGATAGCGGTGCTGGGCGTTCAGCAGCGGGTAGAGGCGGGCGAGGAAGGCCCGGCTGCTCTCCCCGTCGGTGGCGCTTTCGTGCAGGCGGAGCGCGGTCAGGGCGTGCAGCGGCGGCTGGGTCAGGCCGGAGGTGTGGACGCCGCGCGGCGCGGACGGCTGCCGTTCGCTGCGCCACAGCTCGGGGCCGGGGAAGAACGCGTGCCGGGCGAGGCTGGTGTCGAACACGATGTGCGGGAGCATCCCGTCGGCCCACTGGCCGCGGAACAGGCTGATCAGTTCGGCCTCGGCGCGGTCGCGGCGGCAGCGGGCGAGGCCCATGCTGATGAAGGCCGAGTCCCAGCTCCACTGGTGCGGGTACAGGCCTGGGGACGCGGCGGTGGCGGTCCCGGTCCAGTTCGCGTCGAGCACCCTGGCCGCGGCCTTCCACAGCGCGGTCTCGTCGCCGGTCAGACGGGTGCTCATGTGATCAGGGCGACCTCCTCCCGGCGAAAGAAAGGCTCCTGAGCCTGAGGGCTCACCGTGATTGTCACCTCAGAACGCCGCCGCTGCGACCCCTTGGGGGACGTCGCTTGTCAACGGCCGGCGGGCCTTGACCGTGAATATTTACAGCCCTTGGTCACGGGGCGGCCGCGCGCTCCAGCAGCCAGTCCGCGATCTCCTGGCCTGCGAGGACTCCGCGAGCGGCGGTGACGGCCGTGGACAGGGACGTCCAGCCGGTGTCGTGCAGCTCGCCGTGGGCCGGTCGGATGGACAGGTCGGTGGCTTCGAGGAGGTCGATGTCGAGGAGCGAGTCGCCGGCGGCGAGGGTCGTGGATGCGCCCGTCCGGCGGGCGATCTCCGCCGCGGCGGCGGCCTTCGTCAAGCCTGCGGGCAGGCAGTACACCTTGCGGCCTTGCAGGGACGTCCGCCAGCCGCGCTCGGTGCACCAGGCCGTGAGGTCGTCCACCCATCCTGGTGGGAGCGCGGCACGGTCGACGACGGTGTAGGCGAACAGGTCGGATGCGGTGCGTCGCTTTAGGGCGAAGTCACCGCTCGTCTGGACGAGGTGCTCCTGGACGGCCGCGAGCGGGGCGCACCCGTCGGCGACCCGTGCCCGGACGGACGCCGACCACTCCGCGTCGTCCACGCCGTCCACGAGTAGGTGGCCGCCGTTCGCGCAGATGGCGTAAGGGGCGGGTTTCTCCAGCAGGTGCACGCGCCTGTACTGCTCCGGTGTGCGTGTCGTGGTCGGGACGAACGTCGCGGTCTTCGCCAACGCTTCGAGTGTGCGCGCGGACGCTTCCGTCATGTAGGAGAGCGGCGCGCCCTGGTAGAACTCCACGCAGAGTAGGCGCGGCATCGTCTCGTCAGGCCCGTCCAAGGCGAACGCTGCGGTGGAGTAGATGAGCGTACGGTCGAGATCGGAGCACACCAGGACGGTCACTGAACGGCTCCCTTGCCAAAGCGCGGGTGGATGAATCCCATGCAGGCGTAGGGGAAGCGGTCAGATTCGACGTCGATGACTGGCACGCCGCGTTCGTCGGCCAGCAGCCTGATGTGGGTGACCTCGGGGCCCGCGTCCTCCCGGACGAGCACCTTCCATGGAACGCGGCGCAGAAGGACACGTGTGGTCTCGCCTATGCCCGGCTTGACGAGGTTCAGGTCGTCGATGCCGTCGGCGTGGGCGCAACGGTGGACGGCCTCCCAGCCAGACCAGTCGGGCGTCCGGTCGGCGGACCGCAGGCCGGGCAGATCTTTCGCGACCCGTTCGGCGACGTCCGCGAAACGGGCGCACACGGCGTCGAGGAACAGGGCGGACACGTCGTCGTCCGCCAGATCGGCGTAGAACTTCGCGCCGTGGAAGTCGCCGGGGCCGATCAGGTCGTCGTTCAGGACGGTCCGGCTGACCAGGCCGGAGACGGTCGAGTTGAGGCACGCGGACGGGATCAGGTAGTCGTCACGCGTCCCGTAGAGGGACGTGCAACGGCCCGGATCGGCCAGCACCGCCAGGTCGGAGGGGAACGGGAGCGGTGCTAGGGCGGCCGCCAGTTCGCGCGTGATCGCGCCCTTGCCCGTCCAGCCGTCGACGAACATCACGGAGGCCGGGTCGTGGTGCTCGGCGAGGTAGCGCAGCGCCTCCGTGTCGATGCCGCGGCCACGGACGATGCTGAGCGTGTAGTGCGGGACGTCCAGGCCGTGCGCGAACCGCGCCCAGCGGCGCAGCAGGATCCCGACCGGCGTGCCCGCGCGCGCCAGGGACGCCAGGACCATCCCCGGGCCGCGCTCGGCGAGGATCATCTCCGTGACCAGGCCGGTCGCGTACGCGATCCGCTCCGCCGACGCGTCCAGGGCCTTGTGGAACAGCCTGCGGTACTCGGGGCCCGGCTGGTACTCCACCGGCAGCGACTCGGCGTAGTGGGCGCGGCCCGCCTGGATCGCCGCCTCGCGCTCCTCCGTGGGCGCTTCGAGCCGGACGTGCGAGAGGTCCTTGAGCAGCCACGCGACGTCGTCCGCGGGATAGCTGCCGAAGGACGGACCGTACAGCGGCTTCACCCGCCCCTCCTCGGTGGAGCGTCCTTCCTCGGTGGAGCGTCCCTCCTCGGCTGAACGCCCGTCCTGGGCTGAACGCCCTTCCGCGATGGGACGGTCGCGAGCAGCGTGGGCGCGAGCGCGCGCAGGCGTCGCAGAAGGCCGTCGGCGAGCGCCGGGGTGTCGGCGATGTCGTCCACGACCAGCACGATGCGGTCGAAGCCGTCCTGGGCCGATGCCGGGGCGACGTTGTAGGCGTAGCGCTCTCCTGGCCCGTCGGCCGGATCGTCGTGCGACGGGAAGGTCAAGCGCGTCCTGATCGCGTACCCGGGGTCGTCTACGGCGAGGACCGGCGAACGGGTGGTCGTCGAGTACCGGACGTCCACACGCGGCAGCACGTCGGCGAGCGCCTCGGCCAGCCGCAGCGGGGCGTACATCAGCTCCTCGAACCCCAGCACGAGCACGCGGGAGGCGCCGTCGCCCATCCCGGACGCGATGGCGTCGGACATCCGTGCCAGGTCCTTCTCCAGCCGATCCCTGTGTTCGGGCAGGAAGCCGTGGCGGCCTCCGTCTGGAATCCCTGCGGGCCAGTCCAGTTCGACTCGCGACACGTCGAACGCAGTAGGGGCCTCGGACGGACGCGTCGGCCGCGCGGTGAGTTCGTCGACGAGCGTCTGCCCAGCCTCCAGGACGCCCGCCGGAAGCTCCACCTGCCCGGAGGCCAACGCCACCGCGTCTATGCGGGTACCAAGCCGATCGGCGAGTTCCTCCATCCGCGCCCTGTCGGCAGGGCCGCGCAGGTCGACCAGAGCCGCCAGGACGTAACGACCCCTAGGCCGGACGGCATGCAACGCCTCGATGGTGTTCAGGACCGTCCGTCCGGTGGAGAGCTCGTCGTCCACCAGCACGACGGGCACGTCACGGTCGAGCGCGGCGGCATCGGCGGGCAGCAGAAGATGGCTCGTGGCGTGGCTGTGCTCCTCCTCGAACCCTCCGTACGTGGCGAAGCCGGTGACGGGACGGCGAGTCGAGTGCAGGTAGTAGGCGCTTCCTAGGGCGTCCGCTACCGAGTGGCCCAGGGCGGTGGCCGTTTCCGCGTAGCCGAGCACGATCGCTTCCATGGGAACCTGTGGTGCACGCAGAAGGTCACGCAGGCCCGCCGCCGCCCCCGGAACACCCCGTAGGGCATCAGCGAGAAGACCGGGCCCAGACGGCTGCTCAGCGCGCAGGCGCGCGCGCACGAGCTCACCGAGCAGAAGCCCCGACCCGTACACGAGCCGTGGATCGGTCGGGACGTGCTTGCCCAGCACCGCCGAAACCAGCAGATGCGCACGCCGCGGATTGCGCCGCACCGCGAGCCCGACCAGATCGGCCAGCCCCGCACCGGCCGGAAGGGCGTCGTCCACGAGCCGCACGCCGAGACGCGACGCCACCCACGAACCGGGCCAATCGGCCGAGAGGCTGGGCGAGGGCGACGTCACCGGCTGCCCGCCGCTTCCAGCAGCTCGACGAACGTCACGCCCTCCGCCGCCACGCCGAACACGCGGGCGCGCAGCATCAGCCGCTGCGCCCAGGCGCGGTGCGGTTTCGCCTCGTTCATCTTGTTCGCATAGGAGCTGGCCATAGCGCCTCCCCCGGTGACACCCAGGATATCGGCGGCGTCGCAGTACTCCTCGTGCGTCACCACCGACAGCGCGTGCACGGCCGCCACATGGCTCGGATGGATCACGGTCTTGCCGATGAGGCCGTTCGCCTTGTCCAGATGCACCTCGCGGATCAGGCCGTCCAGGTCGGACGTGATCAGCCGCTGCCGCAGCGGCGCCGCCCGCTGCCGGTCGAACGGCGACTGCCTGAGCTGCGGCTTGAACATCCGCTCCCCCGCCGAGAAGTACTCCCAGACCGGGCCGGTCACGACGTATCCGGTGCCGTCCGCGCGGCCGAGGATGTTCACCACGTCGCAGATCACGCCCGCGACCGGCCGGATGTCGTAGATCGTCAGGTCGGGCGGGCGGCGCAGTCCGTACGCCGCGGACATGTCGGTCGCCCCGATCCGGACGGCCAGGATCCGCCGCCGGTGCTTGGCCAGCAGCCGCGCCACGTCGTACAGCATCTCGGTGCGGGTCTCGGCGTACACCGCCTCCGGGCTCTCGATCACCGGCATCGCGAGCAGCCGCTGGCCCGTCCGGGCGGCGGCGTCCGCCAGCGCGTCGAGGAACGCTCCACCGGCGGACGCCGTGAACTTCGGCAGCACGAACCCGCTGACCAGCACCGCCGCGTCGCCCAGCCGGCCGATCAGATCGCCGATCTGGCGGGGATCGCGGACGCGGACGAACAGCAGCGGCACGTCCCGCGTCGCCTCGCCGCGGCCGTGCAGCGTCCGCAGCTGCGCCACCAGGTTCGCCTCGCCGGCCGCGACCTCGTCGTCGGCGATCGCGTCCTCCAGGCACACGACCATGCTCATCACGCCGCGCCGCGCCGCCCGCTCGATGTCGTCGGCGAGGACGGGCCGGGTGGCGGGGCTGTACAGCGTCGCGCCCAGCGCCACCCCCAGCACCGCCGGGTCGTCGTGCCGGTCGAAGGGCCGCGGATGACGGTAGAAAAGATGCTTACGACGCGCGGCGTCGATGTGATCGAAATGCCGCATGGACGCCTCGTCAGACGCGGTTCACAGGTGGGTCGACACGGCCGGCAGCAGATGCTGGAACGTGCGGCCGGTCGCCGTCGCGCCGATCGCCGTCATCGACCAGCCCTCGCCGTCCCGCGACACCTTCGCCATGATCTGCGCGTTGTGCTGACCGGCGCCGGTCAGGTCGTAGCGCGCGATCTCCTGCCCCGTGGTCTCGTCGACCAGGCGGCAGAACGCGTTCTCGATCTGGGAGAAGTCCTGGCCGGTGAAGGAGTTCACCGTGAACACCAGCTGGGTGACGTTGGCCGGGACGTTCTGCAGGTCGACGTTGATGACCTCGTCGTCGCCCTCCCCCGCGCCGGTCAGGTTGTCGCCGGTGTGCTGGACGGACCCGTCCTTGCTGCGCAGCTGCCGGAACCACACCTGGTCGGCGAGGTTGCCGCTGCCGTCGAACAGCAGGCACGACGCGTCTAGGTCGATGTTGCGGGGCTTGCCCTTCCCGAACAGGCCCTTCTTGGCGACGGCGTCCCAGCCGAGGCCCATCCTGACCCGGGTGAGCGTCCCTCCGCCGGGCTTGGTCAGCGAGACCTTCTGCCCCTTCTGCAGCGAGATGGACATCGTTCGGCTCCCTTGGTGATCGATGTGTGTCGCGGGCTGGGGATCTGCCGATGAGCGGACTCCGGCGGCCGGCGGCGGCCGGTCCGCCGAACCTCGTTACTGGATCTTGGAGCTGGGTTCCAGCGGCTTCTCGGCGCCGTCGCCGGCCGCCGGGCCGCCGGACGCGCCGTCCTCGCCCCGGTTGCGCACGACGGAGCTCACGAACGCCGCGATGATCAGGCCGGCGCCGAGCCCGCCGGTGATCCATTCGGGGACGTGGTGGCCGATGCCGACCAGCATGCACACCGCGAGGGCCCCGATCGCCCAGTGCGCGCCGTGCTCCAGGTATATGTACTCGTGCAGGGTGCCCTTGCGGACCAGGAAGACCGTCAGCGACCGGATGTACATGGCGCCGATGCCGAGGCCCAGCGCGATGACGATCGGGTCGGTGCTGATCGCGAACGCGCCGATGACGCCGTCGAAGCTGAACGAGGCGTCCAGCACCTCCAGGTACAGGAACAGGAAGAACCCGGCCTTGCCGGTCGCCAGGACCAGCGAGCCAGGACCGGACCGCCGGGCCGGAGCGCCCTCCTCGCCTTCGCCCTCTTCCTCGTCGTCCTCGCCCGCTTCGGAGAACAGCTCGCCGAGCCCGTTGACCAGGATGTAGGTCACCATGCCAAGCACGCCGGCGATCATCACCTGGCCGGGGTCGTCGGCGGACTGCCACGCCACGAACGCCAGCGAGCCGCCCGCGACGACCACGGCGAGCTGGTCGAGCTTGCCGATGCGGGCGAGCGGGCGCTCCAGCCACGGCAGCCACTTGTCGGCGCGCTCCTCGAACACGAAGTCCAGGAACAGCATCAGCAGGAACATCCCGCCGAACGCCGCGATCATCGGGTAGGCGTCGTTCATCAGGTGGTGGTACCGGTCCGAGTCGTTCAACGCCAGGTCGAACGCCTCGTACGGGTTCAGCTTGGCCGTGATCCCCACGATCAGCAGCGGGAAGATCAGCCGCATCCCGAAGACCGCGATCGCGATGCCGATCGTCAGGAAGATCTTCTGCCAGAAGGGGCTCATGCGGTCGAGCACCTTGGCGTTGACCACGGCGTTGTCGAACGACAGCGAGATCTCGAGGACGGCCAGCACGGCGACCAGGGCCAGCCCGGTCGGCCCGTCATAGAGCAGGGCGATGAGCAGGCCGACGGCCGTGACGCCGAAGGACCATCCGAAGGTGCGAAGAATCATGCGCGTATTTCTGCTAGGAAGGACGGCCGGGCGTGGCGGCCTGGGATGCGGAGGCGCCGGCGATCTTCCGGTGACCGACCGACGACGACCTCCTCAGCCTACGTGGCGCCTCAGCCTACGTTGACGCCGAAATCCATGGCGATGCCGGCGAGCCCGGAGGCGTACCCCTGGCCGACGGCCCGGAACTTCCATTCGCCGCTGTGCCGGTACAGCTCGCCGAAGACCATCGCCGTCTCGGTGGAGGCGTCCTCGGTGAGGTCGAAGCGGGCGAGCTCGTTGCCGTCGGTCCGGTTGACGATCCGGATGAACGCGTTGCGGACCTGGCCGAAGCTCTGCTGCCGGTTGTCGGCGTCGTAGATCGACACGGGGAACACGATGCGCTCGCACTCGGCGGGCACCGTGCCGAGGGCGACGTTGATGGACTCGTCGTCGCCCTCGCCCTCACCGGTCAGGTTGTCGCCGGTGTGCTCGACGGACCCGTCAGGGCTCTTCAGATTGTTGAAGAACACGAAGTGCTGGTCGGACATCACCTTGCCGGTCGAGGCGAGCATCAGCGCGGACGCGTCGAGGTCGAAGTCGGCGCCGGTGGTGGCGCGGACGTCCCAGCCGAGGCCGACCGTGACCGCCGTGAGGTTGGGGGCGGCCTTCGTCAGCGAGACGTTGCCGCCCTTGGCGAGTGAAACCCCCATGTTCGGGCCACTCCCTTCCTGGTGTGTCTGTGTCTACTACGAGCGTGTCTACTACGAGCGTGCTACGAGCCTGTGTACTACGAGCCCGGTGTGCTGCGGGACGTCTTCTGTGGGATTTGCGGACCTGGCCGGAGTTCGCGGACCTGCTCAGAGGTTGACGCCGAAGTCCAGCGCGATGCCGGCGAGCCCCGACGCGTAGCCCTGGCCGACCGCGCGGAACTTCCATTCCGTCCCGGAACGGTACAGCTCGCCGAAGACCATCGCGGTCTCCATCGAGGCGTCCTCGGACAGGTCGTACCGCGCCATCTCGGCGCCGTCGCTCTGGTTGAGCACGCGGATGTAGGCGTTGCGGACCTGCCCGAAGTTCTGGCCCCGGCCGTCGGCCTCGTAGATCGACACGGCGAAGGCCACCCGCTCGGCCGTCGCGGGCATCGCGCCGAAGTTGATCTTGAGTTGCTCGTCGTCGCCCTCGCCGGCGCCGGTGGTGTTGTCGCCGGTGTGCTCGACCGCGCCGTCGGGGGTCCGCAGGTTGTTGAAGAACACGAAGTGCTGGTCTGTGATGATCTTGCCGGAGGCGTCCAGCACCATCGCGGAGGCGTCCAGGTCGAAGTCGGTGCCGGTGGTGGTGCGCAGGTCCCAGCCAAGACCGACGGTCACCGCGGACAGGCCGGGGGCCTGTTTGGTGAGCGATACGTTGCCGCCCTTGCTGAGACTGACACCCACGATGGGCCTCCAAGATCGCATGCCGTTGTTTCGGACGCCGCGCCGGCGCCCAGCCTGTCCGACGTTGCAGCGATGCTATCCGTTCCAGTCGCGGCGGAGCATTACCCGAAGAGCCTCGCAATTCACCCACATGCGGGACAGGTCAGGCGCGCGAATCCGGGCCGTCTGCGCCAGACTGGGCAGGGACGGCCAGACTGAACATCCTTCATCCGGCCTGCCCCGCCGCGGCACAGGGCTTTGCAGGGCGGACGGGCAGGATGAAGAGTGTTGACTGGGCAGGGACCGAGGGGAGGCAGCGTTGCGGGGAGCGGGCGACCAGCGCCGCCGTAACCGGGGGGCGCAGGCGGCCTCCGGGGCGATCGAGGCCAGAGAGGCGGCGTCGACCGCCTTCTACGACATGGACCAGGCGCAGAAGTACATCGACGGCCGCGTCACCGTGTTCGAGGACCTGGACGCCAAGGCCGCCGAACCCGTCCGCCGGGAGTTCACCGGGCTGGCCGAGTCCGCCGACGCCGCCGCCGTGGCGTACATCTCCGTCCTGGACGCGCACGACGTCGATGACCAGGACCGGACACCCGCCGAGTACGACGCCGCCCGCCGCGCGTTCGTCGCGTCCACCGAGCGGCTCCAGCACATCACCCGCAACCTGAACGGCTTCGCCGAGCGCCTCGCCCCGAAGATGGCGCGGCTGGAGGCCGCCCTCGACCAGCTCCCGCCCCGCCTGACCGCCGCCCGCGACGCCGTCGCCGCCGCCGACGCCGCCGTGGCCGCCGCGGCCCGGGCCGGGATGGACGCCTCCGATCCCGAGGCCGAGCTGGCCAGAGCGAAGGAGATCCTCGCGCAGCTCGGCTCGCAGGGGCTGGGCGGGCTCGGCCTGGACGGAGCGATGCGCAAGGCCGAGGAGGTCCGCGAGATCGCCGAGCGGGCGCGCGAGGGCGCCGCCGAGCTGCCCCAGATGGCGCAGAAGGTCCGCAACTCGCTCGCGTCCGCCCGGACCCGCGTGGACGTCGTCGCGAACCGCGTAGGGCCTGTGAAGGACGCGATGAAGGTCCTGCTGCGCGGCTACTCGCAGGCCTGCTGGCAGGACCTCAAGGGCGCGCCTGAGTCGATCGAGTCGGCCGTCACGCGGGCGCGGGAGCGGCTGAACGAGGCGTCCGCGCACACGTCCCGCGCCGAGTGGAAGCAGGCGCAGCAGGCGCTCACGGCCGCCCGCACCGAGTTGAACGCGGCCGACCGGCGCGCCGGGCAGGTCACCGGACGCCTCGACCAGCTGAAGGCCGTCGCCGCCGACCCGTCCAAGCCGGTGGAGAGCGTCCAGTTCGCCGTGCGGGACGCGCAGCGCCTCGCCATGGCCCAGCCGGGCGGGGCCGCGCCGCAGCACGCCAGGGTGCTCGACTCGCTCGTCGAACGGCTGGAGGCCGCGCCGAACCGGCTCACGGGCTCCCATCCGGACTACTGGGCCTACCTGCAGGAACTGGAGTCGATCAAGACGGCGGCCGGCGACGTCGTGGCCCGCATCCGCGCCGAACGCGCCGCGCAGGCCTGAGCGGGGCTGAGCGGGGCGCTAGGCGAAGAGGGTGTCGCCCCAGTGGCCGCCCTTGCGGACGCCCGGCGGGCACGCGTAGACGCCCGATCCGACGTGCTGGATGTACTCGTTCAACGCGTCGCCGGCCAGCGAGTTCTGGACCCGGACGAACCCGGTGCGCGGGTCGCGCTGGAAGGCGATGAAGAACAGGCCCGCTTCGAGGCGTCCGAGACCGTCCGACCCGTCGGTGAACGAGTAGCCGCGCCGCAGGATCCTGGCGCCGCCGTTGGAGTCGGGGTGGGCGAGCTTGACGTGCGCGTCCGGCTTCATCCTCGCCAGGACGGGCCTGTCGCGCTCCTTCGCGCCGCCGACCGGGGCGCCCTCGCGCTTGTCGCGGCCGAAGATGTCCTCCTGCTCGCGCAGCGACGTCCGGTCCCACGTCTCGATGTGCATGCGGATGCGGCGGGCGACCAGGTACGTGCCGCCCGCCATCCAGGCCGCGCCGTCGCCGCCGTCCCCCACCCACACGTGCTCGCCGAGCAGTGCCGCGTCGGTCGCGGCGATGTTGTCGGTGCCGTCCTTGAACCCGAACAGGTTGCGCGGCGTCTGCGCGTCCGGCGTCGTCGACGACGTCTTGCCGAACCCCAGCTGCGACCAGCGGACCGCGACCACGCCGAACCCGATGCGCGCCAGGTTCCGGACGGCGTGCACCGCGACCTGCGGGTCGTCCGCGCACGCCTGCACGGCGATGTCGCCGCCGCTGCGGTCGGGATCGAGGTCGTCGCCGGGGAAGTGCGGCAGGTCGACCAGCGCCGCCGGGCGGCGCGATTTGAGGCCGAACCGGTCCTTGCCGTCCTTCTCGAACAGCGTGGGGCCGAACCCGATCGTGAGCGTGAGGCGGGACGGCGGCAGGCCGAGCGCCTCGCCGGTGTCGTCCGGCGGCGCCACCGCGACCCCGCCGACCGCGCCGTCACCGACCGGGCGGCCCGCCGTCATGGCCGCGGCCGCGTCCGTCCAGTCCTTGAGCATCCGGACGAGTCTGGCCCGGTCGCCGGTCGTCACGTCGAACGCCGCGAAGTGCAGCCGGTCCTGGACGGGCGTGGCGATGCCCGCCTGATGGGCGCCGTGGAACGCGACGGCCGCGCCCGCCTCGCCGTCCGCGTCCTGGTCGGCGGACGCGACCCGGTCGAGACCGGCCCCGGCGGCGGCTCCGACCAGCAGGCTCGCCCCGGAGAACCCGAGCATCCGCCGCCGCGACAGCCCGGGACGCGTCCCGCCGCTCTCCGGCTCCGTCATCTCGCCGCCCGCCCTTCGGTTACTTCGCCACGACTTCGGCGAGCTTCGACAGCGGCTCGCCCAGCGCGTTCACCGCGTCGGCGAGCTCCTTGCGGTCGCCCTTGCCGACCTTGTCGTAGGAGACGTAGCCGTCGCCCTTCTCGTGCTTCCGCAGCAGCGCCTCGACGGCGCCGAAGCCGCCGTCGAGGTCCTTGGCGAGCTGCGCGTCCCGCTCCTGGACGACCGGCTTGAGCAGCTCGTAGATCTTCTTCGCGCCGTCCACGTTCGCCTTGAAGTCGACGAGGTCGGTGTGGCTGAACGCCTCCTCCTCGCCGGTGACCTTGCCGGTCGCGCCTCGTCCAGCAGCTCCTTCGCGCCGCCCGCCATGTCGTTCACCGGGTCGAGGGTGAGGCCGGGGAGGCGCGACTTCAGGACGTCCAGGTCCTGGAGCAGGCGGTCGCCGTACTTCTCCTTGCCCTTGACGGAGCCGTCCTCCCAGAGCGCCTTCTCCAGCAGGTGCCAGCCGGACCAGTCCTTCTTCTCCGCCGGCTTCAGGTCGGCCTCCCGGGCGTCGACCTTGGGGTCGATGTCGCCGAACTTCTCCGCGACCGGCTCGATCGTCTCCCACCCGACGCGGGACGGCGCGTACAGCTCCTTGGCCTTGCCGACGTCGCCCTTCTTGACGGCGTCCACGAACGTCCGGGTCTTGGCGATCGTGTCGTCGAGCCGCGCGATCACGAACGTCTTGTAGTCGGCGGCGGCCTGGTTCAGCCGCTGGTCGCCGCCCCCGGCCGCCGTGCCCGCGCCGGTGACGGTGACGTCGTGGGACGGGCCCTTGCCCGTCTGCCCGGCGCTGCACAGCAGCTTGAACTTCCCGGCGGGCAGGTTGACCACGAAGTCGACGCTGGTGCCGGGGCCGATGTTCTCCCGCTCGGCGAGGATCTTGCCGTCCGGCTTGATGACCTCGAACTCGTTGACCTTCGAGCCCTTGTTGCTGACCTTGAACGTCGTCTTGCCTGCGGTGAGGTCCGTCCTGGACACCTCGCAGGTGTCGTCGGTCGCCGTCACGGGGATGGCGCCCGCGGCGTCCGCCTTGTCGTCACCGCCGCACGCCGACAGCAGGGACATCGACATGGCGGCGGCGCCGGCGACGGCGAGCGCGGAGACAGGACGCATGACGGGCTCCAGGACACTGCGGGTGGTTAGGCCGACCTAAGTTAGTCAAACCTAACCTCCGCAGGTCAAGAGGGCCAGCCGGGCGGCCGCTGGACGGGCCCGTCTCAGCGCGGGCGGTCCTGGAGGCCCATCGTGAGGTTGCGCGCGACCATCGGCGGGCCGCCGGGCTGCGGTTCGCCGTAGGGCGGCGGCTGCTTCTGCTGCTGCGGATGGGGGTGCTGCTGCTGCGGCGCCTGGTCGCGCGGCTGCGCCTGCGCGGGCTCCGCCCAGACGGCCGTCCCGTAGGCGCAGACCTCAAGGCCGCCGCCGACCGCGACCGTGTCGAACCGCATGCCGACCACCGTGTTCGCGCCCTTGCGGCGCGCCTCCTCGCCGAGCCGGTCCACCGCCTCGCGGCGGGCGGCGCCGAGGCCGGCCGCGGGCCGCTCCCCCGTCACCCGGAACGTGGCGCTGCTCCCGCCCTGCCCGGGCTGCGGCGCGGCGCCCTGATCGGCCTGCACGGCCGACCCGAGGACCTCTCCGAGCACGCTCCTGATCTCGTACCCCGCCACGCCATCAGTCGTCACGATCAGCATGACCACCACGGTAAATCACCGTCCGGACGAAATGCGACGCATTGCCCCAACAGCCGTCCTGACAACGGCCACGAAAGCCGTGGCCGGCGGACCCGTCCCGTGTGCCCGCCACCGCTCCGATGGCACCACCGTTTCGGGTGCCGTCGACCGCCCGGCAGGCGGCCACCGCCTCGCGGGCAAGCCCCCGTTTCCCGCGTGGGGGCGGGCGTCCGGCGCGCATGCGAGCGCCCTCCCGGCGGTGGTGCCGGGAGGGCGGTCGTACCGGTGTGTCGTCGCTCTCGGTTCGGCTCTGTCAGGTCGGCTCGCCTGGCGGGGCGTCAGTCGAGATATTCGCGGAGCATCTGGGCGCGGGACGGGTGGCGCAGCTTCGCCAGGGTCTTCGACTCGATCTGGCGGATCCGCTCCCTCGTCACGCCGAACTCCCTGCCGACCTCCTCCAGGGTGCGCGGATGCCCGTCGGTCAGGCCGAAGCGCAGCTGGATGATGCGCTGCTCCCGTTCCGACAGCGTGCCCAGGATGTCCTCCAGCTGGTCCTGGAGAAGGATGAACGCCGCGGCCTCGATCGGCACGACGGCGTCCGCGTCCTCGATGAAGTCGCCGAGATCGGAGTCTTCCTCCCCGATCGGCGACTGGAGCGAGACCGGTTCCTGCGCTATCCGCTGGATCTCCACGACCCTGAGGGGCGACAGGCCCATCTCCAGGCCGATCTCCTCGGGGCTGGGTTCACGGCCGAGGTCCTGGTGGAGCTGCCGCTGCACCCGGACCAGCTTGTTGATCGTCTCGACCATGTGCACCGGGATCCGGATCGTTCTGGCCTGGTCGGCGATCGCGCGGGTGATCGCCTGCCGGATCCACCAGGTCGCGTAGGTCGAGAACTTGAACCCCTTGGTGTAGTCGAATTTCTCGACCGCACGGATCAGTCCGAGATTTCCCTCCTGAATCAGGTCGAGGAACAGCATTCCCCGGCCCACGTAGCGTTTCGCGATCGAGACCACCAGCCGCAGGTTGGCCTCGATCAGGCGTTGCTTCGCCCGCGTGCCCTCGCGGGAGAGCTGTTCGAGGTCGAGCAGCTCGCCGCGGGCGAGGACGGCGGTCTGCGCCATCTTCTCCTCGGCGAACAGTCCCGCCTCGATCGATTTCGCGAGTTCTACTTCATCTTCTGCCGTTAGAAGCGGTACGCGACCGATCTCTCTCAGGTAGATCCGAACCAGGTCGCTCGTCGGCGCCCGCTTGCCGAGGTCACCCTCGTCCGCTCGCGTGACGTCCTCGGTCTCCTGCTGAGACTCGAGAACCTCCACCCCCTGCTCTGCGAGCATCCGGACGACCCGTTCAAGGGAGTCGTCCGGCAAGTCCGAGCGATCGAGCGCGGCAGCGACGTCCTCGACGGTCACGCCGCCGCGTTCTCTACCACGTGCGACGAGGTCCGCCACCTGATCAACCGATGGCGCCTCGCTTGGCAGCACCGAAGGGCCCACCCAGACAGTTTGCGTCACATGGGGCCAAGATCACAGGACCTATTTTGCGGTCCCTTGACTTACTGTGACCCGATCCCTCGCTCCCGCAACACCCGTCTCTGCTGCTCAAGCGCGACAAGATCGCCGAAGAGCCGGTGGTACTCCTCGGGGGCCTCGACCGGATTCAGCCGCCCGAGTTTAGATTTCGCGCTGGCGATCATGCGCGTGAGCTGGCGTTCCTGTATTCGGGCCAGCAGGTCGGCGGCATAACGGTCGTCCGAATCCTGGGAAGCCCGCGCGGGCTCCACCCCGAACTTGGTGATCAGGTCTCTGACCTGGTCATTGGGCGCCTGTTCGAGGAGATGGGCCACCCATTCGGCGACGTTGCCCGCCGCCTTCACGCCCCCCGCCGCCGCGATGACCGCGCGCACCGCGGCGTGCGGCGGCGCGATGAACGCGTCCGCGGGGACCTCGTCGAACGCCGGCCCCAGCACCGCAGGACGCTGGACGGCCAGTTTCAGCAGTTCCCGCTCCCGCTGCACCTCCGGATCGCTCGGATCGAACGCCGGCCGCCCGGCCCCCGCCGCGTCGGCCGCGTGGCGTCCGTCTTCACCGCCATTCTCGACCGGACCGCCGGTGTCGCGCCCGTTGCCCGCGCGGCCGTTTCCGGTCCGGCCGTTTCCGGCCCCGCCGTCTCCCGGCCGGTGGTTCCCGCCCCTGCCGTTGCCGTGCTGGGGGCGGCCGTGCCGCCGGGCGGCCAGCTCGCGGACGCGCCGCAGCACGAACTGCTCGTCCATGATCCCGAGCCAGCGGTCAAGGTTGACGGCGTACATGTGGCGGCGCGAGCGGTCCTTGATGGCGGCGACGACCGGGGCCGCCGCGTCCAGCGCGCTGAGCCGCCCCTCCACGGTGTCGAGGTCGTGCTGCTCGATCGCGCTGCGCACGGCGAACTCGAACAGCGGCAGCCGCGCGGCCACCAGGTCGCGGACCGCGGCGTCGCCGTGCCGGATGCGCAGGTCGCAGGGGTCGAGCCCGTCCGGCTGGATGGCCACGAACGTCTGCGAGACGAACTTCTGCTCGTCGTCGAACGCGCGCAGCGCCGCCTTGCGGCCGGCCGCGTCGCCGTCGAAGGTGAAGATCACCTCGCCGCGGAACTCGTCCTGGTCCATGAGCAGGCGGCGCAGGACCTTGATGTGGTCGTCGCCGAACGCCGTGCCGCAGGTCGCGATCGCCGTCGGGACGCCCGCCAGGTGACAGGCCATCACGTCGGTGTAGCCCTCGACCACCACGGCCTGCCGCCGCCGCGCGATCTCCTTCTTCGCCAGGTCGGCGCCGTACAGGACCGAGCCCTTGTGGAAGAGCGGCGACTCGGGGGTGTTCAGGTACTTGGGACCGTCGTCGTCCTCGTAGAGCTTGCGGGCGCCGAACCCGATGACGTCGCCGGACAGGTCGCGGATCGGCCACATCAGCCGGCCGCGGAACCGGTCCATCGGCCCGCGCCGCCCCTCCTTGGCGAGGCCGCCGGCGACGATGTCGCGGTCGGCGAAGCCCCGGCCGCGCAGGTGCCGGACCAGGCCCTCCCACTCGCGGGGCGCGAACCCCACGCCGAAGTGGCCGGCGTCGGCCGGCTCGAAGCCGCGCTCGGACAGGAACCGGCGGCCGATCTCGCCGTCCGGCGAGGCCAGCCGCTCCGCGTAGTACTCGGCGGCGGCCTTGTGCGCCTCGACCAGCCGGGCACGCTGGCCGCCGTCCTGCCGGGGGCCGCGTCCGCCGCCGTCCTCGTAGCGCAGCTGGACGCCCGCCTGCGCGGCGAGCCGCTCCACCGCGTCGCCGAAGGACAGGTGCTCGATCTCCTGGACGAACTTGATGACGTCGCCGCCCGCCTCGCAGCCGAAGCAGAAGTACAGCCCGCGCGAGGGCGTCACGTTGAACGACGGCGACTTCTCGTCGTGGAACGGGCAGAGGCCCTTGAGGTTCCCGCCGCCCGCGCTGCGGAGCTGCAGGTACTCGCCGATCACGGCGTCGATGGACGAGCGCTCCCGGACGAGTGCGATGTCCTCATTGCGAATACGGCCTGCCACGACGTAGGAGTCTACGGCGCTGTCCCGACATCCGGTGCGCCGCAAGCCCTAACGGGCCGCGTCCCGCCGCGGCGGCCGCCATCGGGGACCTACCGGCCGCGCCTCGTGACCTACCGGCCGCCACCGGAGACCTAGCGGTCGCCATCGGAGACATACCGGTTGGACGGCGGTGGCATACCAGTCGAGGATCGGGGGCGGACCAGCCGCGTCCCGGACGGAAAGCGGCCTGGATCATCCTTCGGTGACCGGAATCTGGTGTTTCGTGGCCGGACTCGGCCGATCGGGCCGCCTGGCACGCCGGATCTACTATGGACAACACGGACCGTCGCACGATGTGATGACGGACCCAGTTTTTGCCCCACCCCCCAGGCGGACCCGATGACGGATGTAGTACTCGACGGCGTCGACAAGGTGTATCCGGGCGGGGTGATCGCTGTCCGGAATGTCCGGTTGAAGATCAACGACGGCGAGCTGTTCGTGCTGCTCGGGCCGTCCGGGTGCGGCAAGTCCACGATCCTGCGCATGATCGCCGGGCTGGAGGAGATCACCAGCGGCGACCTGTGGCTGAACGGGACGGTCGCCAACGACCTGCAGCCGCGCGACCGGAACGTCGCCATGGTCTTCCAGGAGGGCGCGCTCTACCCGCACCGCACGGTCAAGGGCAACATGATGTTCCCGCTGGAGGTCTCCGGCGACGACCGCGCCGAGGCGCACGCGAAGGTCCTCGAACTGGCCCGCGCCCTCGGCATCAACGCGATGATCGACCGGCTGCCGCGCACCCTGTCCGGCGGCCAGCGGCAGCGCGCCGCGATCGGCCGGGCGCTGATCCGCGAGCCGTCGCTGTTCCTCATGGACGAGCCGCTGTCCAGCCTCGACGCCGGGCTGCGCACCGAGCTGCGCGTCGAGATCGCCGCGCTCGTGCGCTCCACCGGCACCACCACCGTCTACGTCACCCACGACCAGGTCGAGGCCATGACGATGGCCGACCGGATGGCGGTGCTGCGCGACGGCGTCCTGGAGGACGTCGGCACCCCCGAGCAGATCTACCAGGACCCGGCGACCGTGTTCGTCGCCGCCTTCCTCAGCTCGCCGCCGATCAACCTGCTGCACGCCACCCTGTGGGCCGTCGAGGGCGAGGGGCTGCTGCTCGACTTCGGCCCGCAGCGGCTGACCGTCCCTTGGAACGACCCAAGGGCGTCCTCGCTGATCAGCCATCACGGGCAGTCCGTGACCGTCGGGATACGTCCCGACATCCTCGTGCCGATCGCGCCAGGCTCGCCGGCTCCGGCCGGGACCGTCCTGTCCGGGCAGGTCCGCGCGCTGGAGTTCCACGGGCACGAATGGCTCGCCTACGCCGAGTCCGGCATCCCCACGGTCGACGCGACCGAGGTGGGACGGCCCGCGGCGCCCGCGTCGTACGAGCCCGAGCGCCCCGGGCTGCGCGACCGGCTCAAGACCCTGCTGGGCAGGCCGTCCGAGCAGGCCGAGGAGCCGATCGAGGAGCACGCGGGGCACCACCGCCGCCGGGCCGACCTGATCTTCCGCATCGCGCCGGGCGACCGTCCGGACCGCGGCGACCATGTCGCGCTGACCGTCGACCTCGAAAGGGTCCTCTTCTTCGGCGCCGACGGGAAGCGTGTCACGCCCGTCCACCGGACGCCGGAACGCAAGACCCGGAGCGTCCGGGCGGCCCACGAGAGCCCAACCCCCACACGAAGTTCCAGCTCCCCGCGGAGCTCTAGCTCCCCACGACCCGGCGCAGGCGGCTGATCCCCGCGTCGATCTCCGGGAGCGTGACGGCTCCGTAGCCGAAGACGAGCCCCCGGACCGGCGGCGGCGCGGTGACGGCGAACTCCGACAGCGCGAACAGGCCGATGCCCGCTTCGAGGGCCTTCCGGGTGATCGCGGCGTCGTCCGGCGCCGCTTGGCCTCCGTCGTCGAGAACGGCGCTCAGGTGCAGCCCGGCCTCCGCCGGGACGACGGTCAGCCGGTCGCCGAGCAGCCGGTCCACCAGCTCGGCGACCCGCTCGTGCCGCGCCCGGTACTCGCGGCGCGACCTGCGGATGTGCCGGGCGAGCAGCCCCTCGTCGATGAACCTCGCGAGCGCCGCCTGTGCGGGCAGCTCGGCGTGCCAGGACGAGACGTACCGCGCCATCCGGAACGCGCGGTGCAGCGACGGCGGCGCCACGAGGAACCCCAGCCGCAGCACCGGACGCATGATCTTGGAGAAGGTGCCGGTGTAGAGGACACGGCCGTCCTCGTCCAGGCTCTGCAGCGGCTCGATCGGACGGCCGCCGTACCGGTACTCGGTGTCGTAGTCGTCCTCGACGATCACGACGTCCCGGCGCCGGGCCCAGTCGAGCAGCGCCCTGCGGCGCGGCAGCGACATCGGCATGCCCAGCGGGAACTGGTGGGACGGCGTGACGTACACGGCCCGCGCCTCGGCGGGCAGGAGGTCGACCCGCAGCCCCTCCGCGTCGACCGGCACGCCGCGGACCCGCATCCCCGCCGCCGCCAGCAGGATCCGGACGGGCGGGTAGCCCGGGTCCTCCACGGCGACGACGTCGCCCGGCTCCAGCAGCACCCGGACGATCAGGTCCATGGCCTGCTGCGTGCCCGACGTGACGACGACGTCCCCGGCGCTCGCCCGCACGGACCGCGAGACCCCCACATGCCGGGCGATCGCCTCGCGCAGCCCGGACAGGCCGGCCGGGTCGCCCGCGGACGCGGGCTCGTCCAGCGCGGACGACCGGAGCACCCCCGACATGATCCGCCGCCACGCCTCGTAGGGGAACAGCCCCACGTCCGGCAGCCCGGCGCGGAAATCCCAGGTGATCCCGGGCATCGGCCGGGGCCAGGCGGACACGTGCTCCCACACGTCCCGCGGCCGCAGCGGCGACGCCGACGGAGCGCCCCGGGCGGCGGACCCGCCCTCCAGGACGAACGTCCCGGCGCCGACCCGGCTCGTCAGGAACCCCTCGGCACCGAGCCGGTCGTAGGCGACGCCGACCGTGTTGCGGGAGATCTCCAGCCGCCTCGCCAGTTCCCTGGTCGGCGGGAGCGCCTCGCCGGGGCGGAGGCGTCCGTCCAGGATCGCGGCGCGCAGCTGCCGGTAGATCTGGCCCGCGAGGTCCCGCCGCCCCACCAGGCTCACGTGCAGGTCCAACGGCCCTCCCCTCGGCCTCGGCCGGTCCCGATCCGCATGGGCCGGTCCAGAATCGGCTCAATCATTCTCTACGATTTTGGCCCTGTACCTGGTCCTCTGCGCCTTCCTAGCGTGGACGTCATGGATCTGCTGACCGAACTGCTCACCACCGACTTCCGGCCCCTGGACCGGAAGGCGTCCGATCTCTACCTCTCCGCGGTCGCGCAGGTGAAGCCGGACGCGCTCGCCCTGCCCACGCCGTGCCCCGACTGGACCCTGCACGGCCTCCTCCGCCACCAGGTCAGCCAGGACGAGGGCTTCGCCGCGGCGGCCCGCGGCGACGGCGCCCGCCTGTCCGCCTGGCGCGGGGGCGACCTGGGCGACGACCCCTACGCCGCGTCCCTGGCGTCCGCCGACCTCGTGACGCGGGCGTTCGCGGACGTCGCGCTCGACGCCCGGCTCGCCCTCCCCGAGATCCGCGACGGCGGCGCCCTCCCGGCCGCGCTGGCGATCAGCTTCCATTTCGTGGACCTGGTCGTGCACGCGTGGGACGTCGCCGCCACCGTCGGCGTCCCCTGGGAGCCCGCCGAGGAACTCGTCACCGCGTCCCTGAAGGTCACCGCGATCGTGCCCGACGACGGCCGGGGCCCCGGCGACGCGTTCGCGCCGAGGCTGGACGCCCCGCCGGACGCCGCCCCCAAGGACCGGCTGCTGACCCTCCTCGGCCGCTCGCCGTCGTGATGCTGCGAAGCCCCTGGCGGGACGGGCCGTCCAGCGCGGCGGGGCCCGTCCTCGTCAGCGTCACCGACTTCACGTGCGCGAACCCGCTCGACCTGCCGGCGATCTACCGCGCGGGCATGGACCTCCGCCGGAGCTGGCCGGACCTGGAAGGCGCCGTCGGGCTCTGGCTGTGGTCCCTCCCCCTGCGGCGCAGATCCGGCTCCGTCTCGGTCTGGGACGACGAGGCCGCGCTGAAGCGGTTCGTCGCCTGGCCGCCGCACGTCGCGATCATGCGACGCTTCCGGAGCCGCGGGACGACCCGCGCCCACACCTGGGAGGCGGACCGCTTCGACCGCGCCGGGACCTGGACCCGCGCCCTCCGCGTCCTCGATCAGGCGGGGAGGCCGTCACAGAGCGCGCCCCGGTAGAGGCGGATCTTCCACTGGATCTGCTCCTGCTGCTCCCGCAGCTTGGCGATCCGCTCCTCCACCCGGCGGTCGTGCTCCAGCAGCAGGTCGAGCCGCTCCTGCACGGTGTCGCCCTCGCCGCGGGCCAGCTCGGAGTAGCGGAGCATCTCGGCGATCGGCATGCCCGTCCCGCGCAGGCACTGGAGCATCTCCAGCCAGGCCAGGTCGTCGTCGCTGAACACCCGGCGCCCCGACGTGTTCCGCGCGATGCCCGAAAGCAGCCCGATCTTCTCGTAGTAACGCAGCGTGTCGATGCTGAAGCCGCTCTTCTCGGCGGTCTCCGCCGGGGAGTAGAAACTCACGCCGTTCAGGATCCCACCTGGAGTGCGCTCCAGGTCAACGCCCGGCCTCCGCCGGACGGGGCAGGGCCGGCAGCTTGTCGGGGTTGAGGACGCGGCGGTACGCGGTGATCCGGCCGTCCGCCACCTCCGCCGTGTCGACGGCGGCCAGCCGGCCGTCCCGGTACACCAGGAAGCCGGGCCGCCCGTTGACCTGCGCGGGGACGATCCGCATCGCGTTCCGGGCGCTGACCCTGAGCAGGGCGGTGACGACCCGTCCGGCACCGGCGATGATCTTGCGGGCGGCGAAGACGCGGCCGCCGCCGTCGGTGGTGAAGGCCGCGTCCGGGTCCAGCAGCTCCAGGAGCGCGGCCTCGTCGCGGCGCTCGTAGGCGGCCCGGAACGCCGCCAGGACCCGGTCCCGCTCCGGCGGCGGGGCGGGACGGGACGGCAGCGCGGCGGCGATCTTGCGGCGGGCGCGGGAGGCGAGCTGCCGGCACGCGGCGGGCGTTCTCCCCAGGACGTCCGCGATCTGCCCGTACGGCACGTCGAACGCCTGGTGCAGCACGAAGGCGACCCGCTCGGGCGGCGACAGCTCCTCCATGACCAGCAGCATCGCGGTGCCGGCCGTCTCGTCCAGCAGGACGGGCTCGGCGGCGTCCGGGCCGGTCAGCAGCGGTTCGGGCAGCCAGGGGCCGACGTAGTCGACGCGGCGCGCGCGGGCCGAGTTGAGCAGGTCGTAGGCGCGGCGCGCGGCGACGGTGAGCAGCCAGGCCCGCAGGTCGCGGACGTCGTCGAGGGTGTCGCCGTCCGGCCGCGCCGCGCCGCCGGAGGTGTCGCCGCCGTCCGGGCGGGCCGTGCCGTCGAGGGGGACGTCGCGGGCGTGGGCGCGCAGCCACACGTCCTGGACGACGTCCTCGGCGTCGGCGACGCTGCCGGTGATGCGGTACGCGGCGCCGAACACGGCGGGACGGTGCGCGGGCCATTCGTCGTCGAGCCGGCCCATCACGCCGCCGTCGGGGTGAACACCCACTTCTTGTACGACCAGTAACGGAACGCGGCGCCGAACGCGACCCCGGCCAGCAGCCCCATGTTGTAGGCGACGCCGCCGTGCAGCCCGAGCGTGTAGTAGGTGAACCCGGTGCACACCACCTGGATCAGCAGCCCGACGCCGTTCAGCGCGAAGAAGATCGCGACCTCGCGGCCGGAGCCGTCGCTGTCGCGGTGCCGGAACACCCAGAACCGGTTGAGCAGGTAGGACGCCAGCGTGGACACCACGGTCGGCACGACGACGCTCGTGACGGGGCTGCCGCCGAGCAGGGCGCGCATCAGGTTGGCGCCGAAGATCATGACCAGCGTGCCGAGGACGCCCGCGAAACCGAAGGTGAGGAGCTCGCTGACGAAGCCGCCGCGCTGGAAAGCGCGGTACGCCGGGGCGGACGCGACCGTTTTGACCGGTCTTGACCGCTGCATGGTGTTCACTCGCCCAGACCTTACCTGAGGAGGACATTTATCACGGTGGCAACCCACCCGAAAGATCAGCGTCCGGAGGTTCAGCACTCGGTCGCCGCCGCCGACCCGGCCGGCTCGTCCGCGGACGAGACCGCCGCCGTGGCGGTCGCCGGGGCCAGCAGGACGATCAGGCCGACCAGCCCGACGGGGACGGCCAGGGCCCACCTGAGCCCCACGCCCTGCGCGACGAACCCGATGACGGGCGGCCCGCCGAGCAGCCCCAGGTAGCCGACGCCGGTGACCCGGGAGATCCCGGCCGCGGCGGGCACGCCGGGGACGTTGCCCGCCGCGCTGAACGTGACCGGCGCGACGACCGCGACGCCGAGGCCGAACAGGGTGAACCCGCACACGGCCGCGACCGGATGCCCGGCGACCAGGCCGGACGCGAGCCCGAGCGCGGCGATCAGGGACCCGGCCCGCAGCACCGGGACGGGCCCGAACCGCGCGACCACCCGGTCCCCGGCGAGCCGCCCTGCGGTCATCGCGACCGCGCACCCGACGTACCCGAGCCCGGCGGCGCCCGGACCGGTGCCGAGGTCCTCGCGCAGGTAGATGGCGCTCCAGTCGGCCATGGCGCCCTCGCCGACGAACGAGCACAGCCCGATGACCCCGAGCATCACCAGCAGCCACCGGGACGACGTCCGGGCGCTCAGGGACGGGGCGGGCGGGCCCGAGGAGGAAGCGGCGCCCTCAGACGCGTTCCCATGCGGCTCGGGAAGGGCATTCCCGCGGGGCTCGGGAAGGGCGTTTCCGTGCGGCTCGGGAAGGGCGTCGGTGTGCGGCTCGGGGAGGGCGTCGGCGGAGCGGTCCAGGAGGTTCCGGCAGCCGACCGCCAGCAGCGCCGCCAGCACCGCCGCCGCGGCCGTCAGGTGGAGCGGGACGGGGACGTCCGCGTGCGCCGCGCCCGAGCCGACGAGCGCCGCCGCGAGCGTCCCGATGCTGTACGCGCCGTGCAGGCCCGACATCAGCGGACGCCCGTAGCCGCGCTCGACGGCGACGCCCTGGGCGTTCATGGCCACGTCCATCAGGCCGAGCGAGCCGCCCATCAGCAGCAGGGCGCAGATCAGCGCGCCGATGTTCCAGGCGAGGCCGAGCGGGACGAGGGACGCCGCGCAGACGATCCCGGCGGCGACGGTCGTCGCGCGGCTGCCCCAGCGGCCGACGATCCGTCCCGCGAACCGCACGGCGATCACGACGCCGACGGGCGCGCCCAGCAGGGCGACGCCCATCGAGCCCTCGCTCAGCCCGAGATGTTCCTTGATCTGCGGGATGCGGGCGACCCAGGCGGCGGTGAGCAGGCCGTGCGCGACGAACGCCAGCGTCACCGCGACCCGGGCGCGGCCCAGGGTCGCGATCTTGTCCGGAACCACCCGACCGACTGTACGTGCCCGGCGAGTCAGGCGAGTTCGGCGAGCGGGACGCCGGGGTCGGCTAGGCGGGCGGCGTCCACGGGGCGCCCGGAGCGGATCAGCGCCTGGACGTCCCCGGTGACGTCCCACACGTTGACGTTCATCCCCGCGACGACCCGGCCCCCGGACAGCCAGAACGCGACGAACTCGCGTCCGGGGACGTCCCCGCGGTACACGACCTCGTCGTACTCGCCCGGCGACGCGACGCCCGACATCTCCATGCCGAGGTCGTACTGGTCGCTGAAGAAGTACGGGACGCGGTCGTAGGAGACGTCCTGGCCGAGCATGGCGCGGGCGGCGGCCGGCCCGCCGTTCAGCGCGTTCGCCCAGTGCTCGACGCGGATCCGCCGGCCGAGCAGCGGGTTGTAGGCGTTGGCGACGTCCCCGGCCGCGTAGATGTCGGGATCGGACGTGCGCAGCGACGCGTCCACCAGGATCCCGTCGGACACGTCGAGGCCCGCCTCCTCGGCGAGCCGGGTGTTGGGCCGCACCCCGATGCCGACGATCACGACGTCGGCGGGCACCTCGGCGCCGCCCGAGGTGACGACGGCCGACACCTGCCCGGCGCCCCAGAACCCGGCGACGCCCTGGTCGAGCCGCAGGTCGACGCCGTTCTCGCGGTGCAGGTCGGCGAAGGCCGCGCCGAGCTCGGGGCCCAGGGAGGCGTGCAGCGGCGTCGGCTCGGGCTCGATGACCGTCACCTCGTTGCCGTGGGCGCGGGCGGCGGCGGCCGTCTCCAGCCCGATCCAGCCCGCCCCGGCGACGACGACGCGCCGTCCGCCGTGCGCGAGGGCCTGCTTCAACGCCGCCGAATCGGCCATCGTCCGCAGGTACTGGATGCCCTGCAGCTTCGATCCGGGCACCTCGAGCCGCCTCGGGGACGCGCCCGTCGCCAGCAGCAGCTTGTCGTAGCCGATCGGTTCCTTGGTGGACAGGCGCACCTGGTGGGCGCCCCGGTCGATGGCCGCGACGGACACGCCGAGCCGCAGCTCCACATCGTGCTTCTCGTACCAGTCGGCCTCATGGACATGGGCCTTCTCACGCGGCTCCTTGTCCAGCAGGAAGCCCTTGGACAGCGGCGGCCGCTCGTAGGGCCGCTCGATCTCGTCGCCGATCAGCAGCAGTCTGCCCGTGAAGCCCTCCTCCCGGAGCGTCTCCGCCGCCTTGGCACCGGCCAGGCTGGCGCCGGCGATCACGAACGTCTCCTCGGGCATGGCGACCTCCTGTAGTTGACCTGTAGCTATCCCTACAGCTGCCTCTGTAACGAGACAAGGGCCATCGTCGCGCGCGTCGGGGCGTGTTCGTCACACCGCCCCGGCCGCCATGCGGATGATCAGCGGGAACGGCCGTTCAGCAGGCGGTGCCTGGCGATCGCGGAAAGATCGGTCAGCGACGCGATCTGGTCGATGACCGCGCGGAGCCGGCCCGCGTCGCCGGCGGCGTCCTCGAACGCGGCGCGGAAGCCGGGTTCCAGGGTGCCGGGCGCGCCGGCGAGCATCAGCTCGGCCAGCTCGATGATCAGCGTCCGCTGGCGGGCCCTGATCTCCTCGTGGCTGATCCACACGTAGTGCGCCGTGATGCCCTTGAGCAGCGCGTTCTCCAGCCGCTGCGCCCGCGGGACGATCAGCTCCGCCGCGTACCTGGTCAGCGGACGGTCGCCGTAGGCGTCCCGGGTGGCGGTCTCGGCGGCCATGCAGAACCGTCCGATCAGGGTGCTGGTGAGGTTCTTCAGGGCGGCGAGGCTGCGCGGGGTGCCGTCGTAGCGGTCGGGCCAGTACGGCTCGGCGAGCAGCGCGTCGAAGCGCTCCTCCAGCTCGGCCAGGGCCGCGTCGGGGCAGTACAGCTTGGTCGCGGTGGCGGCGACGAGGCGGCGTTCGGCGGGGTCGGCGAGGCGGACGAAGTCGATGTGCCCGGCGACGAGCGCGTCCTCCAGGTCGTGGACGGAGTAGGCGACGTCGTCGCTCCAGTCCATGACCTGGGCCTCGAAGCACGTCCGGCCCGGCTCGACGCCTTCGCGGACCCAGCGGGCGACGTCGACGTCGTCCGCGTACACGCCGAACTTGCCGTTGACGGCCTCGGTCTGGGACCACGGGTACTTCATCGCGGCGTCCAGCGCGGCGCGCGTCAGGTTGAGGCCGACGCTGCGGCCGTGCAGGGGCGGGCCGTCCGGGGCGAACGACTTGGGCTCCAGCCGGGTCAGGACGCGCAGGCTCTGCGCGTTGCCCTCGAAGCCGCCGCAGCCGCGCGCGACGACGTCGAGGGCGGCCTCGCCGTTGTGCCCGAACGGCGGGTGCCCGATGTCGTGGGACAGGCACGCCGCCTCCACCAGGTCGGGGTCGCAGCCGAGGGACTTGCCCAGCTCGCGGCCGACCTGCGCGCATTCGAGCGAGTGGGTCAGCCGGGTGCGCAGGCTCTGCACGGTGTCGGCGGTGGCGTCCGCGCCGGGCGAGGCGACCTGCGTCTTCGCGGCCAGCCGCCGCAGGGCCGCGCTGTGCAGGACGCGGGCGCGGTCGCGTTCGAAGGCCGTCCGGTCGCGCCGCTTGGCGGGCTCTGGCGCCCAGCGTTCCCTGTCACGGCCGGTGTAGCCGCCGGGGTTCTCGTGCCTGGAGTTGCTCGTCATGGCCCTATCCAGGGTAAGGCCCCCATGCGGCTGTTCAGGGGGATTCGCCGTTCGGAGGGGGCTTCGCCGCTCAGCGGTTCGGCGGTGACTCGGACGGGTCGACGTGGACGCGCTTGATGGTCTCGTCCGGCGTGTGCACGCTCTTGCCCAGCAGGACGTACGACAGGTAGCCGCCGGTCTCCCGGACGATGTACTGCAACTGGGTGTCGCGCGTCTGGACGCTCGGCCCGCTGCGCGTCGGGGACGCGGCGGCATTGATGCCGTTGTCCTCGGCCATCTTCTTGGAGCGCAGCCCGTGCCACGGGTCGGTGACGATCACCCCGGACGACCAGTCGTGCCGGTCGAACTCCTTGCCGACGGCCTTCATGCTCTCCAGCGTGTCGCGTCCGACGGGCACCGCGAAGACCTTGGACGCGGGCACCCCGCCCTTCTGGATCAGCCAGGCGCGGCCGGTGCCGGCCTCGGTGTAGTTGTCGCCTGGCGCCTTGCCGCCGACGGTCACGATCGCGGGCGCGACGCCGTCGCGGTAGAGCTTGAGGGCGTGCTGGAGCCGCCATTTCAGCGTCGGGGACGGCCGGCCGTTGTACTGCGCCGCGCCGAGGACGATGATCGCGTCGGAGCGGGGCCGCTCGTCGTGGCGGGCCTGGTACCAGATCCGCGCGCCGACGGTGAGCGGGGTCAGCACGGCGATGGCGATCATCCCCGCGACGACGCTCGCCGGGATCGTGAACCAGGGCGAGCGCCTGCGCCGCCCGGCCCGCCTGGCGCGGCGGCGGTCCCGCCGGCCGCCGCGTCCGGAGCCGTCGGCGTCGCCGGGCCCGCCGCTGTCGGGCCCGGCGCCTTCCGGCCGGACGGTCTCGTGCTCGGTCTCCGGCAAGTCCACTTCCAACGTCATCGCATCGGACACGTTAGTTAGATGGTCCGGCGCGTGCGCCGGGTTCGCCGGTTCGGCATGCCAACCTTTGGCATTTCACCGCCGCGAGCAGGGGATCAGCGGCTGTCGCTCCCTCCGGCCGCACCGGCCCCACCCGCCTCGATCGCGGCGCGCCCGGCCTCCAGGCGGGCGACGGGGACGCGGAACGGCGAGCAGGACACGTAGTCCAGGCCGACCTCGTGGCAGAAGTGCACCGAGTCGGGGTCGCCGCCGTGCTCGCCGCAGATCCCGAGGTGCAGCCCGGGCCGGACGCGGCGGCCCTCCTCGACGGCGATGCGGACGAGCCGTCCGACGCCCTCCCGGTCGAGCGTCTCGAACGGCGACACCCCGAAGATCCCGAGTTCCAGGTAGCGGGAGAAGAACGCCGCCTCGACGTCGTCGCGGGAGAAGCCCCAGGTCGTCTGGGTGAGGTCGTTGGTGCCGAAGGAGAAGAACTCGGCGGCCTCGGCGATCTGCCCGGCGGTCAGCGCGGCCCTCGGCAGCTCGATCATGGTGCCGATCAGCGCGGGGACGTCGACGCCCGTGGCGGACTTGACCTCGGCCAGGATGGCGCGGGCCTCGTCGCGGACGGCCTCCAGCTCCTGGACGGCCCCGACCAGCGGGATCATGATCTCGGGACGCGGGTCGCCGCCGTCCAGCCGCCGGGCCGCGGCCGCCTCGGCGATCGCGCGGACCTGCATGCCGAAAAGTCCTGGAATCGCCAAACCGAGCCGCACGCCGCGCAGGCCCAGCATAGGGTTCTGCTCGTGCAGTCGGGTGACTGCTTCGAGCAGTCTCCGGTCCTTGGCGTCGGCGTCTTCGCCTGCGAGCGCGACCCTGACCGACAGCTCGGTGATGTCGGGGAGGAACTCGTGCAGCGGCGGGTCGATGAGCCGGATGGTGACCGGCAGCCCGTCCATGGCCGCGAAGATCCCCTCGAAGTCCTGCCTCTGGAGGGGCTCCAAGGCGTCCAGGGCGGCCTTCCGGCCGGTGGCGTCCTCGGCGAGGATGAGCTGCTCGACGAGCTGCCGCCGGTCGCCGAGGAACATGTGCTCGGTGCGGCACAGCCCGATCCCGGCGGCGCCGAACCGGCGGGCGCGGGCGGAGTCCTCGGGGGTGTCGGAGTTCGCGCGGACCTTCAGCGCCGCCCGCGCGTCGGCGTGCTCCATCACGCGGTGGACGGCCTTGACGAGGTCGTCGCCGTCCTCGACCGGCAGGTCGCCCTCGAAGTACCGGACGACGGGCGAGTCCTCGACGGGCACCTCGCCCAGGTAGACGTCTCCGGACGTCCCGTCGATGGAGATGACGTCGCCCTCGCCGACGGTCACGCCGCCGGGCGCGGTGAACTGCGCGCCCTTGACGTCGACGTCCAGCTCCTCGGCGCCGCACACGCACGTCTTGCCCATGCCGCGGGCGACGACGGCGGCGTGCGACGTCTTGCCGCCGCGGGACGTCAGCACGCCCTTCGCGGCGACCATTCCGGCGAGGTCGTCGGGGTTGGTCTCGCGGCGGACGAGGATCACGTCCTCGCCGCGTCCGGCGAGCTCCACGGCCCGCTCGGTGGTGAACACGGCCTTGCCGACGGCCGCGCCCGGCGAGGCGTTCATCCCCTTCGTCAGCTTGCGCACGTTGTCGAGCTTGGCGGCGAAGCGGGGGAACATCAGCTGGGCGAGCTGGTCGCCGGTGACGCGGCGGGCGGTCTCGTCCCTGTCGATGAGGCCCTGGTCGAGGAGCTGGCAGGCGATGCGGAACGCCGCGGCTGCGGTCCGCTTGCCGACCCGGGTCTGCAGCATCCACAGCTTCCCGCGCTCGATCGTGAACTCGATGTCGCACATGTCGCGGTAGTGGTTCTCCAGCGTCTCCATGATTTCGAGGAGCCGGTCGTAGGACGCCTTGTCGATGCGCTCCAGCTCCTTCAGCGGGACGGTGTTACGGATGCCGGCGACGACGTCCTCGCCCTGCGCGTTCTGCAGGTAGTCGCCGTAGATGCCCTGCTGCCCGGACGCGGGGTCGCGGGTGAACGCGACGCCGGTCCCGGAGTCCAGGCCCATGTTGCCGAAGACCATCGCGCAGATGTTGACGGCGGTGCCGAGGTCGACGGGGATGCGCTCCTGGCGCCGGTACAGGACGGCGCGCGGCGCGTTCCAGGAGTCGAACACCGCCTCGACGGCGAGGTCCATCTGCTCGCGCGGGTCGGCGGGGAACTCCCGGCCCGCCTTGTCCCGGACGATGCCCTTGAACCGGTCGACGAGGGCCTTGAAGTCGTCGGCGGTGAGGTCGGCGTCGTCGTCGCTGCCGCGGGCGCGCTTGACGTCCTCGACGGCGTCCTCGAACAGGTCGCCGTCGATGTCCAGGACGGTCTTGCCGAACATCTGGATCAGCCGGCGGTAGGAATCCCACGCGAACCTGTCGTCGCCCGCCTGCGCCGCGAGCCCGAGCACGGACTCGTCGTTCAGCCCGACATTCAGGACGGTCTCCATCATCCCCGGCATGCTGAACTTGGCGCCGGAACGTACGCTGACCAGGAGCGGGTCGTCGCTCTGGCCGAGCCGCTTGCCCATCGCGGACTCCAGCGCGGCGAGGTGGCGGTCCACCTCGTCCGCGAGCCCCGCGGGCGGGTTCCCGTGCTCCAGGTAGTGACGGCAGGCCTCCGCGGTGATCGTGAATCCGGGAGGGACGGGCAGTCCGAGGTTGGTCATCTCGGCCAGGTTGGCGCCCTTGCCGCCCAGCAGATCCTTGAGGTCCTTGTTGCCCTCAGTGAAGTCGTACACGAACTTCGGCACGGGGAGCTCCTTCTCGCTCCGGTTCCACCCAGGGGCAGTGCCGGTCCCGCCGCGGCGGGGGCGCGCGGCGTCGCGGTCCCCTGGGCGGCGGGTCCGCTGCCCTGTTTGCCGGGACTGTACCCGCGAAGTCCGGCCTCCTTCGGCACCCGCCGTCCGGGAGGCCGTTTGCCCAGGTCAGACCCCGGATAGTGGTCTATTCCAATTCGGACCAACGGGCATGATCAGGACGGAACACCGCCGGGGACGGACGTCCCGTACCCGCGCACGGAAGGCGCCACGGAAGAGGGAATGATGGATCAGGGAGGTGAGGTTGTGAGGCCGAAGGTCGCCGGCGGCCGGGCGGGAGACCCGTTCGCCCCCATCGCCGACTACGGGTTCCTGTCGGACTGCGAGACGACCGCGCTCGTCGCGCCGAGCGGCAACATCGAGTGGATGTGCCTGCCGAGGATGGACTCCCCCAGCGTGTTCGGGTCGATCCTGGACCGCGACGCCGGGTACTTCCGCGTCGGCCCGGCGGGCGTGGAGGTGCCCGCTGCGCAGCGGTACATCCCCGGCACCATGGTGATGGAGACCACCTGGTGGGTGCACGGCGGCTGGCTCGTGGTGACGGACGCGCTGCTCATGGGCCCGTGGCACCACGAGACGGAACGGTCCCACACGCACCGCCGCGCCCCCACCGACTACGACGCCGACCACGTCCTGCTGCGGATGGTGCGGTGCGTGAACGGCCAGGTCCAGGTGCGGCTCGACTGCATGCCGGTGTTCGACTACGGTCAGACGCCCGCCCGCTGGGAGCACACCGGCGCCGGGTACCACGAGGCCCTCGCGCGCGGGAACGGCATCGGGCTGCGGCTCACCACCGACATGAACGTCGGGTTCGAGGGGTCGCTCGCCACGTCGCGGACGCTGCTGAAGCAGGGCGAGTCGCGGTTCGTGGCGCTGTCGTGGAGCGAGCACGCGGCGCCGTCGTCGTGGGACGAGGCGCAGGAGCGGCTGATCTGGACCGTCCACCACTGGCAGCACTGGCTGGACCGCGGCCGCTTCCCCGACCATCCCTGGCGCAGCCACCTGCAGCGCAGCGCGCTCACGCTGAAGGGCCTGACGTTCGGGCCGTCCGGCGCGGTGGCGGCCGCGGCGACGACGTCGCTGCCCGAGGCGCCGGGCGGCGACCGGAACTGGGACTACCGCTACACCTGGATCCGCGACTCCACGATGGCGCTCTGGGCGTTCTACACCCTCGGCTACGACTGGGAGGCCAACGACTTCTTCTACTTCATCACCGACGTCGCCGAGGCCGCCGAGGGCAAGCTGCAGATCATGTACGGGCTCGACGGCCGGGAGGAACTGCCCGAGTCGACGCTCGACCACCTGTCCGGGTACGACGACGCGCGTCCCGTCCGGATCGGCAACGAGGCGTACATGCAGGCGCAGCACGACGTGTGGGGCGCGATCATCGGCTCCATCTACCTGTTCGTGCGCAAGCGCGACCGGCTGGACGACCGGCTCTGGAAGATCATCATCAAGCAGGTGGAGGACGCGCTCGCCAACTGGCGCGTCCCCGACTGCGGCATGTGGGAGGTGCGCGGCGAACCGCAGCACTTCACCTCGTCGAAGGTGTTCTGCTGGGTGGCGGCCGAGCGCGGCGCCCGCCTCGCCCGCATCCGCGGTGACAAGGACCGGGCCGCGCGCTGGCAGGCCGCCGCCGACGAGATCCACGCGGACGTCCTCGCCAACGCGCTGGACGAGCGCGGCGTGTTCACCGCCCACTACGGCGCGACGACCCTGGACGCGTCGGCGCTGCTGATCCCGCTGCTGGGCTTCCTGCCGGCCGACGACAAGCGCGTCAGGGAGACCGTCCTCGCCATCGCGGACGAGCTGTCGGAGGACGACCTCGTCCTGCGCTACCGTCCGGCGGAGACCGACGACGGTTTCGAGTCGGACGAGGGCACCTTCACGATCTGCTCGTTCTGGCTGGTCAGCACGCTGGTGATGATCGGCGAGCTGGACCGGGCGCGAGCGCTGTGCGAGAAGCTGCTGTCGTACGCGAGCCCGCTGCAGCTGTACGCGGAGGAGATCGACCCGCACACCGGACGCCACCTGGGCAACTTCCCGCAGGCGTTCACGCACCTCGCGCTGATCAACGCGGTCATGCAGGTCATCCGGGCCGAGAGCAGCGAACCCCAGTCGCCCCTGGCGTGACCCGGACGGCTTTGACAGCGGAGCCTGACACCACCTAGCAGCACGGCACGACGACACTCCGTGGCCGGGGCTTGCGTCGCCGCCCCGGCCTTTAATCAAGACTTGACAACGGTTGCCGGAATTGCGCCTTTTGTCGGTGACCCCGGCTACGGTTCCGGCCGTGACCACACCACCTCCCACTGGCAACGACCCGGACGCCCCCGGCTCACCCGGATCGGACGCGCGATCCCAACCCGGATCCCAGGCCGGCACACCGCCGGGCTCTCCCCCACCCCAGCGATCACCCGTCGGCCCCGAACCGCCCCCCGGGACGGGACCTCCGGACGACCCCTCGGCCGCACCCGCCTGGACCTCGCCGGGCGCATCTGCGCCGGTCGCCGCCGCCCCGGCGGTGTGGCCCCCGCCCCCGCAGGGGCCTGGCCAGGGCGCTCCCTTCTACCCGGCCGGGGCGCCGCAGGCGACGATCGTCCCCCGGACGAACCGGCTGGCGATCGTCGCCCTCGTCACCGGGCTCTGCGGCCTGGTCGTGCTCGCGGTCGGCTTCGCCGTCGCGGCGCTCGTCCAGGCCGGACGGCGCGGCGAGCGGGGCAAGGGCCTGGCCGTCGGCGCCTTGGTCGCGTCCGCCGGCTGGATCGTCGCGGTGGTGATCACCGCCGCCGTGCTGGCGGGCGCCCTGGTCAGCGCCGACCGCGACGCGTCGGGGCAGGTCACCGGCAAGGACAAGGTGCTGCCCGCGGCGCTGCGGGTCGGCGACTGCTTCACCGGACTCAAGGTCGACTCCATCAGGACCCCGGTGACGGCGCTGCCGTGCACGGAACCGCACGACGGCGAGGTCGTCGGCCGGTCGCGGCTGCGGGACGGCGCGTACCCGGGCGGCAGGAAGATCCACGAACAGGCGACCAGCGCCTGCATCCTGACGACGGTCCGTCTGCTGAAGAGCAGGCACGGCCAGTACCTGGAGCCCTATCTCATCACGCCGACGAAGCTGAGCTGGGGTTCCGGGGACCGCAAAGTGCTCTGCCTGCTGCGCTACACCGGCCCCGACACCATCTCGGCGCCGCTCGCCCGGACCCTGGATCCCACCCTGAAGTACTGGACCGAACTGGCATTCGGCGACTGCTTCGGGAAATGGGACTCCGCCGCTCCGGCACAGCGCATCGTCTCCTGCGACAGGTCGCACTGGAGCCAGGTGTACGCGGTCTCCAAGCTGAAGTCCGGCCCGTATCCGGGAGAGAAGGCGCTGGGGCGGAAGGCGGACGCGGGCTGCCAGAAGAAGGCGCGGAAGGCCTTCGGCCAGAGCTCAATCCCCAACCTGTACTCGTCGCTCTACCCGAACAGGTTGGAGTGGGACGGCGGGATCCGCACGATCGTCTGCGTCGGTGTGAGCGAGGGCCGTCCGCTGAAGAAGTCGATGCTCCCGCGCTGAGCGGCTGCCGCCGAGCGGACCCGCCGCCGAGCGGACGGCCGCGCTGAGCGGATCCGCCACCGAGCGGGCCGCCGCGCTGAGCGGACGGCCGCGCGGGCGGCGGGCCCCGGCTGAGTCGAGCCGGGGCCCGCCGGCCGTGTCAGACGACCGCGCCCGAGTCGTGCGTGGTGCGGCGTGGCGGGCGGGCCCTGCTCTTGCGCCGCGGCGGCGGCGCCTTCGCGAACCGCTCCAGGACGACCGCCATCGGCGTCGCGGTGAACACGCTGGAGTACGTCCCGACGACGATGCCGATCAGGAGCGCGATGGCGAAGTCGGTCAGCGAGTCGCCGCCGAGGAACGCCAGGGCGCCCAGGATGAACAGCGCGCCCATCCCGGTGTTGATCGTCCGCGGGACGGTCTGCAGCACGCCCCGGTTCGCGATCGCGGCGAACCGTCCCTTCGGGTTCTCGCCCCACATCTCCCGGACCCGGTCGAACACCACGACGGAGTCGTTGACCGAGTACCCGATGATGGTGAGCAGCGCCGCGAGGAACACCCCGTCGATCGGTTTGCCGAGCCAGGCGAAGACGCCGGTGACGATCGTGATGTCGTGGAACATGGCGATGACCGAGCCGGCGGCGAACGTCCAGCGGAACCTGATCGTCAGGTAGGCGAGCTGCACGAGCAGCGCGACGCCGAGGGCGATGAGCGCCTTGGTGCGCAGTTCGTCGCCCAGGCTGGGGCCGATCAGCTCGTCGCGCTGCTTCGTGGCCCCGCCGCCCTTCTCCGCGAGGGCGTCATGGACGCGTTTCTCCTGCTCGTTGGTGAGGTCGACCGTCCGGACGGAGATGTCGTCCTTCCCGGACGTCTGGACGACGGCGCGCGGGAACCCGGCGTCGGCGACGGCGGAGCGGGCCACGTCGATGTCCACCGGACGGGTCGTGGAGTACTCGACGAGCCGTCCGCCGGTGAACTCCACGCCGAAGTTGAGGCCGCGGGTGAAGATCCCGGTCGCGGCGATGACGACGGCGAGCGCGGAGATCCCGAGCCAGAGGCGGCTGCGTCTCATCAGGTCGGGGCCGCTCTCCTCCAGCCACCGCCGGATCCGCCCGGCGCCGCTGAGACCGCCCGCCCCGCCCTTGCTGAGCTTGGGGAGCCGCGCGGCGGCAGCGTCGGTGAGGACGCGGCTCAGCAGCATCGCGGAGACGAGGGAGGCGAGGACGCCGATGGTCAGCGTGACGCCGAACCCCCGCACCGGACCGGACGCGAGGAAGAACAGCAGCGCGCCCGCGAGCAGCGTGGTGACGGCGGAGTCCGCGATCGCCGACCACGCCTTGTCGAACCCGACGGCCAGCGCCGTCCGCGCGCTGCGCCCGGGCGCGGCGGCCAGCTCCTCTCTGGCGCGTTCGAAGGCCAGCACATTCGCGTCGATGGCCATGCCGATGGCGAGGACGAAACCGGCGAGTCCGGGCAGGGTCAGCGTCGCGCCGACGGCGACGAGCGCGGCGTAGGAGATCAGCGCGTAGCCGGTCAGCGCGACGGTGGCGAGGAGGCCGACGAGGCGGTAGACGGCCACGATGAACAGCCCGGTCAGGATGATCCCGATGACGGCGGCGCGGGCGCTGGCGTCGATCGCCTCGTCGCCGAGCGTCGGCCCGACCACCCGCTGCTCGATGATCTTCACGGGGACGGGCAGCGAGCCGCCCTCGATCAGCGCGGCGAGGTCCTTGGCCTCCCCGGCGCTGAAGTCCCCGGTGATCTGCGTCGACCCGCCGGTGATGCCGACCCCGCAGGACACGCCCTCGGTGACGCCCGGGGAGGAGATCACCTTGCCGTCCAGGACGATCGCGATCCGCCGCTCGTCACCGGCCGCGCAGGCGGCCTTGGCGGTCAACTTCTCCCACGTCTTGCCGCCGCCGCCCTTGAAGTCGACGTTGACGGACCAGCCGCCGACGTTCTGCGGGTCGTAGGACGCGCTCGCCGAGCCGATCCCCGCGCCGGTGAGCGCGGCGGGGCCGATCAGGATCTGCTGGCCGCTCTCGTCCGGGATCAGCTGCTGCCCCTGTCCGGCCTTGCCGGTGTCGGGCAGTACCGGATGGGCGGTGAGCTGCGCGGTCTTGCCGAGCGTGTCCGTCGCCCTGGACGGGTCCTGGACGTCGGGCAGCTCGACGATCAGCCGCCGCTCCCCGGACCGGGTGATCGACGACTCCGCGACGCCGAGCGCGTCGATGCGGCGGCGCAGCACCTCCCGGGCGCGGTCGGTGGACTCCCGGTCGGCGTCCACCGTCGGCGAGTCCTGCGTTTCGAGGACGATCTGGGTGCCGCCGCGCAGGTCGAGGCCGAGGCGGGCGGGTTTGGACCAGGCGAAGTAGAACGATGTGACGAGGACGGCGAACGCCAGCACCGCCCGCACCACGTTGGCGCGAGTCAAAGGGAACCTCCACACGGGCTTCGGCGCCGGGCTGCTGCACGGCGCCGCGGACGACTAGCTCAGATCCGTGGGGAGGTGGGAGGGGCGCGCCCGCGTGGGACGCCCCTGGTCGCGACGTCCGCCGCAACGCGTCCGGGCACGGCCCGGACAACGCGCCACGAAGGCGGCCGCAAGTCAATGCCAGACGCGGGCAACACCGCGACCGACGAATGCACGAACGACGGATGCGCGACAAAGTGCGGCAGCCCCGCACGCGAGGGCTCGGCCGCGGGCGCCGGGTGTGCGTCGGGCACCGCCCCAGCGACGACGAAGGCGCGCGTGAGCGGCCCCCCGTGCGCCGCCTGCGTACGGGGGGCCGGACGCTGCTTGACGGAGCCCCGGGTCCGGCCCGGTGCGTGATGCACCGCCGCACCGGTCCGTGCGCCGGTGATCGTCCCGGTGGGGGACGTCCCGCCGTGCGTCCCGGCCCCGGCGGGCCCGACCACGATCCCGAGCAGCCCCAGCGCGACGACCAGCAGCCGCGCGACGGGACGAGCAGGACGGTACAGATCGCGCATCCTGCCCCTCCCCTCGGACTCGTCAGCCGGTCGCCAGGCTCCAAGCCCGCGTGCCGCCACCCACGATGCCGGGACAGCGACGGGCGGTCCAGCCAACCTAACCCAGGTTCACGCCGCCGGAGGCGCCGTTCGCACGGCGTTGACGAAACGCGGAAGGTGCGCCCAGGTCAGCAGCCGAGGAGTTGCGCGGCGAGGAAGGCTTCGACCTGGCCGATCGCGATGCGCTCCTGGCTCATCGAGTCGCGCTCCCGGACGGTGACCGCGTCGTCCTCGAGGGTGTCGAAGTCGACGGTGACGCAGAACGGCGTGCCGATCTCGTCCTGCCGGCGGTAGCGGCGGCCGATGGCCCCGGCGTCGTCGAACTCGACGTTCCAGTTCCGGCGGAGCCGCGCGGCGAGGTCGCGGGCCTTCGGGGACAGGTCGGCGTTGCGCGACAGCGGCAGCACCGCCGCCTTGACCGGGGCGAGCCGCCGGTCGAGCCGCATGACGGTGCGCTTCTCCAGCTTGCCCTTGGCGTTGGGCGCCTCGTCCTCGGCGTAGGCGTCCATCATGAACGTGAGCGTGCACCGGTCGACGCCCGCCGCCGGCTCGATCACGTACGGGACGAACCGCTCCCCCGACTCCTGGTCGAAGAACGACAGGTCGGCGCCGGACGCCTTGGAGTGCGTCGACAGGTCGTAGTCGGTGCGGTTGGCGACGCCTTCGAGCTCGCCCCACTCGCCGCCGATGAAGTCGAAGCGGTACTCGACGTCCACGGTCCGCTTGGAGTAGTGGGACAGCTTCTCCGCCGGGTGCTCGTACAGCCGCAGGTTCTCCTTGCGGATGCCGAGGTCGACGTACCACTGCATGCGCTCGTCGATCCAGTACTGGTGCCATTCCTCGTCGCTGCCGGGCTTGACGAAGAACTCCATCTCCATCTGCTCGAACTCGCGGGTCCGGAAGATGAAGTTGCCGGGCGTGATCTCGTTGCGGAACGACTTGCCGATCTGCCCGATCCCGAACGGGATCTTGCGGCGCGAGGACTGCTGGACGTTCAGGTAGTTGATGAAGATGCCCTGCGCGGTCTCCGGACGCAGGTAGGCGAGGCCCGACTCGTCCTCGACGGGCCCGAGATAGGTCTTGAGGAGGCCGTTGAACATCCGCGGCTCGGTGAAGGACCCCTTGACGCCGCAGTTCGGGCAGCCGATGTCGGCGAGGCCGTTCGCGGGCGGGCGGCCGTGCTTCTCCTCGTAGCCCTCTTCGAGGTGGTCGGCGCGGAAGCGCTTGTGGCAGGACTGGCACTCGGTGAGCGGGTCGACGAACGCCTGGACGTGGCCGCTGGCCTCCCAGACCTCGCGCGCGAGGATGACGCACGAGTCGAGGCCGACGATGTCGTCGCGGCCCTGCACCATGGACTTCCACCACTGGCGCTTGACGTTGTTCTTGAGCTCGACGCCGAGCGGCCCGTAGTCCCAGGACGCGCGGAGCCCGCCGTAGATCTCGCTCGACGGGTAGACCAGGCCCCGCCGCTTGGCGAGGTTGACGATCGTTTCCAGCACATCGGAACGGCGTGCCATGAATATTCTCCATCCGGCTGGCGGTCGGCGGGACAGTGAGTGCGCCCGGTCCCGCCGTGGAGACGGCGGGTGGCGGCAGTTGCGATCCCCGGTGATGGCGCTCTGGCGGCCGGCCGACAACAACGATGCGGTCGTGCCCGGTGCCTGCGAGCATCCCCAGCTTAGGGCACGGGTGAGTCTAGTAGACGCGGCCTGGTGGGGACGTCGCAGGTAGACGCCCGATAGGCCACCGCTGGTCGACGCTGCCCGCCGACGGTCAGCAGACGTCGACGATCAGTAGACGCGGCCGTCGACGATGTTGCTGTCGATGTTGAGGGTGACGCCGCCGTGCTTCTCCTTGTGGCCGCCGCGGTACTGCTTGATGCGGCGGTGCGGGCGCCACCAGTCGTCCGGGATGAACGGGTCGCCGTACACCTTGGCCCTGCCGTCCCAGTTGGCGAACCAGATGGAGACGGGTCTGCTGATGCCGTCGGCGCGTCCCACGTCCCTGATCCCGGACGTGACGCTGCTGTAGAGGCACGGCTCGTACCCGACGTCCTTCAGCCTTCGGACCCAGTTGTCCACGAATCGCAGGACGGCGGCCCTGCACGAGGCGTTCTTCCTCTTGTACGCCTCCATGTCGTAGTAGATCGGGGCGCCTTCCGGGATGCCGAGCGCGCGGGCCTTGCGTGCGGCGTCCACGGCGGCCTTGGCGCCCTGCGAGGCGGCGTTCTTGGGGGTGAAGCGCTGCGGGCGGCTGCCGCACGGGGCCTGCAGCCCGACGTACGTGGGCGTGATGCGGTAGCCCATCTCCCGCACTTCGCGCACCCACCGCTCGGTGAGGTTGGGCTGCGCGCATCCGCGCGCCGCGCCGCCGATGTAGATGTTGGTGATCTTGAACGAGGGCCGCCACGCCCTCATCGCCGCGAGGGACGGGGCCGTGCAGGTGTCGAACCCCTTGCCCCGCGCCCACGGACGGTCGAGCGCGGGCGCGTCCTGCTGTGGGCGGCGTGGCGTGTCGTGCTTGACGTCCTGCTTGGACGGCATCTCCGGCATGGCCGGTCCCGACGGGATGGCCGGTCCCGAGGGAATGGACGGTGCCGACGGCATGGGCGGTCCTGAGGGCATGGGCGGCACGGGTGTGCGCGGCCGGGCGGGCCGGTTCGCGTTCAATCGGGTGTCGCGGAGCATGCGCTGGAGCCCCGCCGGGTCCGTCCCGTACACGCCGGTGATGGTGACTCCGGCCTCCGGGACGGCGAGCCGCGCCTCATGGTCGACGGTCGGCGGGATCGTGAGCGCGGCGAGCTGGTCGCCGTGCACGACCGTCCGGGCCGCGCGCCCGTGCCCGGCGGGTCGCGCGCGCTCCGCGGGCTGGATGTGGACCGCCTCGGTGCGCCCGACGAGCCGGGCCGGGCAGTCGGGGCGCGGGCCGGGCCGTCCGAGGTAGACGGCGTGCCGGTCGTAGCGGACGCAGCGCGACGGGTCCCGGTCCAGGTCGTGGACCTCCCAGCCCGCCGGGACGGCGACGCGCAGCCCGTGGTACTCGACGACGCGCTGGGCGGCCGCCGGCGCCCGGCGATCGCTCAGCGCGGCGGCCTCGTGGGGCGCGGGCCGCGGGGCGGACGTCCCGAGGACGGCGAGGACGGGAGGGAAGGCCGCCAGCACGCACAACCCGCTGACCAGGACGGCATGGCGCATCACAGCTCCCCTTGCAGGCACGGCATGATCGTGATGCGGCAAAGATGACCTTGGACACGGGCCGCGAAACCGGTCCTGGACGCTTCTTGCCCGGTCGTTTCCCCTAATCCAGACACGCCTTGATCAACACGCCTCGATCGGGCGGCACCGCCGGTCGGACGCGCCGCCGATCAAAGCCGAGCCGACGATCAGACGGAGGTGACGATCAGACGGGCCAGGGTGACGATCAGACGGAGCGGGGTGACGATCAGACGGAGGTGACGATCTCGTAGGCGCCGGGTTCGTCCACGGCCAGGGCGGCGAGCGGGATGAACTGGAGCCGCACCTCGTACTGGCCGAGCGCGCGGCGGTAGTGGCCCGCGCCGTCCCACTCGGTGACGAGGGCCCACAGCCCGGGATCGTCGACCGTCCTGCCGAGCCGTCCGAAGCGGAAGCCGGGGCTCGCGGACAGCGCCGTCAGCACCGCGGACATGCTTTCGGCGAAGCCGTCGGCGTCCTCGCCTGGCACGCGGTACCGGGTTATCGCGATCATCGGTCCATCTTCGCAGGACGTTGGCAGTACGTTGGGCGTGTGGAGACGCGAGGTGAGCGGCGGGGAACGGGGCCGCGGGCGGCGGTCGAGCGGTGGAGTGCGGCGCCGGTGGTGTTCCTGCACCGGCTGCCGCGGTGGGTGCTGCTCGTCACGGTGTTCGCCCTGCTGGTGATCGGGATGGTCGGGACCGGCTGGGTGGCGGCCGCCGGGGTGCTGGTCCTGGCGGTGGCGCTGGCCTGGTTCGCCTTCCTGAACTGGCCCGCGCTGGACGGCTCGGGCCGGGCGCTGCGCGTCGTGGCGCTGGCGGTCCTGGTGGCGTTCGCGCTGGGGCGCGGCATCGGACAGGTCTGATCATTCCCGATTTTGACAATCATTTTCAGACTCCTTCATAATCGGCGGATGCCCCGCTTCCATGCCGTCCCCCGGCGTGCCTCCCCCGCGACGGCGCTGGCCCTGGCGCTGGCCGGGCTCGCGACGGGGCTCACGGGCTGCACGGGCGCGGACGCGGACGTCCCGCCCGGCAAGACCGTCGTGGTCGCGTCGTTCTATCCGGTGGCGTGGCTGGCGGAGAAGGTCGGCGGCGACGACGTCTTCGTCCGGACGCTCACCGAGCCCGGGTCCGAGCCGCACGACCTGGAGCTGACGGCCCGGCAGGTGGCGAACGTCGAGGACGCCGACTTCGCCGTCCACGTCAGGGGCGTCCAGCCGGCCGTGGACGACGCCGTCCGGGGCCACGCGAAGGGCAGGTCGCTGGACGCGGCGAGCGTCGTGCGGAGACTCCCGCCGCCGGACGAGACCGACGACGAAGAGGCGCACGACGGCGTCCGCCACGAGGAGGCGGACTACGACCCCCACATCTGGCTCGACCCGAGCCGCATGGCGACCGTCGCGACCGCGCTCGGCGACCGGCTGGCCGCCGCCGACCCCGCCCACGCGGCCGGTCACCGGCAGCGCGCCGCGGCCATCGCCGCCCGGCTGTCCGCGCTCGACCGCGCGTTCCAGGACGGCCTGAAGACCTGCGAGCGCCGCGAGATCGTGACCGCGCACGCCGCGTTCGGCTACCTCGCCGACCGCTACGACCTGCGCCAGATCCCGGTCGCCGGGGTCGATCCCGCGAGCGAGCCGTCCCCGAAGCGGATGGCCGGGCTGACGCGCCGGGTCGCCGCCACCGGCGCGACGACGATCTTCACCGAGACGCTGGCCAGCCCGAAGGTCGCGCGCTCGCTGGCGCGGGAGGCGGGCGTGCGGACGGCCGTCCTCGACCCGGTCGAGGGCATCGAGGACGGCGCGTCCGGCGACTACCTGACGATCATGACCGAGAACCTGCGGACGCTGCGTCCAGCCCTGGAGTGCCCATGACCGAGGAGCGTGCGCCGGTGACCGATCCCTCGAACGCCCGGCCGTTCACGATGACCGGCGGCCTCGTGCGGCGCGACGGCCGCGAGGTCCTCGCCGGCGTCGACCTGCGGGTGGAGACGGGCGACGTGCTCGCGGTCCTCGGGCCGAACGGCGCGGGCAAGTCCACGCTGGTCAAGGCGCTGCTCGGGCTCGTCTCGCTGGCCGCGGGACGGACCGAGATCTACGGGACCCCGCCGGCCAGGTTCCGCGGCTGGACGCGGGTCGGGTACGTCCCGCAGCGGCTGCCGATGGGCGGCGGGGTGCCCGCGACCGTCCGGGAGGTCGTCTCGTCGGGGCGGCTGGCGCGGCGGTCCCGCTGGCGGCCCGCGGTGTTCAACGACCGCGCCGCCGACCGCGCCGCCGTCGACCGGGCCCTGGAGACGGTCGGCCTCACCGGTCACGCCCGCGACTCGGCGCACCTGCTGTCGGGCGGCCAGCAGCAGCGCGTGCTGATCGCCCGGGCCCTCGCGGGCGAGCCCGACGTGTTCGTGATGGACGAGCCGACCGCGGGCGTGGACGCGCACAGCCAGGCGGCCCTCGCGTCGGCGCTGCGCGAGCTCGCCGGGGCCGGACGGACGGTCGTCCTGGTGACGCACGAACTCGGCCCGATGGAGCCGCTGATCACACGCACGATCGAACTGGGCCACGGCCGCATCGTCCGGGAGACCACCGTCCGGGAGAAGGCCGTCCCGGAGACGACCGTCCCGGAGACGACCGTTCCGGAGACGACCGTGCGGGAGAAAACCGTGCGCGAAAAGAGGGTCCGGAAGAAGACCGTCCCGGAGAGCACCGCCCGGGAGGACACGGCTACGGGAAGGCCCGCGTGAGCGACATGCTGCAGTACGACTTCATGCGCGTCGCCCTGGTGATGGCGGTGCTGATCGGGCTGACCGCCCCGGCCGTGGGGACGTTCATCGTCCAGCGGAAGCTGTCGCTGCTCGGCGACGGCATCGGCCACATCGCGCTGACCGGCATCGGGCTGGGCCTGCTCACGAGCACCTCGCCCGTCCTCGGCGCGCTGGTGGTGTCGGTGCTCGGCGCGGTGGCGATCGAGATCCTGCGCGCCCGCAGCCGCAGCGGCGCGGACGTCGCGCTGGCCCTGCTGTTCTACGGCGGGCTCGCGGGCGGCGTGATCCTCACCAACGCGAACGGCGGCAGCGGGACGAGCCTGCAGTCGTACCTGTTCGGCTCGATCACCAGCGTGACCGTCACCGACCTGTACGTCGTCGCGGGCCTCGCCGCCGGGGTGCTCGGGATCATCGCGCTGTTCGGCCGCGAGCTGTTCCTGCTGTGCCAGGACGAGGAGGTGGCGCGCGCGTCGGGGCTGCCCGTCCGGTTCCTCAGCGTGCTGATCGCCGCGACCGCCGCGGTCACCGTCGTGATCTCGATGCGGGCGATCGGGCTGCTGCTGGTCAGCGCGCTGATGATCGTGCCGGTGGCGGCGGCGCAGCAGCTCACGCGGGGTTTCCGGGGGACGATGCTGGTCGCCATGGCGACCGGTGTACTGTCGGCCGTATCGGGCCTGGCGGGTTCCTTCCAGTACGATCTGCCTCCGGGCCCCTCGATCGTGCTGCTGGCGCTCGCGCTGTTCGTCGCCGCGGTCGCCGGGGGCGCGCTGGTGCGCCGAAGGCGCGCGCGGACCGGCACGGCCGGGGAGAACGTCCCCGCCGCGGCCGGCCCGGGCGTCGAGGCGCGCGTGGACGCCGAGGTGATGGGGGGATGACGCGGAGGTGCTTGGGGGATGACGACGGCCCGCCGGGACGCGGTACGGCAGGTGCTGACCGGCTCCGATGGTTTCCGGAGCGCGCAGGACATCTACGCCGATCTGCGCGCCGACGGATCCAAGATCGGCCTCACCACGGTCTACCGGGCGCTGCAGGCGCTCAGCGACGCGGGCGAGGTCGACGTGCTGCGCACGGACGAGGGTGAGGCCGTGTACCGGGCCTGCCGCACCGAGCAGCACCACCACCATCTCGTCTGCCGCGAGTGCGGCCGGACGATCGAGGTCGAGGGCCCGGCCGTGGAGCGCTGGGCGGAGGCCATCGCCGCCGAGCACGGCTTCAGCGACATCACGCACACCGTCGAGGTGTTCGGCACCTGCGCCGACTGCGCCGCGAAAGGCCGCTGACATCGCCGCCAAAGACCGCTGACGTCGCCGCCAAAGACCGCTGACGTCGCCGCGAAAGGCCGCTGACGTCGCCCCGACCCGGGCTCCCGGCGTCCAGGCCCCCGTATCGGGTGGTTCTTGATCTGCGGCGCGGGGCCATGGTGAAGAATCGGGGCATGGCTACGACACGTACCGCAAACGCGCACTGGGAAGGGCCGCTCCTCAGCGGCCAGGGGACCGTCTCGCTGGACTCCTCGAAGCTCGGCACCTACGACGTGACCTGGGCATCGCGGTCCGAGGAGCCGGGCGGCCGGACGAGCCCGGAGGAGCTCATCGCCGCCGCGCACTCCACCTGCTACTCGATGGCGCTCTCGCACGGCCTCGCCGGCGCCGGGACGCCGCCGGAGAAGGTGGACACCAAGGCCGAGGTGACGTTCCAGCCGGGCGAGGGCATCACCGGCATCCACCTGACCGTCCGGGCGAGCGTGCCCGGCCTGTCCGCGGCCGACTTCGAGAAGGCCGCCCAGGACGCCAAGGCCGGCTGCCCCGTCAGCAAGGCCCTCACCGGCACCACCATCACCCTCGACGCCGCTCTGGTCTGACCAGGGGGCGTCAGCCGCGGGCGGCGGCCGGTTCCACCGAGTTGGGGACCGCGCCGCCGTACCTGCGGTCTCTGGACGCGTACAGCTCGCAGGCGTGCCAGAGGTGGCGGCGGTCGAAGTCCGGCCAGAGGGTGTCGAGGAAGACCATCTCCGCGTACGCCGACTGCCACAGCAGGAAGTTGGACGTGCGCTGCTCCCCCGACGAGCGCAGGAACAGGTCCACGTCCGGGATGCCGGGCTCGTCCAGGTAGCGGGCGAAGACCTTCTCGTTGATCTTGTCGGGGTTGAGGCGGCCGTCGCGGACGTCCCTGGCGATCGCCGCGGCGGCGTCCGCGATCTCGGCGCGGCCGCCGTAGTTCACGCAGAACTGCAGGGTGAGGACGTCGTTGTGGCGCGTCATCTCCTCCGCCGTCTCCAGCTCCTTGATCACGCTGCGCCACAGCCGCGGCCGCCGGCCCGCCCACCGGACCCGGACGCCCATCGAGTGGAGCTGGTCGCGGCGGCGGCGGATCACGTCCCGGTTGAAGCCCATGAGGAAGCGCACCTCGTCCGGCGACCGCTTCCAGTTCTCGGTGGAGAACGCGTACGCCGACAGGTACGGGACGCCGAGCTCGATCGCGCCCATGATCACGTCGAAGAGGGAGTCCTCGCCGCGCCGGTGCCCCTCGGTGCGCGGAAGGCCGCGGTCCTTGGCCCAGCGGCCGTTGCCGTCCATGACGATGGCGATGTGCCGCGGCACCAGGTCGGCCGGGATCGGGGGCGGGACGGCGCCGTCCCGATGCGGCTCCGGCGGTGAGACGGCCCTTCTCAAACTCTCTCCCTGGTGGTGTCGGTGGTCCCGAAGTCGTCTCCGCGGTCCGCGCGGTTGTCGCGCTCGACGTGGCGCAGGGAGCGGATCCCGTGCTCCAGGTGCCACTGGAGGTAGGCGGCGACGAGGCCGCTGGTCTCCGTCCGGTGCCGCTGCTCGCTGCCGTCGGCGTGCTCCCAGTCGCCGCGCAGCAGCGCCAGCATCAGCGCGAACGTCGGCGGCGCCGGGGTCGCGGCGCCCGGCTGCCGGCAGCTCGCGCAGACCGCGCCGCCCGCCGCGATGGCGAACCCGCGCAGCCCGCCGCGATCGCCGCAGCGGCAGCACTCGTCGAGCGCGGGCGCCCACCCGGCGACCGACAGCGAGCGCAGCAGGAACGCGTCCAGGACGAGCCGCGGGTCGTGGGCGCGCTCGGCGAGCGTCCGCAGCCCGCCGACGAGCAGCAGGAACTGCCGCAGCGCGGGCTCGCCCTCCTCGCCGGCGAGCTTGTCGGCGGTCTCCAGCATCGCCGTCCCCGCCGTGTAGCGCGGGTAGTCGGCGACGAGCGCCTCCCCGTACGGGCGCAGCGTCTCCGCCTGCGTGATCAGGTCGAGGGAGCGCCGCTCGTACAGCTGCAGGTCGACGTGCGTGAACGGCTCAAGCCGCGCCCCGAACCGGGACTTGGTCTTGCGGACCCCCTTCGCCGCGGCGCGGATCCGGCCGGTGCGCCTGGTCAGCACCGTCACGATGCGGTCGGCCTCGCCCAGCTTCTGGGTGCGCAGGACGATGCCTTCGTCGCGGTAGAGGGTCACCCGTTCATTCTGACGCACGTCAGCGCGTGCCTCGCCGCCAAGCCGGGGCATCTCCCCAGGATCTCCACAAGTCCTCCGACCCGTGCTCACAGCGCCGCATAACAATTACGTACCGTGACCGGATTCGGCCGTAGCGTCATGCCGAAAGTTGTGGCTTGAATCACAGGGAGCTGGCAGCGTTGTGGCATGAGATGCCACATCGTGCCGCCGCACATGCTGGAGCGCATCGCCCACGACGCCGACGACCCGGCCCTGCGCGACCGCGCCCGCCGAACCCTGGCCCTCAGCTCCTTGCAGGCCACCGAGCGCCGGACGACAGCGGCCGCGGCCCCCTCCCCCACCGAGGACTTCGTCCCCAACCGGACGATCAAGGACGCGGAGAACCGCGAGGAGCTCCCCGGCCGGACCGTCCGCGCGGAGGGGGCTCCCGCCACCGGTGACAAGGGCGCCGACCAGGCCTACGACTGGCTCGGCGCGACCTTCGACTTCTTCGAGGCCGCGTACCGGCGCAACTCGATCGACGGCGCCGGCCTCCAGATGGTCTCGACCGTCCACTACGGCGACAAGTACGACAACGCGTTCTGGAACGGCGAGCAGATGGTGTACGGCGACGGCGACGGCGTCCTCTTCACCGCGTTCACCGGCCCGCTCGACATCACCGGCCACGAACTCGCCCACGGCGTCACCCAGTACACGGCGAACCTGGAGTACTACGGCCAGTCGGGCGCCCTCAACGAGTCCGTCTCGGACGTGTTCGGCTCGCTCATCAAGCAGTGGCACCTCAAGCAGACCGCCGACCAGGCCGACTGGCTCATCGGGCAGGGCCTGCTCGCCGAGGGCGTCAACGGGGTCGCGCTCCGCTCGATGAAGGAACCCGGCACCGCCTACGACGACCCGCAGCTCGGCAAGGACCCGCAGCCCGGCCACATGGACCACTACGTCGAGACCTACCGCGACAACGGCGGCGTCCACATCAATTCGGGCATCCCGAACCGGGCCTTCCACCTCGCCGCAACCGCGATCGGCGGCAACGCCTGGGAGAAGGCGGGCCGCATCTGGTACGACACTCTCACCGGTGGCACGCTGGCCACCGACGTCGACTTCGCCGGGTTCGCCGCCGCGACCGCCCGGTCCGCGACACGCCTCTACGGGGCCGGCGCGGCCGAGACGAAGGCGGTGAATCGGGCCTGGACGGGGGTAGGCGTCCCCATGGAGGCGAACGGATAGCGCAGTGAAAGTGACAGTCGTCCGCAGCGGGGGGTTCGCGGGAATCGAGCGGCGCGCCGAGTCGGACAGCGCCAGCGATCCCATGCTGACGCGGCTCGTCGGCCGCGTTGATCTGAAGGCGATTCCCCCGCCGGGCCGAATCCCCGACCAGTTCCTGTACGAAATCGACATCGACGGCGACCGCACCACCGTCGGCGAAGCACAGCTCAACGGCCCACTGCGCGAACTAGTCCACCACGTCCTCGGGCGCAGCTAATTTGGGGGGCGACCCCCCACGCCCCCCCGGCTGCGCGGCACGGGTCTCTTTGTCCATCGGGGGGGCGACCCCCCGAACCCCCCGGCTGCGCGGCACGGGTCTCCTCGCTCCGGTCGCTGGCGCTCCCTGCGCTGCGGGGACGCGGCGCGCCGGGCATGCCCGCTGCGCTCGCAGAGCTCGCTCCGCGTGCCTGCCCGTAACCGGCGGCTGAGGTTCAACCCGCCGGGGCCGGGGCCAGGGCTGCAAGGGTTGGGGCCGCGGGTGGAATGCCCGCGGCCCCTGCCGTTCAGTTTTCTTGGGTGCGGGCTACGCGGTTGACGGCGGACAGGATCGCCTTCAGGGACGCGGTGACGATGTTGCCGTCTATGCCCACGCCCCAGACGGTGGTGCCTTCACCGTCGCCGAACCGGACGTCGCACTCGACGTAGGCCGCGGCGCGGGCGTCGCCGCCGGCGCTCATCGCGTGCTCGGCGTAGTCCAGGACTCGGACGCCGATCCCGACGCCGGCGAGGGCGTCCTCGAACGCGGAGACGGGGCCGTTGCCGACGCCCTCGATCTCGCGGATCTCGCCGTCCACGCGGATGTCGCAGCTGAGCGCGTCCTTCTCGTCCACCCGGGAGGTCGCGCGGTGCGCCAGCAGGCCGACGCGGGGGCCGCCGGTGAGGAACTCGCGCTGGAAGATGTCCCACATGAGCTCGCCGGTGACCTCACCGCCCTCGTCGTCAGTGTGCCGCTGGACGACCCGGGAGAACTCGATCTGCAGCCGGCGCGGCAGCTCCAGCGAGTGCTCGGTCTTCATGATGTAGGCGACGCCGCCCTTGCCGGACTGGCTGTTGACGCGGATCACGGCCTCGTACGTCCGGCCGACGTCGTGCGGGTCGATCGGCAGGTACGGGACCTCCCAGCGGTACTCGTCCAGCGGCACCCCGGCGGTCCCGGCGTCGCGGCGCAGGTGGTCCAGGCCCTTGTTGATGGCGTCCTGGTGGGAGCCGGAGAACGCGGTGTAGACCAGGTCGCCGCCGTACGGGTGCCGCTCGTGGACGGGCAGCTGGTTGCAGTACTCGACGGTGCGGCGGATCTCGTCGATGTCGGAGAAGTCGACCTGCGGGTCGACGCCCTGGGTGAACAGGTTCAGGCCCAGCGTGACCAGGCACACGTTCCCGGTGCGCTCCCCGTTGCCGAACAGGCAGCCCTCGATGCGGTCGGCGCCCGCCAGGTAGCCCAGCTCGGCGGCGGCGACGGCGGTGCCGCGGTCGTTGTGCGGGTGCAGGGAGAGGATCACCGAGTCGCGGTAGGCCAGGTTGCGGTTCATCCACTCGATCTGGTCGGCGTAGACGTTCGGCGTGGCCATCTCGACCGTCGCGGGCAGGTTCACGATGACCTTGCGGTCCGGGGTCGGCTTCCACACGTCGTTGACGGCGTTGCAGACCTCGACGGCGTACTCCAGCTCGGTGCCGGTGAACGACTCAGGCGAGTACTGGAAGTAGATCTGGGTGTCGCCCATGTCTTCGGCGAGCTTTGCACAGAGTTTCGCGCCCTCGACGGCGATCGCGGTGATCCCGTCGCGGTCCTGGCCGAAGACGACGCGGCGCTGGAGGGTGCTCGTGGAGTTGTACAGGTGGACGATCGCCTGCTTCGCGCCCCGGATTGATTCGAAGGTCCGCTCGATCAGTTCGGGACGTGCCTGTGTCAACACCTGGATCACCACGTCGTCCGGGACGCGGCCCTCCTCGATGATCTGCCGGACGAAGTCGAAGTCGGTCTGGCTGGCCGCCGGGAACCCGACCTCGATCTCCTTGTAGCCCATCCGTACCAGCAGCTCGAACATCCGCAGCTTGCGGTCGGCGTCCATCGGGTCGATCAGGGCCTGGTTGCCGTCCCGCAGGTCGACCGCGCACCAGCGCGGCGCCTCGGTGATGACGGCGTCCGGCCAGGTGCGGTCGGCGAGCCTGACCGGGGCGAACGGGCGGTAGCGGTGGACGGGCATGCCGGACGGCTGCTGTCGCGGATACATCGCGTGGGATCTCTCTGCTCGAAACCTCGCGGCCGACGTGCACGTCGCAGTCCCGCAGCGAGGGAGCCGGCCTGGTTACTGGCCCCCGCTGCGGCCGCTAAGGAGGAGCAGCTCACGCAACACGATCGCCAAGCTAACAGATGACATCCGTGTTCCGGAAACCGGTGTCCGGATGCTGAGACACCGTCCTCCCACCCCCCGGCTCAGGGGACGAGCACGGAGAGGCAGGTCACGCAGCCGTCGAGGGCCTCGAACTCGCTGATGTCCACACTGGTGACACGCAACCCGTCCGCCGCGAGCCGGGCCGCGGTGCGCGGAGCGGACGCCGCCATCAGGACGTGGTCGGGCCCCAGCACCACCACGTGGGCGCCCGCCGGCTCCCAGACGACCTCCAGGCAGGGCAGCACCGACGTGTCCACCCGGTCCGGCAGGCCGATCAGCCCGCCGTCCGGCAGCGCGGTCATCGCCGACTTCAGGTGCAGGCAGCCCCGGACGGCGACCGGGACGACCTTCCGTCCGCCCACCAGCCGGGCGAGCTGGCAGACGCCCTCCTCGTTCGTCCGGGCGCCGCGGCCCACGTAGACGGTGTCGCCGACCTGGAGGACGTCCCCGCCCTCCAGTGTGCCGGGCGCCTCGATCCGCTCGACGCGCAGGCCGAACTCGCGCGCGGCCCGCTCCGCGCCCGGGGCCTCGCCACGGCGGCGCTCGTCGCCCGGCCGGCAGATGATCGCGACGTCGCCGCAGACGACCAGGGCGTCCTCGATGAACACGGCGTCGGGCTGGTCGTCGGCGGCGGCGACGGCGGCGACCCGGCGGCCCGCGGACCGCAGCGCCGCGACGTACGCCTCGTGCTGGCGGGCCGCGAGCGCGACGTCCACGGGGCGGCGGGCGGCGTGGGTGACGATCCCGTCCGCCAGCCGCGGGCCGGGGGCGCGGACGAGCGCCCGTCCCTCCGGCGGCCGCGTCTCCACGGGGGCGGGGCGGGGAGCGGGGGTGGTGTCGGCGGCGCGACTCATGTCAGCGTGCCGCCCCCTCGGTGGTCACGATCACGCCCAGCGCGTACGCGCGGGACATGCCGAGCAGGTCCGCGACGCCGTGCAGCTCGCGCCGCTCCGCCTCGCCGAGCGGCCCGTCGGCCAGCCCGATCCGGACGGCCTGTGCGAGGAACCACTCCTTCGCCTCCACGGCGAGCTGGGCGCCGGCGAGGGCGACCTCGCGCTCCAGGAACGTCCGGCGCAGGGCGAGGTCGGCGTCGATGGCGTCCCCGTCGTAGTCGGGCTCGCCGTAGCCGGTCACCGTCTCGGCGGCGCGGGCGCGGGCCGCCGCGTCGGCGGGATCGCCGGAGCGCAGCACCAGCGCGGCCGCCGCGCGCATGCCCGCGGCGAGGGTCTCGGCCATCTGCTGGGACGTCGGCTTCCGCAGCGCGGAGACCGGGAAACGGCCCCGGCACGTCCGGCACTCCACGGCGTGCCCGAGCCGCCACAGCGGCACCGCCGGGACGAAGAACACCGAGAGCCAGCGCCGCCCGGCACGCCTCCGGTAGGCACGGTCACCGCCGCACTGCGGGCAGTGGAACGTCCCCTCGCTGACCGTACGGAACACCGCCGTCAGGCCGAAAACGAGCAACACCGGGGTTCTCCTCCCATATCGGGCTCGTTCCAAACTACCGAGCGTTCCGCCCCGACGTGGCCGTCCCGGGCAATGCCGTTCCTGCCTTTACGCTGGGTTCATGACCGGTGACCTGGGTTCCGACGCGGGCCGCGCGCGGGCGCGCCCCTCCTTCCTGCCGCCCGTCGACGGCTATCCGCCGGCCGGCGAGGCCCCCGCGGAGGCCGTCCCCGAGCCGCTCCCGGCGCCGCCGTCGCGCGGCGTGGCCTGGATCGTCGCGATGATCGTCGCCGCGGGGGCGCTGCTGGTGTCGGCGTTCATGCCGTGGGCGCGCGCGCAGATCGTCGTCGAGCTGTTCGGGCAGCCGATCGGCCGCGACATCGGCAGCGTCGCCGGGATCGACGCCGACGACATGGTCCTCGCCGTCCCGGTCCTGGCGGTGGTCGCGATCGCGCTGGCCTTCGGCGACCTGGTCGGACGGGACGCGCGGATCGGCGGCCTCGCCGCGATCCCCGCCACGCTGGCGCTGCTGGTCTGCGGCATCTTCGTCCTGCGGCTCGGCGACGTCCGCGACAACCTGCCCCAGACGGGCCTGGACGTCGGCTACCAGATCACCGTCCGTTACGGCTGGTACCTCGCGGTCATCGCGTCGTTGCTGGTGGTCGGGTTCAGCCTGGCCCGTCCGATCAGCGACCGGGTCGCGAAGCCGCGCGGCGGCCCCGACCAGTACCACCCGCAGTACACGGACCAGCAGTACTACGCGGACCAGCAGTACTACGCGGGTCAGCAGTACTACTACGCCTACACGGACCAGCAGTACGCGTCCGACCCGTCCGCCGCCTGGCCCCAGGAGGACCAGGCCTGGGGACGCCACGAACCCGGACGGCCAGAGAGCGAGCCGGAGCCCCCGCGCGACGCCGACGAGCCCAAAGCGGACGAGCCGAAGGCGGACGGCGAGTCGGAGGAGGGTCAGCCCGAGAAGGGTCAGTCGTAGAAGCCGAGGCGGCGGAGCTGCTTGGGGTCGCGCTGCCAGTCCTTGAGGACGCTGACGCGCAGGTCGAGGAAGACTTTGGCGCCGAGCAGCGCCTCGATCTGCCGCCGGGCCGCCGCGCCGACCTCCCGGAGCCGCGAGCCCTTGTGCCCGATGATGATCCCCTTCTGGCTGGACCGCTCGACGTACAGGTGCGCGTAGACGTCGATGAGGTCGTCGCGTCCCTCGCGGGGGTTCATCTCGTCCACGACGACGGCGATGGAGTGGGGCAGCTCGTCCCGGACGCCTTCCAGCGCCGCCTCCCGGATCAGCTCGCCGATCAGGATCTGCTCGGGCTCGTCGGTGAGGTCGCCCTCCGGGTACAGCGGCATGCCCTCCGGCAGGTGGGAGATCAGCAGGTCGCCGACCAGGCCGACCTGGAAGCCCTCTTCTGCGGAGCACGGCACGATGTCGGCGAACTCGCCCAGCCGCCCGACCGCGAGGAGCTGCTCGGCGACCTGCTCGGGCGCGGCGAGGTCGGTCTTGGTCACGATCGCGACGACCGGCGTCTTCCTCACGGCGGCCAGTTCCCGCGCGATGTACTTGTCGCCGGGGCCGACAGGCTGGTCGGCGGGGACGCAGAAGCCGATCGCGTCCACCTCCGTCAGCGTGGACCGGACGAGGCTGTCGAGCCGCTCCCCGAGCAGCGTCCGCGGCTTGTGCAGGCCGGGGGTGTCGACGACGACGAGCTGCGCGTCCGGGCGGTGCACGATCCCGCGGATCGCCCGCCGCGTCGTCTGCGGACGGCTGCTGGTGATCGCCACCTTGGTCCCGACCAGGGCGTTCATCAGGGTCGACTTCCCGACGTTCGGCCGTCCGATGAAGCAGGCGAACCCCGCCCGATGGCCCTCGGGCGTCCCGTCTCCCAGCGTCGTCACCTCTTGATTGTCGCGCACCGGACGGCGAGGTCCGGCCATCCGGTCAGGCGGCGGGGGTGCCGAGGCGGGTGAGGGAGGCGCTCGCCTCCTCGATCCAGTGGACGGCGCCGACGCGGCCCGCGACCTCGGCGGCCTGCCGGTAGTGGCCGGCAGCGACCTCGGCCGGACGTTCCAGGAACAGGGCGAGGTCGCCGAGGAGCTGCGCGATGGGCCCCACCGTGGCGACGGACGTCGCGCCGCCGGAGAAGGCCCCCGCGTACGGGATTAGCGTCGCGTAAACGTCTCCGGCCAGGTCGCGGTCGCCGAGCGCGATGGCGCGCAGGCCCCGCAGCGGCATGGTCAGGTCGAAGAAGTAGTCGGGGCGGACGGGCCCGGCCCCGGCGACGACGCGGCGGGCCTCCTCGGTGCGGCCGGCCGCGGCGAGCGCGAGCGCGTACACGTCGGCGGTGGCCCCGACGTGGCTCCACTGCCGGTGCAGCCAGGCGGCCTCGTCCAGCATCTCCCCTGCCCGGCCCTGCACGAGGCGCACGCAGAACGGGCCGAGGACGCCCACGCCGCGCTCGCTGGACCAGATCCTGATCCGGCCGATGGCGTCGTTCAGCCGCTCGTAGGTGCGTTCCGCCTCGTCGAGGGGGGCGCGGAACGCGTGCACGAGCTGGGACTCCCAGAATCCGAGCTCCGCCAGCAGCGGCAGGCCGTACTGCTCGGCGAGCAGCCGTCCCTCCTCCAGGTGCCGGTGCGTGGCCGGCAGGTCGAGGGAGCCGAAGGCGGCCTGCTGGACCTGCAGATGGGCGAGGACGCGGTAGGCGCCGAGGTCGTGCCGGGTGGCGAGGTCGAGGAGCTCGGCGGCGATCCGGCGCCGCTCGGCCAGGCCGTCCACGGTCCGGTAGGCGTTGAAGTAGGCGCCGTTCAGCGCGACGGCGATCAGCTCGGAGTCGCCGAGGGCGCGGGCCGTCCGGACGGCCTCCGCGGACGCGGTGACGCCGCGGTCATGCGGCTCCCCTTCCAGCTCGATCGCCAGGGTGGTCAGCAGCCGGACGCGCAGCTCCGGCTCGTCGCCCGGGAGGTCGGCGAGCGCCTCGTCGGTGGCGTCGACGACGGCGTGGTCGAGGGTGCCGTACTCGCGGCTCGTCCAGAGAGTGGGGACGTCGAAGCTCGCGATGATCCGGGCGAGCAGCCGGACGTCGCCGAGGGCGCGGGCGTCGGCGATGGCGGCGTGGCGGCGCTCCCTGGCGTCCACGACGTGCCCGGCGAGGGCGGAGGCGCGGATCGCGGAGACCTCCGCGGCCAGCCGGTCGCGGGTCGCCTCGGGTCCCTCGGCGCGCAGCGTCTCGACGACGCGGACCCACAGCCCGGCGGCGACGCCGTGCGCGAAGCGGGCCTCGGCGGCCGCGGCGGCGCGCCGCCCGTACCGGACGGCCTTCGCCGGGTCCGCGCCCGACTCCAGGTAGTGGTGCGCGATCGCGGCGACCTCGCCGGGCTCGTGCCGTTCGAGCGCGGCGGCGACGCGGCCGTGCAGCCGGGTGCGGCGGGCCCGGGAGATCGCGTCGTAGAGGGTGTCGCGGACGAGGGCGTGCGCGAACCGCATCCGGCCGGGCCCGGGCTCGGTGACGAGGCCGCCCGCGAGCCCGGCCTCGACGGCGTCGATCACGGTGTCCTCGTCCCCGGCGAGGTCGGCGAGGACGCGCAGGTCGGCGTCGCGGCCGAGGACGGCGGCGTGCCGCAGGACGTCCTGGACCGGCGCCGGGAGCCGTGCGATGCGGCGGCGCAGCACGTCCCCGACGCCCGCTGGGACCTGGCGGGTGGCGGCGGGCAGTCCCTCGGCGTCGAGGAGCCGGGCCGTCTCGCGGGTGAAGAACGGGTTCCCGCCGGTCCGCTCGGCGATGACGGACAGCTCCGCGTCGCCCACGCTGGTCGCGCACGTGCCGCGGACCAGGGCGGCGACCTCGGGCTCCGACAGCCCGCGCAGGTCGATGCGCACCGGCTCGTGCCGGGCGAGCGCGGCGAGCGCGGACTCCAGCCGTTCGGGGACCTCCGTGTTCCGGAACGTGGCCACGAGCAGGACAGGACGCTCTTTGAGCCGCCCCGCGAGGCGGACGAGCAGCGCGAGGGTCTCCTCGTCCGCCCAGTGCAGGTCGTCGAGGACGAGGAGCAGCGGCGCGGTGTCGGCGAGCCCGGTGAGGTAGTCGCCGACGGCGAGGTGGAGGCGGAACCGTCCGGTGCCTGCGTCCGCGCCGGCGCCTCCGGTGACGCCGTCGTCCAGGAGCGGGCCGAGGCGTGCGGCGAGGACGTCGTCGGGCGGCGCGGCCGCCGTCAGGTCGCGCAGCAGCTCGGCCCAGGGCCAGGCCGCCGGGGCTCCCTCGGTCTCGGGTGCGCGGCCCCACGCGCACGTCCAGCCCTGGTCGGCGAGGCCGCGCGCGAACCGTTCGGTGAGCGCGGTCTTGCCCATGCCAGCGTCGCCGCCGACGAGGACGACCCCGCCCCAGCCCGCGGCGGCGTCGCGGGCCGCGTCCTCCAGCCGCGCCAGCTCCGAGGCCCGTCCGACGAACGCGGTCTCGGGCGTTTCGCCGGGTTCGGGCGCGAGCCGCAGGACGGACCGTCCTCCAGCCCCCACCCGCCACCATTCAACTGACGAGCTCCGCTCGACGCCCCGTCCTCCAGCCCCCACCCGCCAGCTCCGCTCGGCGCGCCGTTCCGGCGCCGCCTCCCCCGCGGGTCCCGGCTCCCCCAGGGCGGGCGACTGGGCCAGGATGTCGGCCTCCAGGCGGCGCAGCGCAGGCCCGGGGTCGACGCCGAGCTCCTCGGTCAGGACGGCGCGGGCGCGGCGGAGCGCGGCGAGGGCGTCGCCCTGCCGTCCGGCGCGGTAGAGGGCCAGGGCCAGCAGCCGCCACGCCTCCTCCCGCAGCGGGTTCGCGGCGGCGTGCGCCTCCAGGTCGGGGACGGCCTCGGACGCGGACGCGAGCAGCCGCGCCCCGTCCCTGAGCATCGCCTCCGCGCGGAACTCGACGGCGAGGCGGCGGCGCTCGTCCAGCCGGGCGGCCTCGGCGGCGGCCCACGGCAGGTCGGCGAACTCGGCGTAGGCGGGCCCGCGCCACTCGGCGAGCGCCCGCTCCGCGCGGCGGCGGGCCTCGGCCGGGTCGGCGTCCAGCAGGTCGGCGGCCTCGTCGATGAGGGTGTCGAACCGCCAGGCGTCGACGTTGGCGTCCGGGAGCCGGAGGGCGTACCCGGGCGGCTCGGTGACGAGGATCCGCGCGGGCGTGCGGGGCGGACGGTCCGGCTCCAGCGCCCGCCGCAGATGCGACACGAACGACTGGAGCCCGGCGGCTGCGCGGGACGGGGCCGTCCCCGGCCACAGGTCCTCGACGAGACGGTCGGCGGGCACCATCCGGCCCCGCGCGGCGACGAGCCGGGCCAGGACCGAGCGCTGGCGGGGACCGCCGAGGTCGGCGGGGGCGCCCGCCACCTCGGCGCCGAAGGCCCCGAGAACGCGTACCACGGTCGACATGTCCCGATCAGCCTAACCGGGACATGCCGGACCGCGGCGTTCACTCCCCTCGGATCAGACCTTGCTGGGCTCCGGTTCCCGTTCGGGCGCCGCGGCGGGCACGGCGCCGGCGTGCAGGTCGATGTCGGGCAGGATGCGGGCGAGCGGGCGCGGCAGCCACCAGTTGGCGCGTCCGAGCAGCGACATCGTGGCCGGGACGAGCACCAGCCGGACGAGCGTCGCGTCCAGCGCCACCGCGACCGCGAGCCCCACCCCCATCTGTTTGATCACCAGCCCGGGGTCGGCGGCGAAGCCGAGGAACACCGCCACCATGATCAGCGCGGCGCTGGTGATGACGCGTCCGGTCGCGGCCAGGCCGGTGGACACCGAGGCGCGCGCGTCGCCGTGCAGCTGCCATTCCTCTCTGATCCGTGACAGGAGGAAGACCTCGTAGTCCATCGACACGCCGAACAGGACCGCGAACATCAGCAGCACGATGAAGCTCGACACCGGGACGCTGTGCGGGAGGCCGAGCAGGTCCGCGCCCCACCCCCACTGGAACACGACCGTGAGCACCCCGTACGCGGCGCTGATCGACAGCAGGTTCATCACGGCCGCCTTCAGCGGCGCCAGCAGCGACCTGAACACGATCATCAGCATGATGAACGAGGTCGCGACGACCGCGCCGATCACCGGCCAGAGCCGGTCGGACAGGATCCGGGACAGGTCCGTGTAGACGGCCGTCAGCCCGGTGACCTCGGCGCCTCGCGGCAGCGCGTCCGCGCGGACCCGGTCGACGAGGCCGGTCACGCGCTCGTCCTGCGGCCCGTACTCCGGCGTGACCATGATCACGGCGGCGTCGCCGTTCGGGGACACCTGCGGCGGCGCGACCGACGTCACGCCCTCGATCTTCGCGAGCCGGTCGCTCACGCCGGGCAGCGCGCCGCGGTCCGTCTTCGTCAGGTCGACGGCGACGAGCAGCGGCCCGTTGGCGCCCGCGCCGTAGCCGTCCTCGACCAGGTCGTACGCCTGCCGGACGGTGTTGGACGTCGGCTCGCTGCTGGCGTCGCTCGGCCACGTGCGCATGCCGAGCGCGGGCGCGGCGAGGGTGAGCAGCAGCGCGAACGCGGCGAGCAGCCAGGGCCACGGGTGCCGCCCGACGTGCTCGGCCCACCGCCTGACCTTCGGCGACTCCACGGTGATCTTCGCGCCGGCGGCCCGGTCGCGGCGGCGCAGCACCCGCCGTCCGGCGAGCCCCAGCACCGCGGGCAGCAGCGTGACGGCGCTCAGCACCGTCGTCGCGACGACCAGCCCGGTCGTGAAGCCCATCGTCATGAAGACCGGGACGCGGGACAGCACCAGCCCGCACAGCGCCAGCAGCACCGTGAACCCCGCGAAGATCACCGACTGGCCCGCCGTGGCGTTGGCGCGCGCCACCGCCTCGGGGACGTCCAGCCCCTCCGCCAGCCCCTCCCGGTGCCGGGTCAGGATGAACAGGGCGTAGTCGATGCCGACGCCGAGGCCCACCATGATCGCGAGCGTCGGCGCCGTGGTCGCGACATCGGTGAACGCCGCCAGCAGCGTCACCCCGGACAGGCCCGCGCCGAGCCCCGCCAGCGCCACCGCGAGCGGCAGCCCCGCCGCCACCACCGACCCGAACGCCAGCAGCAGGATCACCAGCGCGGCCACGATGCCGATCCCCTCGGCGACGCCGCCGGGCGCGGTCACGTTCTCCGGCACCTGGCCGCCGAACTCCACCTGGTAGCCGGCGTCCTCAAGGCCGTCCGTGGCCGTGCGGAGACGGTCGAGCGTCTCCTTCGGCTTCAGGTCGGTGACGGGCACCGAGTACCGGACGGTCATCAGCGCCGTCGCGCCGTCCGCGCTGGGCGGCAGCGGGTCGACCGCGCTGACGTGCGGCAGCTTCCGCAGTTCCCCGGACGCCTTCGCCAGCGCCGCCTGGTCGACCTTCCCTGACTCGGCGTGCACCACCACTCTGGCGTCGGCCCCCGACAGGGCCGGGAAACGCTCCTCCAGCAGGTCCGTGGCGCGCTGCGACCCCGTCCCGGACATCGTGTAGTTGTCGTGCAGCGCGCCACCCGCGGTACCCGCGAGACCGGCCACCACGCCGATGAGCACCAGCCAGGCGGCGATGAACCGCCATGGACGCAAGGCCGCGGCCTTGCCCAAGCGGTAAAGCAGACGGGACATCTCTTCTCCCCCAGACGGCGTTTATCCGGACAGCACTGTCCGACCGTCCCGAGGATCGCGCGCCGCTCTTGCCACCCACTTGCCACTCACTTGCGAGGCGCCACCCGCGCTGCCCGTACGCTTGGGGACGTGACCGAGCTGAACGCCGAGGACGCGAAGATCATCACCCTGGCCAGGTCGGCGAGGGCCCGTACGGACGCCGCCGAGGGCGCCGCCGTGCGCGACGAGACGGGCCGCACCTACGCCGCCACGAGCGTCGACCTGCCGTCCCTCAAGATTTCGGCCCTCAAGGTGGCCGTGGCGATGGCCGTGTCCAGCGGCGCCGAAGACCTGGAGGCCGCCGCCGTCGTGACCCGGGCCGACGCCCCGGACCCGTCCGACGTCACCGCCGTCCGCGACCTCGGCCCCCAGGCCCCCGTCCTGATAGCCGCCCCGAACGGCACCCTCAAAAAGACCCTCGACTAGGAAATCCTGGACGAGCCAGATCCACCTTTCGTGGACCGGACCTCAGCCGGGGCCACGGGTCGTGCGGCCGGAGGCGCCCAGCGCCGGAGGTCGCACGGCCCGCCGAGCCGGGCGACCGCAGCGCCACGACACCACCCGCACGGTCACGACGAACCCGAGCCGTGGCGTGAGGATCGACCGGCTCGTGACGGGGGGTCCGGGGGGTCGCCCACCCGGACTAGCACAGTGCCTACGCGGTTGCGGCGGCCCGCTATCGTCTCGGCCTTCATGGACAGGACGGGGCCGCCGTCGCCGGTGCCGACCTCGGCGGTGGAGCCCTCGATCGGGACGCGGCCGAGCGCATGGGCGAGCAGGCCGCCGACGGTCTCGACCTCCTCGACGTCCATCTCGACGTCGAACAGCTCGGCGAGGTCCTCGACGGGGAGGCGCGCGGTGACGCGGGCGGCGCCGTCGGACAGCCAGGTGACCGGCGGGGTCTCCCGGTCATACTCGTCGGTGATCTCGCCGACGATCTCCTCCAGGATGTCCTCGATGGTGACGAGGCCCGCGGTGCCGCCGTACTCGTCGATGACGATCGCCTGGTGGATGCGGCGGGCCTGCATCTCGCGGAGCAGCTCGTCGATCGGCTTGCTGTCCGGCACGTACGTCGCGGGCCGCATGACGGAGTCGACCGTCTCCGTCGCCTCGCCCTCGCGGTGCTCCTGGCTGCGGCGGACGACGTCCTTCAGGTAGGCGATGCCGACGACGTCGTCCTCGTTCTCGCCCACGACGGGAATACGGGAGAAGCCGCTGCGCAGCGCCAGCGACATCGCCTGCCGGAGCGTCTTGCCGCGCTCGATGAACACGATGTCGGTGCGCGGCACCATCACCTCGCGGACGAGGGTGTCGCCCAGCTCGAACACCGAGTGGATCATCTCCCGCTCGTCGGGCTCGATCAGGCTGCGCTGCTCGGCGAGGTCGACCAGGTCGCGCAGCTCCGCCTCGGACGCGAACGGCCCCTCCCGGAACCCCTTGCCCGGAGTGAGGGCGTTGCCGAGCAGGATCAGCAGGCGCGGCAGCGGCCCGAACACCCGCGTCACGGGGTGGATCACGGCGGCGCCCGCCAGCGCGACCCGGTCGGCGTGCTGGATGCCGAGCGTGCGGGGCCCGACCCCGATCACCACATAGCTCACCACGATCATGATCGCGGCGGCGGTGACGTAGGCGCGCCACGTCTCGTCCAGCCAGGAGATGCACAGGTCGGCGACGATCACGGTGGCGACCAGCTCGCAGCCGATGCGCAGCAGCAGCACCATGTTGACGTAGCGGGCCGGGTCGGCGACGACCTCGGCCAGCCTCTTCGCCCCGCGCCGCCCCTCCCGGACGACCTCCTCGACGGTGACGCGGGACACCCGCGCGAGCGCCGCCTCCGCGCCGGCCAGCAGGCCCGCCATGAGGACCAGGCCCACCGCGAGGGCCGACAGCCACGCCTGCGCGGTGCTCATCACCTGCCGCGTTTCTCCCGCCAGGAGGTCAGGAGCTCGGCCTGCAGGCCGAACATCTCCTTGTGCTCCTCCGGCTCGGCGTGGTCGTAGCCGAGGAGGTGCAGGATGCCGTGCGCGCACAGCAGCTCCAGCTCGTCCTCGGTGCTGTGCCCGGCCTCGCGCGCCTGCTTCTCGGCGACCGCCGGGCACAGGACGACGTCGCCGAGCAGCCCCGGGTCGGCCTCGCCGTCCTCGTCGGCGCCGCCGGACAGGTGGCCGGGGCGCAGCTCGTCCATCGGGAACGACAGCACGTCGGTGGGGCCGGGCTCGTCCATCCACTTCTCGTGCAGCTCGGCCATCGCGGCCTCGTCGACCAGCAGCACCGACAGCTCCGCGAGCGGATGGACGCGCATGCCGTCCAGGACGTGCCGGGACAGCCCCGCGATGGTCTTCTCGTCGACCGGGACGCCCGACTCGTTCAGCACCTCGATGCTCACTACCGCCTCCGCTTGCGGGACCCGCCCCGGGCCGCCGCGCCCTGCTTGATCTGCGGGACGCGCGACTCGTCGTAGCGGTTGTAGGCGTCGACGATGTCGGTGACCAGCCGGTGCCGGACGACGTCGCGGCTGTCGAGCCGGCAGAAGTGGATGTCCTCGACGCCGTCGAGGATGTCCTGGACGACGCGCAGGCCGCTGAGCTGCCCGTTCGGCAGGTCGACCTGGGTGACGTCGCCGGTCACCACGACCTTCGAGCCGAACCCGAGCCGGGTGAGGAACATCTTCATCTGCTCGGGCGAGGTGTTCTGCGCCTCGTCCAGGATGATGAACGAGTCGTTGAGCGTCCGCCCGCGCATGTAGGCGAGGGGGGCGACCTCGATGGTGCCGGCGGCCATCAGGCGCGGGATCGAGTCGGGGTCGACCATGTCGTGCAGCGCGTCGTACAGCGGCCGCAGGTACGGGTCGATCTTCTCGTAGAGCGTTCCCGGCAGGAACCCGAGCCGCTCCCCCGCCTCCACGGCGGGGCGCGTCAGGATGATCCGGTTGACGTCCTTGTCCTGCAGCGCGCGGACGGCCTTGGCCATTGCCAGGTACGTCTTGCCCGTACCGGCGGGGCCGATCCCGAACACGATCGTGTGCTTGTCGATCGCGTCGACGTAGCGGCGCTGGTTCAGGGTCTTCGGGCGGATCGTCCGGCCGCGGCTGGACAGCACGTCCAGCGTGAGGACCTCGGCGGGACGCGCGCCGGACTCGCCGCGCAGCATCGCCAGGCTGCGCTCGACGGCGTCCGGGGTGAGCTGCGTGCCGCCCTTCAGCAGTTCGAGCATCTCGGTGAACAGCCGCGAGACCAGGTCGGTCTCGGTCTCCGGGCCGGTCACGGTGATCTCGTTGCCGCGGACGTGGATGTCGATGTCGTCGCCGAACGCGTGCTCGATCGCGTGGAGCAGCTCGTCCCGGGAGCCGAGCAGGCTCACCATCGAATGGTCGTCCGGCACCACGATCTTGATCTGGGAGTGCGGGCCGCCCCGGTCGCCGCGTCCCGTCCGGGTGGAGGTGGGGGTTGACCTCGTGTGAGTTGATTCGACCATCAGCCGGGCCTTACGGCCTCTCTGACCTGCCTTCTGTCTGCTCCGGGTGTCCAGGTGTGTCGGTTCCATCGTACTGGCCGCCCCCGACACGACGCGGATGGATTTTCCGCGTGGCGGGGACGTCGTCCGCCGGGAGGGACGGCGAGTACGGAACACGCCGGTCAGGGCAGGCGACGAGCAGGGCCAGGGAGCAAGGGGGGAAACGAGGGCGAGGACGGCGGCGGCCTCAGCCGGGCGGCCAGTTCAGGCCACGCCCGCCGAGAACGTGCGCGTGCACGTGGAACACGGTCTGGCCGGCCTGCGCGCCGGTGTTGAACACGACCCGGTATCCGCTCTCGGCGATGCCGTCGTCGACGGCGACCTGGTGGGCCTCGCGCACCAGCTCGGCGAGGAGCTCGGCGTCCGACGCGGCGAGCTCACCGACCGTCGGATGGTGGTCACGCGGGATGACCAGCACGTGCGTCGGCGCCTGCGGGTTGATGTCGCGGAACGCCACCGCGCCCGCCGACTCGCGGACGATCTTCGCGGGCACGTCCCCGGAAACGATCTTGCAGAACAGGCAGTCCGTCACTGTGTCTCCCCTCGCAGGCGGCCGTATCCCCTCGCAGACGCACCGTGACCGCGCCGGAATCCTATCGAGACCATCGCGGGCATGGCCGCACCGTCGCGTACTGGATAGGGTTTCAGCCGATCAACCTTCCGTGGCGGGCGGCAGGACGACCGCCCAGTGGTTAAGGTTGTCACCTCAAGGCGTACCCCCCGGTTCGCGGCGTCTGGCGACAGGCCTGAGGCTTGGCGGCAGGCACTGCGGCGCGCCTGGACCGGGCACGGAAGCGCCCGGTCCACGCCGCTCCGCAGAACCGTCCGAATGGACGGCCGGGGGACGGCAAAGGCGGCGGATAGGTGACCGAGGCAAACCAGGACATGCCCTTTCGTAAACCGGGCGACGAGGGTACGCGTCCCACTGACGTGACCGAGACCCTCGTGGCCAGGGGCACGGCGGGCGCGGTGGCCGTCGCCTGGGACGCCGACCAGGCGGTGACGGCGCTCTACAGCGCCAACTACCGCTCGCTGGTGCGGCTCGCAGCCATGCTCGTCCGGGACGCGGGGACGGCCGAGGAGGTCGTCCAGGACGCGTTCGTCGCGATGCACGGCGGCTGGCGGCGCCTGCGCGACCCGGACAAGGCCCTGTCCTACCTGCGCCAGTCAGTGGTCAACCGGTCGCGATCGGTGCTCCGGCACCGCGCCGTCGTCGAGAAGTACGCCCCGAAGGGCCTGCCCGACGCGCCGAGCGCGGAGGCCGGGGCGATCGGGGAGCTGGAACGCTCGGCGGTCATCGACGCGCTGTCCCGGCTGCCCGCCCGCCAGCGGGAGGCGCTCGTCCTGCGCTACTACGCCGACCTGTCCGAAGCGGAGATCGCCAACTCCATGGGCATCTCCCGCGGCGCCGTGAAAAGCCACACGGCGCGTGGTATGACCGCGCTACGCAACGTCCTGGAGCAATTCTCATGACCACCGACCCCGACGACGAGCACGGCGAGATCCTCCGCCGCGCCCTGCACGCGGAGGCGGAGACGGTCAACCCGGCAGGCGACGGCCTGGAGCACATCCGGGCTCGCATCACCGACGGCAACGGCCGCCGTTTCGGTCTCGGCCGGTTCGGCCTCGCCCGCTACGGGCTCGGCTTCGACCGGTTCACCGTCAACTGGGCGCGTCCCGTCCTCGCCGTGGCGGCCGCCGTGGTGATCGCCGGGCTGGGCGTGACCGCGCCGCAGACCTTCGACTTCATCCAGCAGTCGGTCGGCAACAACGGGCCGGCCGACGGCGGGCAGAACCCCGGCGACGGGGAGCGCACCGGCGCGGGCGGCGACCCGCAGTTCCCCGACCCGTCGTCCCCGGGCGGCGACCCGTCGGGCGACCCGAGCGCCTCGGCGTCGCCCAGCGCCACCACCTCGCAGGGGATATCGGCCTGCCGCATCCCGCGGCCGCCGCAGGGCACCCCCACCGCGTCCGCCTCGCCGGGCGCTGAGACCACGCCCGTGCCGTCGACCACGCCGTGCCCGGGCCAGTCGCCGTCGGAGACGCCGACCACGTCGCCGACGCCGACGACGTCCACCCCGGACCCGGACCCCACCGACGAGCCGACGCCGTCCGTCACGGACGAGTCCGCGCGGACCTCCGGGCAGGACACCGGTTCCGCGGGCGGCTCCTGACGGACGGCGCGTCGGCCCGCCCTCACCGACTCCCCGCCCTCACCGGCGGACTCGCGGTTTCACCAGCGGCCGGTCTTCGCCAGGAGGACGGCGGCCGCCGCCACCCCGGCCGTCGACGTCCGCAGCACGGTCGGCCCGAGCCGGGTGGGACGCCCGCCCGCCCCGGCGAGGCGCTCAAGCTCCTCCTCCGTGATCCCGCCCTCGGGACCCACCACGACCACGATGTCGCCCTCCGCGGGCGGCTCCACGGCGCTGAGGGGCGCGTCGGCGTCCTCGTGCAGCACGAGCGCGAGGGACGCCGCGGCGACCCGTCCGGCCACGTCACCGGTGGACGCCAGCCCGGCGACCTCCGGGAGGCGGCTGCGCCGCGCCTGCTTGCCGGCCTCGCGGGCGGCGCCGCGCCAGCGTCCGAGGGCCTTCTCGCGGCGCTCGGGACGCCACTGCGTGACGCACCGCGCCGCCGACCACGGGACGATCTCGTCCACGCCGGCCTCGGTCATCGTCTCGACGGCCAGCTCGCCCCTGTCGCCCTTCGGGAGCGCCTGGACGACCACGATGCGGGGCGAGGGCGGCGGCTGCCGGCGCCGGGCCAGCACGTCCAGCGTGAGGGACGCGCGGCCCGCGTCGGCTACGACGCATTCGGCGAGGAGGCCCGCGCCGTCGGTGAGGTCGACGCGCTCGCCGGGCCGCAGCCGCCGCACCGTCGCGGCGTGCCGCCCCTCGGGGCCGTCGAGGACGACGCTGCCGCGTTCCAGCGCGTCCGTCGCGGCGAGGAACACCGGCGGGCTCATGCGCGCCCCACCCCCTAGTCACCACGCTCCGAGGTGCCGCGGCGGCCTTCCTCGTAGGCCGCCGCCGCTGCTCTTCAGTGCTGGTTGAAGACGTCCTTGAGGCGGGAGAACATGCCGCGCTGCCCCGGCGCGAACTTGCCCGGCGGACGTTCCTCGCCGCGCAGCGCGGCGAGCTGCCGCAGCAGTTCCTCCTGCTCCTCGTCGAGCCGGTTCGGCGTCTCCACGTTCACGTGGATCATCAGGTCGCCGCGCCCGCTCTCGTTGAGGTGCCGGACGCCCCGGTTGTACAGCGTGATGACCTGCCCGGACTGCGTGCCTGGCTTGATGTCGATGCTCTCGGCGGCGTCCAGGGTCTCGATGGTGACGCTGGTGCCGAGCGCCGCCGCCGTCATCGGGATCTCGACCGTGCAGTGCAGGTCGTCGCCCTCCCGCTCGAAGATCGCGTGCGGCTTCTCCACGATCTCCAGGAACAGGTCGCCCGGCGGGCCGCCGCCCGGGCCGACCTCGCCCTCCCCGGCGAGCTGGATGTGGATGCCGTTCTCCACGCCCGCCGGGATCTTGACCTTGACGGTCCGGCGGGTGCGGACGCGGCCGTCGCCCGAGCACTCGGGGCACGGGTTGCGGATCACCGAGCCGAACCCACCGCACGCCGGGCACGGCCGGGCCGTCATGACCTGGCCGAGGAACGACCGCTGGACCTGCTGCACCTCGCCGCGGCCGTGGCACGTCTCGCACGTGTCCGGGTGGGTGCCGGGCGCGCAGCCCGACCCGTCGCAGCCGGTGCAGGCGACGGCCGTGTCGATGGACAGCTCCCGGGTCGTGCCGAAGGCGGTCTCGTTCAGGTCGAGCTCCACCCGCAGCGTCGCGTTCCGGCCGCGCCGCGCCCGCGACCGGGGGCCGCGCGCCGTCGCCGTCCCGAAGAACGCGTCCATGATGTCGCTGAACGGGAACCCGGCGCCGCCGAAGCCGCCCGCGCCCGCCCCGCCGCCGGGGGCGAACGGGTCCGCGCCCAGGTCGTACATCTCCCGCTTCTTCGGGTCGGAGAGGACCTCGTACGCCTGGGTGATCTCCTTGAACCTGTCCTGGGTCTCCGGATCCGGGTTGACGTCCGGGTGGAGCTCCCGCGCGAGCCGGCGATAGGCCCTCTTGACCTCGTCGGCGCTGGCGTCCCGCCGGACGCCCAGGGTCGCGTAATAGTCGTTGGCCACTTACGACCCCGCCAGGATCTGTCCCACGTAGCGTGCCACTGCCCGTACCGCTCCCATCGTGCTGGGGTAATCCATGCGTGTAGGCCCGAGCACTCCCAGCCGGGCCAGGGTGAGGTCGCCCACGCCGTAGTCGGCGGCGACGACCGAGGTCGACCGGAGCCCCAGATCGGGGTTCTCGGTGCCGATCCGCACCGTAACTTTAGAGGAGTCGCCCGTCTCGCCGAGCAGCCGCATCAGCACCACCTGCTCTTCGAGCGCCACGAGAACCTCCCTCAGGCTCGCCGAGAAGTCCACCGCGGCGAGGTTGGCCGCACCGGCGAAGACGATCTTCTCCTCGTGCTTCTCGACGAGCGTCTCCAGCAGCACCGACAGCACCGCCGCCGCGAGCGGCCGCTCGTCCGGGCCCACCTTGTCGGGCAGGTCCGCGACCGCGGTCGGCACGTCGCCGAGGCCCAGCCCGTCGAGGCACGTGTTGAGCAACGCCCGCAGGTGCCCGATGGATTCCTCCGACACCGAGCCGCCGGACTCGATGACCCGCTGCTCCACCCGTCCGGTGTTGGTGATCAGGACGAGCAGCAGCCGTCCCTCGGCGACCGGGACCAGCTCCACGTGCCGCACCGACGAGCGCGTCAGCGACGGGTACTGCACGACGGCGACCTGCCGGGTGAGCTGCGCGAGCAGCCGCACCGTCCGGCCGACGACGTCGTCGAGGTCGTACGCGCCGGACAGGAACGTCTCGATCGCGCGGCGCTCCGCGATCGACAGCGGCTTGATCGTGGACAGCCGGTCGACGAACAGCCGGTAGCCCTTGTCGGTGGGGACGCGTCCGGCGCTGGTGTGCGGCTGGGTGATGTACCCCTGCTCCTCCAGCACCGCCATGTCGTTGCGGATGGTGGCCGGGGACACGCCGAGGTTGTGCCGGTCCGCCAGGGCCTTCGAGCCCACCGGCTCGTTGGTGGAGACGAAGTCCTCCACGATGGCGCGCAGGACCGCGAGCTTCCGGTCGTCCAGCACCTGGTCACCTCCTTCGTCCCGCCGGGCCCGTGCCGCCGGCGCCCCCACGCCGCTGGCACTCCTTACTCCCGAGTGCCAAGTGTACGGCCCGGAGACCCCACTCTGGAGTGCCCGCGGGTGCTCGCCGCACGGCTGCGCGATCCTATCCGTTCCGGACACGGCCTCCCATTCCCGTAGGACGCGCCCGCCCCGGAAACGGAGGACCCCGGCGATCGCCGGACGCGCCACGCCGAGGGACGAGGGACGACGCCGGGTGGACGCCTCGCCGGGTTAATGTGCGGACCCGTGCGGAGTAAGAAATACGGAAACGACGTGCTGGCCGGCGACTGGCGCAGGCCCCGGAAGGGCCAGATCCCGGAGGTCCCGGCCGAACCGGGGCTGGTCGCCGAGGACCCCGACAGTGGCTTCTGCGGCGCCGTCGTCGGCTGCGACAAGTTCGGCGTCACCCTGGAGGACCGGTTCGGCAAGCGGCGGGTGTTCCCGCTGACCAAGTCCGGTTTCCTCATCGACGGCAAGCCCGTCACGCTCGTCCGGCCCAGCGCGGCGCCCAGCGGGCCGATGCGGTCCGCGTCCGGCTCCGTGGCCGTCCAAGGGCTGCGGGCTCAGGTGGCCAAGGAGAGCCGCATCTACGTGGAGGGCGTCCACGACGCCGAGCTGGTCGAGAAGATCTGGGGCCACGACCTGCGGGTCGAGGGCGTCGTCGTGGAGTACCTCGAAGGCGTGGACGACCTGCCCGCCATCGTCGAGGAGTTCGGCCCGGACGACGACCGCCGCCTCGGCGTCCTCGTCGACCATCTCGTGCCCGGCTCCAAGGAGTCCCGGATCGCGGCGCGGATCTCGTCGCCGCACGTCCTGGTCACCGGGCATCCGTTCATCGACATCTGGGAGGCCGTCAAGCCCGCGTCGGTCGGCATCCGCGCCTGGCCGCGCGTCCCGCGCGGCATCCCGTGGAAGGAAGGCGTGGTCGCCGAGCTCGGCTGGGACGACGACACGGGCGCGGCGTGGAAACGCATCCTGGGGTCGGTCAACACCTACACGGACCTGGAGCCTGCGCTCCTAGGCCGCGTGGAAGAACTCATAGATTTCGTGACGTGTTAGCCCAGGGGGGCGACCCCCTGGAACCCCCGTCAGCGGGCGGTGAACCGTTTCCCGAGCCGCTGGCGCGTCTCGGGAAACGGTCCTCCGCCCGTCGGGTCGTGCGACCTCCGGCGCTGGGCGCCTCCGGCCGCACGACCCGTGGCCCCGGCTGGGGTTTGGTCCAAGTCCTGTCCTGAGGATTGGTCCAAGTCCGGTTCTGGAGTTGGTCCAAGTCCGGTTCTGGGGTTGGTCCAGGTCCGGTTCTGGGGTTGGTCCGGGTCAGGTCAGGGCGCGGACGACGGCGTCGGCTAGGAGGCGTCCGTGCAGGGTGAGTACTGCCCGGCCTTGTTCGTAGGGGGTGGGTTCGAGTAGGCCGTCGTCGATCGCTCTGCGGGTGGCCTTGTCGTCCAGCAGGGTGGTGGGGCAACCCTTGGCGAGTCGCAGTTCCAGCATGATGCGTTCGATGCGCCGGTCGTCGTCGTCCAGGACCTCACGGGCGTGTGCGGGGCTTCTGGCTTCGGCGAGGCGGGCAGCGTAGGCGGCGGGGTGTTTGACGTTCCACCAGCGGGTGCCGCCGACGTGGCTGTGCGCGCCCGGCCCGACGCCCCACCAGTCGGCTCCCGTCCAATACAGCATGTTGTGGCGGCAGACGGCGGTGGGATCGGCGGCCCAGTTGGAGATCTCGTACCAGTGCAGGCCTTGCGCGGTCAGCAGCTCGTCCGCGATGAGGTAGCGGTCGGCCATGGCGTCGTCGTCGGGCGCCGTCAGTTCGCCGCGCCGCACTTGCGCGGCCAGGCGCGTGCCGTCCTCGACGATGAGCGCGTACGCCGACACGTGGTCGGGCTCCGTGTTCAGAGCGGCTTCCAGGGAGGCCCGCCAGTCGTCGTCGGTCTCTCCTGGCGTCCCGTAGATGAGGTCGAGGTTGATGTGCTCGAACCCTGCCCTGCGCGTCCACTCGACCACCTGCGGGACGCGTCCCGGCGTATGCGCCCGTTCCAGGACGGCCAGGACGTGCTCGCGCGCGCTCTGCATGCCGTACGAGACGCGCGTGAAACCGACTTCCCGCAGCCGGCCCACGTACCTTTCGTCCACCGACTCCGGGTTGGCTTCAGTCGTGACCTCCGCGCCCGGTGCCAGCCCGAACTCCGCGTCGATGGCGGCCAGGACGCGCCCCAGATCGTCGGGCGGCAACAGCGTCGGAGTGCCGCCGCCTACGAAAACCGTCTCGACGGGCAGGTCCACGTCGTCGCCCAGCACCCGCCGGGCCATCCGTACCTCCGCGATGGCAGTTTCGGCGTACGAGTCGCGGCTCGCCCCCGGCCCGAGCTCCGTCGCCGTGTACGTGTTGAAATCGCAGTACCCGCAGCGCGTCACACAGAACGGCACGTGCACGTAGAAGGCGAACGGCCGCGTCCCAAGGCCTTCGAGGGCGCGGCTGGGCAGCGCACCGTCCGCGGGTACGGGTTCGCCGTCAGGAAGCGTCGAGGGCACGCCTCAAGTCTGCCCTGCCTACGCGGCTGCCTGGGCCGGGTGGGGGCCGGTCAGGCGTCGCTGAGCTTCTCGCGGAGCCACTTGGGGATGTGATCGTCCGAGCGGGGAAAGCGGTCGAGGTCCATGGCGTAGGCGGACGACGTGAGAGGCGGCGTGAAGTCGGGCTCGCCGTCGTAGTCGAACTCGGCGCTGAAGCGGCCCGAGCGCTCGACCTGGAGCCGGGCCGTGAACCAGGCGCCCTTGCCGTCGCGGTACATGACGCGGCGCAGCTCGTCCATCTTCCCGACGGCCTGACCGGGCGGCATGGCGGTGCGGCGCTCGCCGTCCTGGCCCTCGACCTCCAGGGACGCGCTGTCGATCCCGACCGTCGCGCGGAACTCGAAGTCGAGCCGCTCCCATCCGGACGGGGCGGCGGACCGCAGCGCGCGGACGGCGCCGTTCACCGTCTCCCGCTCCTTCGCAGAACGCAGTACCTGCTCGGGGTCGGTCACACTGCCTCCGGAGATCGGCCATGTCTGTGATCGGCACAGTCGGTTGATCGGCACGGTACCCGCCCGACCGTACCGACGTGTACCGTGCTCCCGGCGTTTCTCTCCTCCTTCGGCCCTGGCGGGCCTCCATCGTCAAGAAACGCGGTGCGATCGCTGCATCGCTCCGACTCGCCTGGCGGCTCGCTGCGCGATCAGGTTTCTCGCAAGCTCGAAACCTGCCTCCGGACGCGATCGCGACGATCGAGGTCGTCGCATGGTTGCGGTGGCGGTCGCGGTCGGCGCGTCAGTGATCAGCGTGCCGGGCGCGGAGGAATGCATGACCTATCAACACGGCCGTCACCGGGACGCAATGCGGGCGGTCTAGCTTCGCTGATCATGAGAAGCCGTGCGCGTCATGCCGTGTTCGCGTTGACCGGCGCCGCTCTGGTCGGCGCTCCACTCGTTCTCTCCGCCTCCCCCGCGTCCGCCCAGGCCGGCGGCGTGATCAACGTCCATCGCGGCGGGCCCGCGAAGTCGCTGCGGTTCACCGCACCGCGGGACGGGGAGGCCGTGATCTCCTTCGCCGCCGCCGCACCGGGCGTCTCCTGGGCCCGGAAGGGCGCGGAGTCCGCCGTCGTGTCGATCTCGGTGGACGGACGCCACGTGACCGACCTCGTCGTCCCGTCGTCCGAGCCGGTGTCCCGGAGCCTCGGCCTCGGGCAGGTGCGGTCCGGCAAGCACGAGGTGACGCTGCGGTTCGCGAAGGGCAGCGCGCCCGACGCCCGCCGTGTCACGCTCCGGAGCGCCCGCGTACGGGTGCCGGAGGCCGACGCGGTCGCGCTGCGCCACGCGCCCATCGTCGTCGGACGGACGGGATGGCCGCTCGGCGACCCGTACCAGAACGCCGCCACCGACACCCCGCTCGTCGCCTGGCACGAGACGCGGCCCGCCGCCGCGCCCGGCCACCGGATCATCGAGTACTCGGTGATCTGGAGCAACGAGGACGGCGGCACCGACTCGCCCGCGCTGATGGCCCGCTGGGGCCGGACGACCGACATCGAATGGATCTACCGCGTCGAGGTGGACGAGTCCGGGAAGCGCGTCGACGACACCGCCGTCTACCAGGCTCCGGCGCACATGACGCTCAAGTTCCGGGGACGCCACGAAGGCGACCATCCGGTGCTGCAGACCTGCACGTCCAACAACAACATGTGCGACGTGATCTCACCGGGCGCGCCGCTGCGCTTCCTCCTCGACGCCTCCAGGACGCGCCCGGACGGACGCGCCCGCGAGGTCGTCATGGACCGCGAGCCGTGGACGTACCGGATCGCGGCACAGGAGATGGCCCGCGAAGGGAAGATCGAGAAGCCGTCCGACCCGGCGACACGCGAGGTCGGCGACCAGCGCACCTACCTCTTCGTCGAGTTCGCCAAGAAGACGGGCGCCCCGACAGGGTCCGGTTCGGTTCCGGGCGTGGCGCTCGGCGTCCGGCTCAAGCGCGACCCGTCGACGCTCTACCGCTCCGACCACGACCAGCCGACCTGGTCGATCGACCGGGACGGCGCCGTCGCCACCACCGTCGAACTGCCGGAAGGGACGACGGTCTCCGATATCGCGTCGATCGAGGCTCTTCGCCGTCCGACCGGGGCCGGGGACAATGGCGCACCGGCCACGGTCACGTCCATCAACCGAGGGTTCTTCCTGGACGACGCATATCTGCCGCAGCCTTCGTCCGTCGAATGGAAGGGTTCGGTGACGGTCACGCGGGACGAGCCGTCCGCCGTGGTGTGGCGTCCCTGACCCTTCCCTCGGCATCCGGCCCGTGGCGTGAAACGGCTATGGGCCGGGTGTAGGCGGGAACCCTTGCGAACTCCGGGCGCGTCCAAGGAGTCATACACTTCTGCCAATAGGTCGCACAGCGAACGCGTAGCGAACTAGGAGAGGACGTCCGCCATGGCCTACGGGCCTCCCCCGTCGCCCGGCCACGGGCAGCAGCCCGAACGGCAACAGCAGGCCCCCTGGCAACAGCCCGGAAACATGTGGCAGCAACCTCAGCAGCCACAACATCAGCCCCCGCCGCAGCAGCCCCCGTACCAGCAGCCCGGAGGGGGCCAGCCCGGTGGCCCGGGCCCCTGGCAGCAGCAGCCCCAGCAACCTCAGCAGCCGCTGGGCGGTCACACCGCCCAGCTGCCCGGCCACTTCGGTCCCGTCACCGACGACGAGCGAACGTGGTCGCTCATGGCGTACGTGGGCCAGTTCCTCGTCAGCGCCATCGCACCGGCGGTCGTCTACGTCGGCAAGGCACGCTCGCCCTTCGCGCGCAAGCACGCGGTACAGGGCCTCAACATGAGCCTGGCCGCCATCGCCGTCTGGTTCGTCTTCGGACTGCTGTCGCTGGCCGTCGAGCTGCTCATCTGGGTGCCGCTGCTCTTCACGGCCGTCGTGATGTTCTTCCTCGTCTACGCCGGACGGGCCGCCAACCGCGGCGAGTTCCGCCGCGTCCCGTCCGCCGTGGCCTGGCCCCTGCTGAAGAAATAGACCCGACGCGGGGCGGGAGGCTACTTCCTGCCCTTGTCGGTGGGCTCGCCGCCACCGGTGGACAGCGCCGCGACGAAAGCCTCCTGCGGGACGTCCACCCGCCCGATGGTCTTCATCCGCTTCTTGCCCTCCTTCTGCTTCTCCAGCAGCTTGCGCTTGCGGGAGATGTCGCCGCCGTAGCACTTCGCGAGGACATCCTTGCGGATCGCGCGGATGTTCTCCCGGGCGATGATGCGCGCGCCGATCGCGGCCTGGATGGGCACCTCGTACTGCTGGCGCGGGATCAGCTCCTTGAGCTTGGACGTCATCATCAGCCCGTACTCACGCGCCTTGTCCCGGTGGACGATCTGGCTGAACGCGTCCACCGACTCGCCCTGCAACAGGATGTCGACCTTCACCAGCTCGGACTCCTGCTCCCCGCTCGGCTCGTAGTCCAGCGACGCGTACCCGCGGGTCTTCGACTTCAGCTGGTCGAAGAAGTCGAAGATGATCTCGGCGAGGGGCAGCGTGTAGCGGATCTCGACGCGGTCCTCCGACAGGTAGTCCATGCCGAGCAGCACCCCGCGCCGGCCCTGGCACAGCTCCATGATCGCGCCGATGTGCTCGGACGGGGACAGCAGCGTCGCCTTCACCACCGGCTCGTACACCGCGGCGATCTTGCCCTCGGGGAACTCGCTGGGGTTGGTGACGGTGTGCTCCGTCCCGTCCTCCATCGCCACGCGGTACACCACGTTCGGCGCGGTCGAGATCAGCGACAGGCCGGACTCGCGCTCCAGCCGCTCCCGGACGATCTCCATGTGCAGCAGCCCGAGGAACCCGCAGCGGAACCCGAACCCGAGCGCCGCCGACGTCTCCGGCTCGTACACGAGCGCGGCGTCGTTCAGCTGCAGCTTGTCGAGCGCGTCCCGCAGCTCGGGGTACTGGTCGCCGTCCACCGGGTACAGGCCGGAGAACACCATCGGCTTCGGGTCGCGGTAGCCGCCGAGCGCCTCGGGCGCCCGCCGGGACGCGCCGGTCACGGTGTCGCCGACCCTGGCCTGCCGGACGTCCTTCACCCCGGTGATCAGGTAGCCGACCTCGCCCACGCCGAGCCCCTGCACGGACACCGGCTCCGGGGAGATCACGCCGACCTCCAGGGTCTCGTGCGCCGTCCCGGTCGACATCATCAGGCTCTTCTCGCGCCGCGACAGATGCCCGTCGATGATCCGGACGTAGGTGACGACGCCGCGGTACGTGTCGTACACCGAGTCGAAGATGAGCGCACGGGCCGGGCCGTCGGGGTCGCCGACCGGCGCCGGCACCTCCTCGACGATCTTGTCGAGCAGCTCGCGGACGCCCTCGCCCGTCTTGCCCGACACGCGCAGCACGTCCGACGGGTCGCAGCCGATGATCCCGGCGAGCTCCTCGGCGTACTTGTCCGGCTGCGCCGCCGGCAGGTCGATCTTGTTGAGGACGGGGATCAGGTGCAGATCCGCCTCAAGGGCCAGGTACAGGTTCGCCAGCGTCTGCGCCTCGATGCCCTGCGCCGCGTCCACCAGCAGGACGGCGCCCTCGCACGCCGCGAGCGACCGCGACACCTCGTAGGAGAAGTCGACGTGCCCCGGCGTGTCGATCAGGTTGAGGACGTGGTCGACGCCGCCGGACGTCCACGGCAGCCGGACGGCCTGGCTCTTGATCGTGATGCCGCGCTCGCGCTCGATGTCCATCCGGTCGAGGTACTGGGCGCGCATCTGGCGCTCCTCGACCACGCCGGTCAGCTGCAGCATCCGGTCCGCCAGGGTCGACTTGCCATGGTCGATGTGCGCGATGATGCAGAAGTTGCGGATGATCGCGGGATCGGTCTTGTCAGGCTCAGGCGCTCGCACCGGGGTCCGTTCGCAAACTCAACTGGTGGACATGGATGTGTACCCCCATGGTCCCACGCCGGGCTTGATGCTCCGTGCACGGTCTGGTTTGGGCCGGGCCCCGGTGATTGGTAGGCTGTGCGACTGCGTGTGGCGTAGCGTCGTGCCTCGGGGCACCGTCCCGCCCCCGTTCAGACATTCGTCAGGGCCTGCGGACGAGCAGGCGACTTATCGCGACCAAGCTGAGGCACTACGACGTGGCAAACATCAAGTCCCAGATCAAGCGCAACAAGCAGAACGAGAAGGCGCGCCTGCGCAACAAGGCCGTCAAGTCGGAGCTGAAGACGGCGATCCGCAAGTTCCGCGAGGCCGCCGACGCCGGCAAGGTCGACGACGCCGTCGCCGCCCAGCGCCACGCCGCGCGCAAGCTGGACAAGGCCGTCAGCAAGGGCGTCATCCACAAGAACCAGGCCGCCAACCGCAAGTCGGCGATCGCCAAGCGCGCCGCCGCCCTCCAGGCCAAGTAGAGCCGGGCAGACGCCCGCGCCCGGCGCCGCCCAGGCCCGCACTCGGGCGACGGGCCGGCGCCCGCGACGCCGGGCCACGCTCGCGACGCCGGGTCGGCGCCACAGCGCCGGATCCGCGTTACAGCACCCACAGCGCACGCACGGGGCCGGCCACGGTTGCCGGCCCCGACGCATATCTCCGGCCGCGGGAGGCGGGCCCGACGCATCCCCGGTCACGGGAGCCGGCCCGGACACATATCCAATGGACGAACGCCGCGCGACGAGAATTTCCAAATACCTCGCCCTGCATCTGCGGCACCGCCCCGAGCGGATCGGCCTCACCCTCGACGCCGAAGGCTGGGCCGACGTCGCCGAACTGCTCGCGGCCGCCGCCCGCCACTCATTCCCGTTCACGCGCGCCGAACTCGAACACGTCGTCGCCGCCAACGACAAGAAACGCTACGAGCTGGACGGGAACCGGGTCAGGGCCGTCCAGGGGCATTCCATTCCGGTCGAACTGAACCTTCCGCCGACGCCCCCGCCGGAATTCCTCTACCACGGCACCGTGCGCCATTCGCTGGAAACGATCCTGCGCGAAGGGCTGCGGCCGATGCGTCGGCACGCCGTCCACCTGTCCCCCGACCGCGAAACGGCGCGGCGCGTCGGCGCCCGCCGCGGCAAGCCCGTCATCCTGACCGTCGACGCCGGGCGGATGGCCGCCGACGGGCACGAATTCCGCGTCAGCGCGAACGGCGTGTGGCTGATCGACTCCGTCCCGCCGGAATATCTCCGAGAATGACCTCGTCGGCCGCCTTCCAGTCCGGGAGGCAGCGCACCCATTCGGGCCCTTCCGCCGTCCCGAACAAATACCGGTGCGGGACGAGGTCCCGAATGGCCCGATGGACGTCCAGCCGGTCGTCGATCATGTGGGTGATCCCGAGTTCCTCGCAGTGCCGCGCCTTTTCCGGCCGCTTCCTGCAGAACCGGACGTTCTCCCTGGGCAGGCCCGTCCGTCCGTAGAAGTCGTGGTGGTCGAGCCAGGCCAGCGTCCGTTTCCGCACCCGGTCCCCGCATTTCGAGATGATCCAGGCCCGTCCTCCGAACGCCTCGATCAGCCCGGGCAGCACCTCGTACACGCCCGCGGTCGCGGGTGAGGCGAGCGCCTCCTCGAAACTCCCGCCGAGGAACGCGGTGTCGTCGTCGCCCGGGGCCAGCAGCCCGCCGTGAATGACCCGGCCGAAATCGACGCCGAGCCTCGGTTCGCCATCCATGCCCCAACTCTCCGGCACCACACCCCTAAAGCAGAACTATTAACGCCAACACCACCTATAGTTCTCAACTATGGACCTCGGTCGCCTCTCGACGGACGCGCTCGCCTCGTTCGCCGTCTTCGCCGACCACCTCAACTTCACCCGCGCCGCCGAGGAACTGCACATCTCCCAGCCCGCCCTCCACGTCAAGGTGCGCAAACTCGCCGACGCCCTCGGCCGCCCCCTCTACACCCGGCACGGACGCCGCCTCGCCCTGACCCCCGCCGGCGAACAGGTCGCCCGCTTCGCCCGCGACCTCGACGCCCGCATGACCGCCTTCCTCGCGGACGTCCACGGCACCGCCCCCACCCGCGTCCCGACCCTCGCCGCCGGCGAAGGCGCCTACCTCTACCTGCTCGGCGACGTCGTCCACCCCGGCCTCCGCCTCATCAACGGCGACCGCGCCCGGACCCTCGCCGCCGTCCGCACCGGCCGCGCCGACCTCGGCGTCGCCGTCCTGGACGTCCTGCCCGCCGACGTCGAGACGGTCCTCCTCGCCTCCTATCCGCAGGTCCTGGTCATGCCGGACGATCACCCGCTCGCCGGAAAGACCCCCCTCACCCTCTCCGACCTCGCGGGCGCGGCCCTCGTCGTCCCACCGCCCGCCGGCCCGCACCGCGTCACCCTCGAACGGGCCCTCCGCGCCGCCGACGTCCCCTGGTCACTCGCGGTCGAGGCCGAAGGCTGGCCGCTCATCCTGCACTTCGTGTCCCTGCGCGTCGGCCTCGCGGTCGTCAACGGCTGCGTCACCGCCCTTCCCGGCCTGGTCAAACGCGAGATCATCGACCTGCCCGCCGTCCCCTACCACGCTCTCCACCTCCCCGACCGCGCCGACGACCCCCTCGTCACCGGCCTGCTGTCCGCCATCCGAACCGCACTGAGGAGGACACCGTGCATTTCGAATTCTCCGTCGACATCGACGCGACCCCCGAAACCGTCTGGAACCTCTTGAAGGACGTCGAACGCTGGCCCGACATGACGGCCTCCATAAACCGCGTCGAACCCCTCGACAAGCCCATCGCCCTCTCCAGCCGAGCCCGCGTCCACCAACCCAAACTCCGCGCCGCCATCTGGACGGTCACCGAATTCGAAGAGAACAAGACGTTCACCTGGGAATCCCGCTCCGCCGGCGTCACCACCACGGCCGCCCACGAAATCGTCCCCAAACCCGACGGCACCGTCTCCGTCCACCTGACCCTCGACCAAAAGGGCCCCATGGCCCCCATCCTGTCCCTCTTCACAGGCCACCTAGCCCGCCGCTACGTCACCATGGAAGCCAACGGCCTGAAATCAAAAGCCGAACACCCCTAACCCACCACCACACGCCGCCCAGCCCCAATCAAGGGCCACCCCACGCACACCCCTCACAACCCACACGCCCCAACCCACATCTCACAAACCCCACATCACGACACACCCACGTCACACACAACCCCAACGTCAAACCCGCACGCCACAAACCCCACGCCACGAACCACCCGCGTCACACACGACCGCCCAAATCACAAACCACCCGCCACAAACCTCCCGTCACGCACGCACCGCCCGCCACAAATCACCCGCCACAAACCTCGCGTCACGCAACGCCCGCCACAAACCGGCCTGCCACAAACCGGCCTGCCCGCGCCGATGGCCACAAACCGCACGCCACGATCCATGCGTCACACACGATCCCACGTCGCGATCCCCACGTCGCGATCCCCACATCACGAACTCCCGCATAACGATCCGCAAGGCACGAATCCCGTCGTGATCCGCGCGTCACGTATGAACACACCCCCCGTCACGATCTTCCACGCCACGAGTCGCACGTCACGAAACCCACACATTACGATCCGCACGTCACGAACCACCCCGTCACGCACGAACCGCTCCCCGTCACGATCCCCATGTCCCCATCCACGCATCACAAACTCCGCGTCACAAACCCGCGTCGCAAACCCGCGTCACGAACCGCACATCACATACACGACCCGCCGCCGACACGGCCTTCACATCTCCACCCACGAACCCCCGCGTCTCCATCCGCACATCACGAACCCCGCGTCACGAACCGCACGCCACGCACGACCCGCCGCCGACACGATCCCCACGTTCCCATCCACACATCACAAACTCCGCCTCACGATCCGCACGTCACGGACGGACCACACGTCACGCACGAACTCCCGCCGTCACGATTCCGCGTTCGACCTACACACCACAAACACCCCGCGTCTCGAACCCCGCGTCATGATCCGCGCATCACGCACGAACCGCCGCCGTCACGATTGCGCGTCACGAACCGCACATCCCAAACTCTGCGCACGAGCCCCGCGTCACGTCACGAGCCGCAAGTTACACACGTACCGCCCGGCACGAGCCGCGCGTCATGTCGGCCTGGCTTGGGGGCGCCGCGGCCGCCACGGCCGCATCGGCCGCATCGGTGGCATCGGCCGCATCGGTGGCATCGGTGGTCGTTGGATCTCGTTAGGAAGCGCGCCGCTGGGAGCGGGCGGTGACGATGTCGGCGATGGTCTTCTCCAGCGCGTAGGCGGGGTCGGCGGCGCCGCCCTTGACCTGCTCGTCGGCCTCGGCGATCGCCGTGAGGGCCCGTGCGACGCCGTCTCCCGACCAGCCCCGCAGCTGCCTCTGCAGCTTGTCGATCTTCCAGGGCGGCATCCCCAGCTCCTTCGCCAGGGCCGCGCCTCGCGCGCCGCGCGGCGCACCGCCGACCTTCGCCAGCCCCCGGACGCCCTGGGCGAGCGCGCCGACGATCACCACCGGCGCCACGCCTGTCGCGAGGGCCCAGCGGAGCTGTTCCAGGGCATCGGCGAGCTGCCCCTCGATGGCCTTGTCCGCCACCGCGAACCCGGTGACCTCGGCGCGTCCCCGGTAGTACCGGGCCACCGCGGCGTCGTCGACCTTTCCGCCGGTGTCGGCGACCAGCTGGCTGCACGCCGCCGCCAGCTCCCGCAGGTCGTTCCCAACCGCCTCGACCAGGCCCCTCGCCGCGTCTGGCGAGATCTTCCCGCCCGCCCTGCGGATCTCGGCCCGGACGAAGTCGATCCGCTCACCCACCTTGGTGACCTTCGGGCAGGAGATCTTGCGCGCCTTGAGCTTCACCAGCCCGTCCAGCAGCGCCTTCCCCTTGGCCCCGCCTAGGTGGACGACCACGAGCACCACATCGTCCGCGGGCGTCTTGGCGTACTTCAGCAGCTCGGCGGTCAGGTCCTTCCCCAGGTCCTGTGCCGACCGCACCACGAGCACCTTCCCGCTGCCGAACAGCGACGGCGAGGTCAGCTCCGCGATCCGTCCCGGCTCCAGCCCACCTGGAGCAAGGTCGATCACCTCGGCCTCCGGGTCGTCCGCTCGCACCGACGCGGCGACATCGCCGATCGCCCGATCCACGAGCAGTTCTTCCTCACCGACGACCAGGACGACAGGCTCAAACGACACCCCTGCAGCATGCCATGCCCAGCCCCCGCCCCGCGCCGCCGATCCACTCGACCGTGCAGGCCGGAAGATCTGGCACCGGCCACTTGCGAGGCGGACCGGGCTGGTCCGGGTGGCGGTGCTCGCGGTCAGGTCACCCTTCTGGGTCAGCGGTTGGGGACGGTCGCTATGCCGGTTCTGGTGCGTACCACGGCGATGTCTCCTTCCTGATCGGTGCGATGGACCTGGGTGCGGAGATGGCGCAGGAGTCTGAGGGTTGTCGTGGACGGGTGGCCGTAGTCGTTGTGTTCGCCGACCGAGATCAGGGAGACGGACGCGTGGGCGGCGGCCAGGAAGCGCGGGTCCTGGCTGCGGGAGCCGTGGTGAGGGACCTTCAGGACGTGGACGGGAGGGACGACCGGCTCCAGGGCTCGTTGGCCGTCGGCTTCGATGTCACCCGCGAGGAGGGCGCTGAAGCCCGGCCTGCGGGCGACGAGGACCACGCTCGCGTTGTTGATCGTGGCGCCGTCGTCCTTGGGTGAGAGGGCCGGGCCGATGGCGGACGGAGCGAGGATCGAAAGTGTCAGGTCGCCGATGCGCCATACCTGGCCCGCCTGCGCGGGCCGGATGGGCAGGCCGCGGGCGAGGCGTGCTTCGCGGCCGGACGTGCGGGACGTCGTCAGGATCGCGTGGACGTCGCGGCCGTGCCGGACACCGGACGTCCCGTTGATGTGGTCGGCGTGCGGGTGGGTCAGGACGAGGAGCGGCACGTCCGAAATGTGGAGGCGGCGCAGGCATCGGTCGACCAGCGCGGGGTCGGGGCCGGTGTCCACGACGACGGCCTGGCCGGGGCCCGTGGAAAGGGCGAGGGCGTCGCCTTGGCCGACGTCGCAGGCGACCAGTTGCCAGCCTGGCGGTGGCCAGCCGGGGGCCGTCACGCGCATGGCGATGACGGCGATGAGAATGCCGGACATGGCGGCGGCCGCGATCAGGCGCAGCCGCCGACTGCGCAGGATCAGGACGGCGATCGCGGCGGTGACGAGCAGGGTGGCGGCGCCGAGCCCGCCGCCGGCCCAGGGGATCGTGGCGTAGGGCAGGTCGGCGGCGACGCGGGCGACGCGGATGATCCAGCCGACGGCCAGGCCGGCGGGCCACACGATCAGCCGCGCGAGAGGTAGCGAGAGAGGCGCGGTGGCGGCGGCGAGTGCGCCGAGGAGGGTGGCGGGGGCGACGGCGGGAGCGGCCAGCAGGTTCGCGAACACCGAGAGGACGCCCACCTCGCCGGACAGCATCACCAGGACCGGGGCCACCGCGACCTGGGCCGCGGCCGCGACGGCGAGGGCGTCGGCGAGAGGGCCGGGCAGCCGGCGCGCCAGCCGTTCGCGCCACGGCGGAGCCAGGACGAGCAGGCCCGCGGTCGCCAGGACCGACAGCGCGAACCCGTACGAGCGGGCGAGCCCTGGGTCGATCAGGACGAGGAGGAGAACGGCGGCGGCCAGCGCGGGCACACCGTGGCGCCGCCGCCCGGTGAACAGCGCCAGCATGCCGATGAGGCCCATGACGGCCGCTCTGAGGACGCTCGGCTCCGGGCGGGCGACGACGACGAACGCGAGCACCGCGAAGACGGCGATGGGAGGGGCGCGCCGCCGCCCCGCGCCGGCGAGGCGGCACAGTCCGAGGACGGCGCCGATGACGATCGCCAGGTTCGCGCCCGAGACGACCAGGAGGTGGGTGAGCCCGGCTGCTCGGAAGTCTTCGGCCAGGTCCGGGTCAAGGAGGGACGTGTCGCCGACGACCATGCCGGGCAGCACGCCGCGCTGGTCGGGCGGGAGCTGCGCCGAAGCGTCCCGCAGCCGCGCCCGCACATGCTCGGCGGCACGCTGGATCGTGGACGGCGGCCCGAGAACTGCGGGCGGCCCCCGGACGATCACCACCGCGGCGAGCAGGTCGGCGCCCCTGGGCGAGACGAACCGTCCGTGGAGGCGCACTCGCTGGCTGGGGACGAGGCGAAGCCACCGGTCATCGCCCGCGATCAGCAGCACTGGCACGCGCACCTTGGCCTTCGGGACCGCCTCCACCCGCGCTCGAATGATGATCATCCGTCGGCGGTCGCCGGGTTTCGCCTGTGGGTCGCCCGTCACCACGGCCTCCGCGGTGGCGGTCCGGCCATGACGGGCGAGCTCTCGCACCGGCCCCGTGTCGACGGCGGTGGCACGCAAGGCCACCCCCGCTGCCGATGCCGCGACGCACACAAGGATGACCCCGACCGACCCCCGCCGCGATGGCCTTCTCCGTAACCGCCCGCCCGCTGCCACCAAGGGCCGAGGGACATTAGCCTCAGGTGGCTCGTCCTCGGCGTCTGGATTGGGCTCCGTGACTGACCTGCGGCCGGCGTGGGAGGCAGACCCGCTGGAGAAAGGCTGAGCAGCGTTGGCCCCAGACCCAGTCGACTTCGGACGTGCGCCCGGGGCGGAGCTCGCGCCTGGGCTGGAGCTTGGGCCGGGCCGGGATCGAGCGCTGAACGGCCGAGCAGCGCCGGGAGCCGCAGCCCCCGGGCGAGCGCGTGAGGCAGAACCCGCGACGGAACTGCGGCTTGAACCAGACCGAGATCCCCAGGCGAACGACCGAGCAACGCCGCGGGCCGCAGATCGCGGGCGGGTGCGTGGGGCGGGACTCGCGGCTGAGCTGGGGCTTGAGCCGGGGCGGCGGCCGAGGGTGGCGGGGCGGGTGGCGTGGGGGTTCCGGGACTGCGAACTGGTGTGGGGGTTCGGGTTTGTGGGTGGTCTGGGGCTCTTGTTGGGTGAGGTGCAGACGGCGGGGGGTTGGGGCGGGCGGCGGTGGGTTGTCAGGAGGTAGAGGGCTGCAAGGGCTGTTGCGGCGGCGAGGGTGTAGGTGAGGGACGCGGGGAGGCCGATGGTCGCGGCGGCCGTGAGCCAGGTGGCGAGTGCGGGGGCGAGCAGGCGGAGGTCGTGGTTCATACGCGGACCATCGGCTTCAGGTCGGCGAAACGGCGGGCTCCTATGCCGCTGACGTCCTGGAGTTGCTCGACCGAGCGGAAGCCGCCGTGCTGGGTGCGGTAGTCGACGATCCGCTGGGCGAGGACTGGGCCGACGCCGGGGAGAGCGTCCAGCTGGTCGGCGGTGGCGGCGTTGAGGTCGAGAGGGGTGCCGGGCGCGGAGGAGGCGCCAGGCGGGGCCGGGGCCCCGGCGGCGGGTGCGGAGCCGCGGACGCCCACCGGGATCTGTTCGCCGTCCACCAGCTTCCGGGCGAGGTTGAGGGCGCCGGTCTTCGCGCCGGGGCGCACCCCGCCGGCCGCTTCGATCGCCTCGGCGACCCGCGAGCCGGACGGCAAGGTGATCACTCCGGGGTGCTTGACCTTGCCCAGGACGTGCACGACCACCGGGGCGGCCGCCGGGCTCGCGGAAACGGCGGGGCGGGTGTCGGCGAGGGTGGCGCTCGGGAGCGGGGCGGCGGGGGGCCGCGGCCGGGCCAGCCACAGGTACCCGGCGGCCACGACGGCGGCGACCACGCCGATGAGGACGAGGATGCGGACGTTCGACCGGTCGGGACCCGCTCGTAAGCGGCCCGACGGCGGTGTCTCGGGTGGACGCAGCCGGCCCATCAGGGAGTGCAGCCGGTCCCGGGTGTCGGTTCCCATAACGCCAGACCGTATGCCGCGCCAGCGGCCCGCCGCGCACGCTCCGGCAACTGTGGATAACTCTCGGTCAACGGCTCCTTGAGGCGGCCGCGGCAAAGATCAGCAAGGCGGCGAGAAGGGCCGTGACCTGCGTCAATGTGCCGGGATCGGAGAGGTAGACGCCGCCGAAGACGACGATGGACAAGACGTTGGACAGCAGCGCGCCGGTGTTCGCCAGCGCGGAGACCGACGACGCCTGAGCCGGGCCGGCCGCGTTCGTGACGCGCGCGATGAGCGGGCTGAACCCGAGAGCGTGGCCCACGCCGGCGGTGAACAGCAGCGGGATCGAAAGGAACGTCGGCCAGGCGTCCGTGCTGAGCAGGGTCAGGACGGAGGCGGCGACGGCGAAGATGAGCAGGCCGAGAGTGGGCAGGTGCGTCCGGGCCGGCAGACGCGTCCAGCCGAGCCCGGCGGCAGCGAAGCCGACCGTGTACGGGACGAACGTGAGCCCAGCCCGGAGTGGCGAGAAGTCCAGGACGTTCTGCAAGTACAGGGCCAGCGTGAACAAAAAGCCGGTGTAGGCGCCCATCACTGCGCAGGACGCGAACAATCCGGGCCGGACGGCCGGCTTACGCAGGACGGACAGGTCGAGGAGCGGCGAAGGCGTCCGCCGCTCATGCGCACCGAACACGACCAGGAGAATGCAGCCGACCGCCAGAGACGGCCACGTCCAGAACGGCCAGCCCTGTTCTCTGCCGAGCACGAGCGGCATCACGAGGGCGGCCATGCCGCATGAGAGCAGCGCCACCCCTGGCAGGTCCAATCGCGTGGGCTTGCTGTGGGCCGGCGGCATGAGCCGCGGGCCTACCAGGAGGAGCACGGCGCCGATGGGGACGTTGACCAGGAAGATGGGCCGCCAGGTACCGCCGAGGCTGACGATGACACCTCCGGCCACCTGCCCCAGGGCGACCCCCAGGGCCAGGATCATCGAGTACAGGCCGAGTGCACGCGCCCGCGCGATTCCGTCGAACGACAGTTGGATGAGCGAGAGAACCTGTGGCAGGAGAAGCGCGGCCGACGCGCCTTGACAGACCCTGGCGGCGACGAGCACGGCGCCTGTGGGCGCGAGACCGCAAGCCAGAGACGCGACGGTGAAGCCGAGTAGACCGAAGAAGAACATCGTCCGGTGGCCGTACTTGTCGCCTAGGCGCGCACCGGTGACGACGAGAACGGCCAAAGCGAAGATGTAGCCGCCCGTGACGAGTTGCAGGAGCGCCCCGGACGAGTGCAGTCCCGCCGCGATGTTCGGTAGTGCGACCGCCACGATGGACCCGTCCATCGAGACCATCGTCTGTCCCGTGAGCAGGACCACCAGCAGCCATCGTTTGACCATTCGGCGAGTGTGCGCCGCGGCAGAAAGGTGGCGCTTGAAGATTCTTGCCGTCCGTACCATGGCGGACATGCGCGAATCGACCGCGATAGCGGTGACGGACGAATTCGCCGTCCGCACGGTCCGCTGCGACGATCACCAGCCCGGCTGGTCGGAGCCGGAGCGGGCCACACGCCATCAGCTCATCCTGGTGCGGGACGGACGGTTCCGCATGCGCTCCCGTCAAGGACGCGCCGTCATCGACGCCACGACCGGATATGCGCAGGCGCCAGGTGACGAGGGTCAGTTCGCGCATCCGGCGGGCGGCGACGTGTGCACCGCCATCACGCTCTCCCCTGGTCTCTGGAAGGGCCCGTCCGGGATGGTCAGGGTCGGCGCGCGCGCGGACGTGGCGCACCGGCTCCTACTGCGAGCCGGCCCGGACGTGGCGTACGAGGCGGCCGAGCGGCTTCTCGGCCTTCTCGCCCGTCTGGCCCCGGACGAGGGCGGCCGTGCACGACGCGCCTTGGCCGATGAGGCCCGTGAGGCCATCACCGCCGGTCATCCGCATGCGTCCGGGCTGATGTCGCTGGCCCGCCTGCTTGAGGTGTCCCCGTCCCACCTCAGCCGGACGTTCCGCCAGGAGACCGGCATGTCCGTCACCCGCTACCGCAACCGGGTCCGGGTGGGCCGCGCGCTCGACCGCATCGAGCAGGGCGAACGGGACCTGGCGGGCCTCGCCGCCGATCTCGGGTTCGCCGACCACGCGCATCTGACCCGGACGGTGAAGGCGGAGACCGGGCACCCGCCCACGGCCCTCCGCCGCCTCCTCCACGGCCCGCGTCCCCACCAGGCGAACCAGCCGACAGGGCCCGCCTAGGGGCACTCAGAGTTGGGGGGCCACGACGACGCCGAGCATGCCGGGGCCCGCGTGGGCGCCGATGACCGGGCCGACCTCGCCCACGCAGACGTCCTGGACATGCGGGATGCGTTCGCGGAGCCGAGTGGCGAGCGACTCGGCGCGGGCGGGGGCACCGAGGTGCTGGACGCCGAGGTCGACCTGCCGGTCGCCGGCCTCGATGACCGCCAGTTCCTCTAGCCGCGCCAGAGCGCGCGCGGACGTTCGGACCTTCTCCAGTGGTGCGATGCAGCCGTCCCTGATGTCGAGCAGGAGCTTCACCATGAGCGCGGATCCGAGAAGGGTGGCGGCGCCGATCCGTCCACCGCGCCGCAGATGTTCAAGGGTGTCGACGTACAGGAGCGACCGGGTGAGTTCGGCCCGGCGCGCGGCGGCGTCCGCGGCCTGTTCTCCCGTCCCGCCGGACAGGACGGTGGCCGCCGCGGAGAGGACGGCGAACCCGAGACCCATCCCGGTGGTTCCGCTGTCGACGACCCTTACGTGGACGGGTGCGTCACCGGCGGCGAGCCGTGCCGCCTCTACTGTCCCCGACATGGCGGCGGACAGATGGACGGAAACGACCTCCCGGGCACCCGCGTCGGCGGCGGCCTTGTAGGCGTCCGCGAACCGTCCTCTAGAGGGACGGGACGTGGTGACGGTGTGCCAGTCCTTCAGCGCCAGGGCCGCCTCGCCGGCGGTGACGTCATCCTCGTCTCGGTTCGCGCCGCCTACGGCGATCTGCAAGGGCACGACGATCAGCCCGTGCTGCTCGGCGAGACCCGGCGCAAAGTAGGCGGTCGAATCGGTGACGACCGCTACGGCGGTACCCATGGCGGGACGCTACCCGGCGCGGACGGTCAGGGCTGAACGGGTACGCCGCCGCGCCAGATCCGCAGGGCGCGGAGGCCGAACGCCCAGGCGAACGCGCCCTCGTGGTCGGCGTCCCACAAGACGATGTCGGCGAGCATGCCGGGCGCGAGGGATCCGCGGTCGCCGACGCGGAGGGCAGCGGCCCCGCCGAGGGTGGCGGCGCGCAGCGCCTCGGTGACGCTGAGGCCGAACATGGCGACGGACAGCCCGATGACGAGCGGCATGGACGTGATCCCGCACTGCCCGGGATTGTGGTCGGTGCCGAGCGCGACGGTCACGCCGCGGTCGAGCATCTGCCGGACGGGCGCGGGCGCGCGGCTGCTGTTGAGGGCGCTGCCGGGGCAGACGGTGGCGGTGACGCCGGCGTGCGAGAGGGCCTTGATGTCGTCGTCGTTGGCCTGGGTGAGCAGGTCGGCGGACGCGCAGCCGACCTCGGCGGCGACCTGTGCCGCGCCGACGCGCTCGTTGGCGCAGGCGTGCATGCGGGCCTTCAGCCCGGCGCGCTTGCCGGTGAGCAGGAGCGCGCGGGCCTCTTCGGCGGTGAAGTGGCCTTCGTCGCAGTAGACGTCGATCGAGTCGGCGCCGGCCACGGCGGCGTCGCCCGCCCACAGGCGGACGGCCTCGATGTAGTCGCGGCGGCGTCCGAAGAACTCGGGCGGCAGGATGTGCGCGGCGAGGAACGTCGCGTGGATGCGCGGCATGGACGGCTCGCCCTCCAGCGACCGCAGCATGCGGATGTCGGCGAGTTCGCCGTCGCGGGTGAGGTGGTAGCCGGTCTTGGCCTCGACGGTGGTGGTTCCGGCGAGGATCCACTGGCGGAGCCGTTCGCGGACGCCGTTGCAGAGCGTCCATGGGTCGGTGCCCCGGGTGACGGTCACGGTGGAGTTGACGCCGCCGCCCGCCGCGGTGATGGCGGAGTGGGACGAACCGCTGGTGCGCATCGCGAGCTCGGCCCACCGGTTGCCCGCGTAGACGGGGTGGGAGTGCGCGTCGATGAGCCCTGGCGTGACCAGGCCGCCGCCGAGGTTCTCCACGTGGTCGACGTCGACGATGTCGTCGATGATGCCGGGGACGCGCTGCGGCAGGTCGGACGCGGGCCCGGCCCAGACGATGCGGTCGTCGTGGATGAGCACGGCCGCGTTGCTGCAGACGTCGGTGCCCGTCCAGAGCCTGCCGATGTTCGTCAACAGCCGTACGGTCATAGGGTCACCGACCTGGGTGGGGCATGGCGCGCTTCAGCGCGGTACCGGGCACCGTGTGGCGATGGTGCGGGCCGCCTGCCCTCGTGCGCGCCGCCCTCGTTCCAAAGGTCGGACCTGCCTTGCCTGTGTGGCGGGCCACTAGCTCTCGATCTCGCGCTGGACCTGTCATGCGTGGGCCACCTGCTCTCGTCCGAAACGCCGACTGGATGCCGGCGACTCACCGTCGGTGGGTCGGGTGGTCGGGCGACCACCACTGGCAACGAGACCGGAGATATCGGTTTCGTCACGGTAGTGCACTGAAGGCCCGCCCGACAACCTCTGATCGCAGCGCATCGACAGCCATCACCCCGCCCCTTAGCTCTACGACCGTACGGATTCCAAGCAGGCCGTCAAGCCGATTGGGGAAGCTGTCACCGTTCGGCGACCAGGATGAACCCGAGGCCTGTTTCCAGACGCGTCCGAACATCGTCCCGAGTAGGCCCGAAACCCCGAGCGCCCGCCCGGAACCCTCCCGGCCTCCTCATCTGCGGACGCCCCGCCGGGCCTTGGAAGGCCCGGCGGGGCGTCCGAAGAGGGCGTCAGGCTGTCGGCGCCACGGTTTCGTAGCGGGACAGCTCCGCGGCGAGGTCCACCGGCATCCTGGCGTGCAGCTGGGTGCCCTCGGCCAGGTGCTCCTGCTTGAGCACCTCGCCGCGCTCGTGCACCCGCGCGACGAGGTCGCCGCGGTCGTACGGCACCACGACGTGCAGTTCGCTCTCCAGCCCTGGCAGGTCGGCCTCGATGGCCGCGCGCAGGTCGTCGATGCCGAACCCGGTGCGGGCGGACACGACGACGCTGTGCGGCTCCCGGCGCTGGAGCCGGGCGATGGCGAGGTCGTCGGCGGCGTCGGCCTTGTTGATCACGACGATCTCGGGGATCTCGGCGGCGTCGATCTCGCGCAGCACCTCCCGGACGGCGTCGAGCTGCGCCTCGGGGGCCGGGTCCGAACCGTCCACGACGTGCAGGATCAGCCCGGCGTCCGTGACCTCCTCCAGCGTCGAGCGGAACGCCTCGACGAGCTGGTGCGGCAGGTGCCGGACGAACCCGACGGTGTCGGCGAGGGTGTAGGCGCGGCCGCCGGGCGTCTCGGCGCGCCTGACGGTCGGGTCGAGGGTGGCGAACAGCGCGTTCTCCACCAGCACCCCGGCGCCGGTGAGCCGGTTGAGCAGGGACGACTTGCCCGCGTTGGTGTAGCCGGCGATGGCGACGGCGGGCACCGCGTGGCGGCGCCGCTCGCCGCGCTTGGTGTCGCGCGACTTGGACATCTCGGCGATCTGCCGGCGCAGCTTGGCCATCCGGGTGCGGATCCGCCGCCGGTCCAGCTCGATCTTGGTCTCGCCCGGCCCGCGGCCGCCGATGCCGACGCCGCCCGCGGCGCGCCCGCCGACCTGCCGGGACAGGTTGCCGCCCCAGCCGCGCAGCCGCGGCAGCAGGTAGTCGAGCTGCGCGAGCTCGACCTGCGCCTTGCCCTCGCGGCTCTTGGCGTGCTGGGCGAAGATGTCCAGGATCAGCGCGGTCCGGTCGATCACCTTGACCTGGACGGTCTCCTCCAGGTGCCGCAGTTGGCTCGGGGCCAGCTCGCCGTCGCAGATGACGGTGTCGGCACCGGTGGCGATCACTATGTCGCGCAGCTCCGCGGCCTTGCCGGAGCCGATGTAGGTGGCCGGGTCGGGGCGGTGCCGCCGCTGGACGAGGCCCTCCAGCACCTCGGAGCCCGCGGTCTCGGCGAGGAGCGCAAGCTCGCGCATGGAGTTCTCGGCGGCCTCGGCGGTGCCGTCCGTCCACACGCCGACGAGGACGACCCGCTCCAGGCGGAGCGCGCGGTACTCGACTTCGGTGACGTCGGTCAGCTCGGTGGACAGGCCCGCGATGCGGCGCAGTGCCCGGCGGTCCTCAAGGTCGAGTTCGCCCGTCAGGGGCTCGTACTCGGCCGCGTCCGGAGTCTCGGGCTCGGTCTGGTCTGCAGAGAAAGGTTGAGTCATATGTCCTCTGTGCAACGCCGCCGTGCGGCTGTGTCTTCCCACGATCGTCTCACGCACCGTCCCCGGTGGTCACGCGGTTATCCCCGCCGTCTGAGGAGAGCACCGCTTTGACCGGGCTCGGCGTCGCCGAGTACCGTTCTCCACAGAACAGAAGTGGAATTTCACGATACGAAAGGGCAGGCAGATGGCTGGACTTGACGGCATCGAGGTCACCGGACCCCTCGGCGATCGGTACGAGGAAATCCTGACCCCGGAGGCGCTCGGCCTGCTCGCCGCCCTGCAGCGCGAGTTCGGCGCGCGGCGCGCGGAGCTGCTGGCGGCCCGCGCGGAGCGTCAGCGCGGGCTCTCCGCGGGCGGCACCCTCGACTTCCTGCCCGAGACCGCGAGCGTCCGGGAGGACGGCGCCTGGCGTGTCGCCGACCCGGCCCCCGGCCTGGAGGACCGCCGCGTCGAGATCACCGGCCCGACGGACCGGAAGATGACGATCAACGCGCTGAACTCCGGCGCCAAGGTGTGGCTGGCCGACTTCGAGGACGCCAACACCCCGCTCTGGGACAACATGATCGAGGGGCAGCTCAACCTGCGCGACGCCCTCGACCGCACCATCGACTTCACCGACGAGAAGAGCGGCAAGTCCTACGCGCTCGAAGACGACGCCGAACTCGCGACCATCGTCGTCCGGCCGCGTGGCTGGCACATGGACGAGAAGCACCTGCTCGTCGACGGCGAGCCCATATCCGGGTCGCTTTTCGACTTCGGCCTGTACTTCTTCCACAGCGCCCGCAGGCAGCTCGCCAAGGGCAAGGGCCCGTACTTCTACCTGCCGAAGATGGAGAGCCATCTTGAGGCGCGGCTCTGGAACGACGCGTTCAACCTCGCCCAGGACGCCCTGGACGTCCCGCGCGGCACGATCCGCGCGACCGTCCTGATCGAGACGATCCCGGCCGCGTTCGAGATGGAGGAGATCCTCTACGAGCTGCGCGACCACTCCGCCGGGCTGAACGCCGGCCGCTGGGACTACCTGTTCTCCGTGATCAAGAAGTTCCGGGACCGGGGCGCCGAGTTCATCCTCCCCGAGCGGAACGCGATCACAATGACCGCGCCGTTCATGCGGGCCTACACCGAGCTGCTCGTCCGGACGTGCCACAAGCGCGGCGCGCACGCGATCGGCGGGATGGCGGCGTTCATCCCGTCCCGCCGCGACGAGGAGGTCAACAAGGTCGCGCTGGAGAAGGTCAGGGCGGACAAGACCCGCGAGTCCGGCGACGGCTTCGACGGCTCCTGGGTCGCGCACCCCGACCTCGTCCCCGTCTGCCGGGAGGTGTTCGACGGCGTCCTCGGCGACCGGCCGAACCAGCGCGAGCGGCTGCGCGAGGACGTCCGCGTCTCCGCCGCCGACCTCCTCAACATCAAGGCCACGCCCGGCGACATCACCGAGGCGGGCCTGCGCAACAACATCGACGTGGCGCTGCGCTACCTCGCGACCTGGCTGGACGGCGCCGGCGCGGTCGCGATCCACAACCTGATGGAGGACGCCGCGACCGCCGAGATCTCCCGCTCCCAGGTGTGGCAGTGGATCTACAACGGCGTCGAGACCGCCGAGGGCAGGAAGATCACGAAGGAGTGGGTCGGGGAGCTTCTGGACGAGGAACTCGCAAAGATCAGGGAGGAGCTGGGGCAGGCGTACAACGAGCCCCGCTACGGCCAGGCCGTGGCCCTCTTCAAGGACGTCACCCTCGCCGACGAGTACTCCGAGTTCCTCACCACCCCCGCCTACCAGCGGTTCCCTTGATCGGAGACGCCGCGGCCCGCCGGTCCCTCCGGCGGGCCGCTCGCGTGGAAGACCGATCTTGCGGGGTTCGCGGGAGCGGAGGATCGTGGGAGTGATGGAAGCGTTGCTGGACGTGCTCGCGACCCGGCTGGACGGGCTGCTCGGAAGCGATCGGGTGATCACCGACCCGGTTCGGGTGCGCACGTATGAGTGCGACGGGCTGACCAACCACCGGTCGACGCCCGCGATCGTCGTGCTGCCCGACACCGCCGAGCAGGTCGCCGCGATCGTCCGCGAGTGCGCGGCGGCCGGGGTGCCGTACGTGGCGCGCGGCTCCGGGACGGGCCTGTCCGGCGGGGCGCTCCCCCGCGCGGACGGCGTGCTGATCGTCACGTCGCGGATGCGCCGGATCCTGGAGATCGACATTCCGGGGCAGCGGGCCGTCGTGGAGCCCGGGGTGATCAACCTGGACGTGACGCGGGCCGTCCGCCCGTACGGGTACTACTTCGCGCCCGACCCGTCCAGCCAGCAGATCTGCTCGGTCGGCGGGAACGTGGCGGAGAACTCCGGCGGGGCGCACTGCCTGAAGTACGGGTTCACCGCGCATCACGTGCTGGCCTGCGAGGTCGTCGCGCCGGACGGCGAGATCGTCGAGCTGGCGGCGGACGGTCCGGGCTACGACCTGCTGGGCGTGTTCGTCGGGGCCGAGGGCACGCTCGGCATCACCACCAAGATCACCGTGCGGCTGACGCGGGTGCCGGAGACGGTGCAGACGCTGCTGGCGGCGTTCGGGTCGATCGAGGCGGGCGGCGGCGCGGTGTCGGCGATCATCGGCGCGGGCGTCGTCCCGGCGGCGATCGAGATGATGGACGCGCTGTCGATCGAGGCGGCGGAGGCGGCGGTGCGCTGCGAGTACCCGCCGGGCGCGGGCGCGGTGCTGATCGTGGAGCTGGACGGCCCCGAGGCCGAGGTGGCCGCGCAGTTCGCCGAGGTGGAGCGGCTGTGCCGGGACGCGGGCGCGTTCGAGATCCGCATCGCGGCCGACGACGAGGAGCGGGCGCTGATCTGGAAGGGGCGCAAGTCGGCGTTCGCCGCGGTCGGCCGGATCAGCCCGGCCTACATCGTCCAGGACGGCGTGATCCCGCGGACGTCGCTGCCGCAGGTGCTGGCGAGCATCGACGCGCTGTCGGCGGAGTCGGGTGTGCGGGTCGCGAACGTGTTCCACGCGGGCGACGGCAACCTGCACCCGCTGGTGCTGTTCGACGACGCGGAGCCCGGCGCGGAGGAGCGCGCGGAGGCGGTGTCGGGCGCGATCCTCGATCTGTGCATCGAGCACGGCGGTTCCATCACGGGCGAGCACGGCGTCGGCGTGGACAAGTCGCGGTACATGCCGCGCATGTTCACCGACACCGATCTGGACACGATGCAGATGGTCCGCTGCGGCTTCGATCCCGATGGGCTGTGCAATCCGGGCAAGGTGTTCCCCACGCCGCGCCTGTGCGGCGAGGTGCCGGGAGTGCGCAGGGGCGCCCACCCGTACGAGGGAAAGGCGGACCTTTTCTGATGCGGCCCCTGGACGCTCTGGCGAAGGTCTGCGGCGATGTACGGCCCGGTGAGCCCGCTGAGGGCGTGCTCGGTGTGGAGCCCGCTCTGGTCGCCGCGCCGGAGAACGTGACCGAGGCCGCCGATGTCATGCGTGTGGCCGCCGAGAACGGGTTGGCGGTCGTCCCGCGTGGTGCCGAAACCCGCCTGGACTGGGGCGCGCCCCCGGAACGCTGCGATTTGCTGGTCGACACTCATCGCCTGGACGGTCTCGTCGAACACGCCGCAGGCGACCTTGTGGCGAAGGTGCAGGCGGGGCTGCCGATGGAGCGGCTCGCCGAGCACCTTGCAGAACGCGGTCAGCGGCTCGCGCTCGACGTCCCCCTGCCCGGTTCTACTGTCGGCGGCACGATCGCTACGGGCGCGGCGGGTCCGCTTCGTTCGCTGTACGGGACGCCCCGCAACCTGGTCATCGGGCTGACGATCGTCCGGGCGGACGGTCAGATAGCGCGTTCCGGCGGGAAGGTCGTCAAGAACGTCGCCGGGTACGACCTTGGACGGCTCTTCTCCGGCTCGTTCGGAACGCTCGGGCTCATCGTGGACGCCACATTCCGGCTGCATCCCGTGCCCGAAGCCACGGCCTACGTGGTCTGCGCTGTGAACGGCCCTGAGGATGCGCATGACGCCGTCCAGACCGTCCTTCACTGTGCGGTGGCGCCGAGTGCGGTGGAGTACATCGGCCCAGGGACGGTCGCGGTCCTGCTGGAGGGCGTCCCGGACGGTGTCGCCGCGCGCGCTCGGCAGACCGCAGACCTCCTCGGTGAGAACGCCGAGATCACGGAGACCGCACCGGACGGCTGGGGCCAGTACCCCGACGGCACCACGCTGATCGAAATCAGCGCCCCACCGCCCGCCCTCCGCGACCTCCTCACCCTGCTCAGCAGGGATATCGCCGTAACCTGGAGTGGTAGCGGGCACGGCCACGTGGGTCTGCCCGCAGAGTCCACACCGGACGAGGTAGCCGACGTCCTAGGACGCCTAAGGAACACGCTGGGCCGACACCACGGCGGTGCCGTCGTCCGCTACACACCGGAAGAGATACGCGACGAGATCGACCTGTGGGGGCCGGTTCCGGCGCTCGCGCTGATGCGGCGTGTGAAGGACCAGTTCGACCCGGATCACCGGCTGTCCCCGGGCCGTTTCGCGGGAGGAATCTGAATGAGCGCCGAGGACGACCTCCCAAATCTGCTGAGCGACTGCGTGCACTGCGGGTTCTGCCTCCCGACGTGCCCGACGTACGTCCTGTGGGGCGAGGAGATGGACTCGCCCAGAGGCCGCATCCACCTCATGCAGCAGCACGCGGACGGAACTCCGCTCAGCGACCCGATGGTGGAGCACTTCGACCGCTGCCTGGGCTGCATGGCTTGCGTGACGTCCTGCCCGTCCGGCGTGCAGTACGACCGGCTCATCGAGATGACCCGCGCCGACGTCGAACGCGAGCATCCACGGTCGTTGAAGGAACGTGCCATACGGGAGATGGTCTTCCAACTGTTCCCGTATAGGCGGCGGCTGCGCGCTCTACGCGGACCTTTGCGCGCTTACCAGAAATCGGGTCTGGAACGGCTCGTCCGCCGCAGCGGCCTCCTGGAACGCATCTCGCCGTCCATCGCCGCGATGGAACGCCTCGCCCCGCCCCTGGGCAAGGCGCCGAGCCTGCCCGAACGGGTCGCGGCGCGCGGTGAGCGCCGAGCCACGGTCGGGATGCTGACCGGCTGCGTGCAGGCCGAGTTCTTCCCGGGGGTCAACACGGCCACGGCCCGCGTCCTGGCGCTGGAGGGCTGCGACGTCGTCATCCCCCGCGACCAGGGCTGTTGCGGTGCGCTCTCCATGCACTCCGGCCGCGAGGACGAGGCCCGAGCCTTCGCCCGCCGCACGATCCGGATGTTCGAGGCCGTCGACGTCATCGTCGTCAACTCCGCGGGCTGCGGGTCGGCGATGAAGGAGTACCGGGCGCTGCTCGCCGACGACCCCGCCTGGGCGGGACGGGCGGACGCGCTGTCCGCCAAGACCCGCGATTTCGCGGAGTTCCTCGCGGCTCTCGGGCCCCGGGCGAAGCGCGAACCCGTCCCGGTCACCGTCGCCTACCACGACGCGTGCCACCTGGCCCACGCGCAGGGCATCCGCAGCCAGCCCCGTGCGCTGCTCGCGGCGATCCCCGAACTGACCGTCCACGAGATCGCCGAGCCGGACATCTGCTGCGGCTCCGCGGGCACCTACAACCTGTTCCAGCCGGAGGCCGCCGCGGAGCTCGGCGACCGCAAGGCGGTGAACGTGGACGCCACCAGGGCCGAACTACTGGTCGCCGCCAACCCCGGCTGCTCCATGCAGATCGCCACCGCGCTGCGGCGGCGCGGCGCGGGCATCGCCGTCGCGCACACCGCGCAGGTGCTGGACGCCTCCCTGCGGGGACTCGGTCGCGACGCCCTCGTCGCGCGCGATTCGTAGGCCCCTGACCTGGGACATCACCGATCCGGTCGTCCGGTATCCTGGCCGACTGCTTGAGAGAGGACGCGCTTACTGAGCCTGGAGTGGGCCCGAGGGAGCACGCAGAATCATGTCCACCAGCTATCGACCGCACCGTTCACACCGCCGGAGAAAGAAGAGCACCGCGGGGAGGATCGGGCTCGCCGGGGCCCTTACCGGAGCCGTCGGGATCGCCGCCGTGGCCGCCGGGATCGTCTTCCTCCGGCCTGGTTCGGACTCCGGCGAGGACCCTGCCCGGCAGACGTCCGTCAGCCAGGGCGTCGCGAGTACACGCGGACCGTCCGTGCCTGCCCCGAAGGCCGGTCCACCGATCGACTTCACGACACCGGAGGGCTACGGCTACAGCCTCGCCGCCGTCAAGGCAGGCACGGACAGGCAGCCGCTAGGCGCCACTGAGGCGCCGCCGTCCGGGACGACGTACGCCTACGCCGACTACATCCTCACCAACAGCCAGCGGCGGCCCGTGCTGCTGGACTATCCCGCCGATCTGTTCATGCCCAAGGCGCAGGTCCCGTCGTCCCTGCGTGAGCGGTGCATGCCGCAGCCCGGCATCCCCGACGACATGTGCACGCTCCCCAACCACAGCAAGATCACCGCTCGGGTCGGCGCGGCGAAGGCGCCCGTCGACGAGAACGGCAGCACGATGATCCCGGCGGGCGGCTCGTACGTGGTGCGGATCGCCACCGAACTCCCGGTCAACGACGACCTCTCCGCCGACGACCTGCGGCTGTACGTGTGGAACGCGCGGTTCACCAACGACCGCAAGGGGATCCAGCTCGCGTTCCCCTGAGGGCCGGGGCCTACCGAGGGCTGGTGAACCCGATGTCCTGGTAGGCGGGCTCGAAGAAGCCGCAAGCGCCCACGTTGGCCAAGCCCGCGCGGACGGCGACGAGCTGGGGACGCTGGTACAGCGGCAAGACCGACGCCTGGCGCCAGATGAGCCGGTCGGTTCTGTTCACAAGGACGTGAATTCTCGCCGGGTCGACCTCTGCGATGGCGCGATCCATGGCGGTGTCGATGGCCGCCGTTCCGATGCGGGAGTAATTCTGCTGGACGCGGCCGCCGTCCGGTCGCGCGAAGACCGACTGCATCGGCGACACAGGGAATGACGTGCCCAGCCAGGAGAACGGGACGATATCGAAGTTCCCGGGCGCGACGTACCGGTCGAAGGCGTCGTCGGCGGGCACGGGCACGATGTCCACTTGGACGCCGATGCGTTCGAGCAGGGCGCGGGTCAGTTCCCCTTCCCGCTTGCTGATCGGAACTCCGGACGGGACGACGAAGCGCAAGGTGAGCTTCCGTCCTGCCTTGGTCCGGTATTCACCGTGGAGCGTCCAGCCTGCCTCGTCCAGGAGTTCTCTGGCGCGGGCCGGGTCGTACCTCCCGAGGTCTCCTGAGTTGTCTTGGTAGCCGTCTTGGGTGTTGACGTAGAAATGGTTGCCCAGCGTCTGGACGGGCACCCCGAGGCCGGACAGGTCGGCTCTGGCGATAACACGCCGGTCGATGCCGAGCATGACGGCCCGGCGCACCCGCACGTCGGACAGGACAGGCCCGGCGGCATTGAGCGTAAAATGCCGCCAGTCGGGCCCGCCCGCACGGCGTACGGCGGCCTCAGGAACGCCCTGGACGCGTTTCAGCGCGCCCGCGTCAAGGCCGATGTCCATGAGGTCGATCTCGTCGTTGGCGAACGCGCCGGGCATCGCGCTGGTGTCCATGGCGCGGTAGACGATGCGGTCGAGTTTCGCCGGTGAACCCCACCAGGCGGGGTTGCGGGCAATGGTGACGGTCTTGGCCGTCCGGTCGATCCTCTGAAATGTGAAAGGCCCGGACGTGACGGGCAAGCGGTTCACCCAGCCGGTGTTGAACGCGCGTGGCGTGGCGTAGGCGGTGGCAGGGTAGAGCGGGCTGAACAGGCTGCGCCAGTCTGCGTACGGCCTGTCGAAAGTCACCTTGACGGTGTGCTCGCTGGTGTCTTGTTCGATGAGCTTGATACGGCGGTAGCCCGTGACGGTGGAGACCTCGTAGCGCGTGTCCCGTCCAGAGAGCGCGCGGGCCTGCGCTACGAAGTCGGCGTATCCGATGGGACGGCCGTCCGACCACTTCGCCCGTGGGTTGAGCCGATAGGTGACGGTCTGGCCGTGCTTCGTGCGCCTCACCCTCGCCGATCGGAGGAATTCGGGGACGGGACGCGGAACGGCTTTCTCGTCCGCCCGCATCAGATACGGCAAGACACCCTGAATGACGTGCTCCACTGCCCCTTTGGTGCCGTTGACATGGTTGAAATTCCACTGGGATGGAAATTCCGGCAGCGGCCAGCGCAGCGTTCCACCGTCAAGGACGCGATCACGCGGAGTCGGATTGACATCGGACGCTGGGAGCCGCCCAGACGCCGCACGGGTAGAAGGCTCCCCCGGCCCGCTGCAACCACCCACGGCCAGCAGCGCGACGCCGACGATTATGCGTTTCATTATCCGACCCTGGCTTCGACAAGAGGATGGTGGCAGGCGACCGACTGATCGGCGTCCTCCCCAGACCACAGCGGGCGCGACACCGGGTCGCGTTCCTCGCACAGGCGTCCGTCAACGGCGCTCAGTGTGGTGTAGCGCGGACACCGGGAACGGAAGCGGCATCCAATGGGCGGCGACAAGGAATCGGGTGGCTCCCCATGCAGAAGCACGCGTGGACGACGCCGTTCCAGCACCGGGTCCGGCAACGGCACAGCGTCGAGCAACGCACGCGTGTACGGATGGGCCGGGGCACCGTAGACGGCACTCACCGAACCGATCTCCACAATGCGGCCCGTGCACATAACGGCCACCCGGTCTGCGATGCGGTGGACGGCGGCCAAGTCGTGAGCCACGAACAGATAGGCCAGGCCGAGCCGATCGCGCAGTCGCTCCAAGAGGGCCATGACATCGGCCTGAGCAGAAACGTCCAGGGCCGCTACAGGCTCGTCCAAGAGCATTAGGCGCGGCTGCAGGGCCAACGCTCTGGCGATTCCCACACGCTGCGCCTCCCCGCCAGAGAGGGCGTAGGGAAATCGGCGGGCATGGCCTGGTTCCAATCCCACCAACTCCAGCAGTTCTTCAACACGCCCACCGACCCTGGACGACGCCGCACCGTGCGTGGTCAGCGGTTCGGCAAGGATGGCGGCCACACGCATCCGCGGATCAAGCGACGCGCACGGGTCCTGGAACACGACCTGGACATCCCGCCGCAGAGCCTTGCGGCGGGCGGCACCCAGCGCCGCCGTATCGTGTCCGAAGACGGCGATGCGTCCCCTCTGCGGGCGTGACAGCCGCAGGATCTCCATGAGGGTCGTGGTCTTGCCGCACCCCGATTCCCCCACGAGCGCGAGGGTTTCGCCTTCCCGAACGTCAAACTCGATTCCGTCCACGGCCCGCACCACCCCAGCCCTGCGGCGCGTCAACGAGCCCTTGTAGAGCGGATGGTGGCGGACCAATCCCTCCACCTCCAGCACAGCGGGACGCCTAGAACGCTCAACCACCGCCCCAGGGCCAGACGACTCTCCGATACGCGGAACCGACCGCAGCAACGCGGCCGTGTAGGGCGTGACCGGCCGCCGATAGATCTGGCCCACCAGCCCTTGTTCCACGGCACGGCCCGCTTGCATCACCATCACCCGGTCGGCGAATCCGGCGATGACGCCCATGTCATGGCTGATCAGCACGATCGCGGCGCCGGTGGTCTCCTTGGCGAGCCGCAGCACGTCCAGCACCTGCGCCTGGACGGTCACGTCCAGCGCGGTCGTCGGCTCGTCCGCGACGATGGCGACCGGGTCGTTGGCGATCGCCATGGCGATCATCACGCGCTGCCGCATCCCGCCGGACAGCTCGTGCGGGTACGCGCGCGCCCGCCGGGCCGCCCCCGGCATACCGACGAGATCCAGCAGCTCGACGGCCCGCGCACGCGCCGCCGCGCGCGTGGCCCGCGAGTGGATCAGGACGGTCTCCGCGATCTGGTCGCCGACCGTGTGGACGGGAGTGAGCGCCGACAGCGGATCCTGGAAGATCATCGACAGGTCGTTGCCGCGTATCCGGGAGAGCTCGGCGTCCGGCCGTCCGATCAGCTCCGCACCGCGCAGCCGCACCGACCCCGCCACACGAGCGTCCTCCGGCAGGAGCCCCATCAGCGCGAGCGCGAGCGCGGTCTTCCCCGAGCCCGATTCGCCGACGATCCCGAGCACCTCACCCGTTTCGACGGTGAAGCTCACTCCGCACACAGCGCACACGTCCGGCGCGTAGCAAACCGCCAGATCCTTAACCTCCAGGACGTTCAACGAGCACCTTCCGAGGCGGGATCGAGGACGTCCCGCAGCCCGTCGCCCAGCAGGTTCACCGCCAGCACGATGACGACCAGCAGTCCGGCGGCGAACCCGAACGGCCACGGGCACGCGGCCGCCGCCCCCTGACCGTCGGCGATCAGCGTGCCGAGCGACACGTCCGGCGGGCGGACGCCGAGCCCCAGATACGACAGCCCGCCCTCCGCGACGATCGCGACGCTCACGTTGAGGCCCGCGTCCACGACGAGCAGCGACGCGAGCTGCGGCAGCACATGCCGGACGATCACGCGCGGCGCGCCGACACCGAGGAACCGGGCGGCCAGCACATACTCCCGGCCGCGCAGCGAAGCGGTCATGGCCCGCACCGTCCGCGCCGTGATCATCCACATGAACGCGGCGAGCAGCGGCACGAGGACGGGCGCGCCGCCGTCCAGGCGAGGGGCCAGCAGGACGACGATCAGGAACGGCGGCAGGACCAGCAGCAAGTCGACGCCCCACATCAGGGCCCGGTCGAGACGTCCACCCGCGTACCCGGCCACGGTCCCCACAACGGCGGCGACGCCGGTGGAGATCACGGCGACCGCGAGGCCGATGAGCAGCGACGTCCGCGCTCCGCGCAGGGTGACGGCGAAGACGTCCCGCCCGCTCTGCGTCGTGCCGAGCCAGTGCCCCGCGGACGGCCCCGCGCCGAAGGCCGCGAAATCCGTCTCGTCCCACCTCCACGGCGACACGAGCGGCCCGGCCGACACCAGCAGGACCAACAGCGTGAGCAGGACGAGCCCGGCGGCACTCCGCCGGTTTCGCAGCACGATCACGCCGCGGCCCGGACGCGCGGGTCGAGGACGCCGTGCAGTACGTCCGAGACCAGCCTGGCCAGCACGACCCCGCACACCGCGACGCAGCCGATCGCGGCGACCGCGTTGACGTCGCCGCGCGCGGCGGAGTCGACGAGCCACTCCCCGATCCCGTGCCAGCCGAAGATCTTCTCGACGAAGACGCCGCCGAGGAGCAGCAGGCCGATCGTGTAGGCGAAGTACGTCGTCAACGGCGTCACGGCCGTGCGCAGCCCGTGCCGCAGGAGCGCGCTACGCCGCCGCAGGCCTCTGGCCCGGGCCGTCCGCACGTAGTCGGCGTGCAGGACGTCCAGCATCAAGGCGCGCTGGTAGCGGCAGTAGAGGCCGAATTGAGCGAGGGCGATCGTGACCGTCGGCAGAAGCAAATGCCTGGCCCGGTCAGCAAGCCCGCCAAGCGCCCCATAGGACGCACCAGGCGTGGACTCCCCGACCCACGCGAAGACCCGCACACCCACTACGCCGTTCACCTTGCTCGCAGCGATCTGGAGAAGCACCGCCAGGACGAACACCGGCACGGCCAACAGCAGACACGACCCGACACTGATGAACCGGTCGGCAACCCGTCCGCGACGTACCGCCGCGTAAGCGCCGAGAAGAACGCCCAGGACGCTCCCTGAGACCGCACCCAGGAGCAGCAGCCGCAGGCTCACCCCGACCCGTCGCCACAGCTCGGCGTTGACCGCTTCGCCGTCCCACGTGCGGCCGAAGTCACCGTGGACGACGCCCTCCGCCCAGACCAGGTACCGGTCGGTCAGAGGGGTGCGGTCGTTGAGGTTGAGTGCGCTGAGCCGGGCGTCGATGACGACCTCGGGTGGACGGGGCGCACGCCCTTCCAGGTTGGCACGCGGATCGAGCGCCACGGCGGCGAGCACATACGCGAGGCTCGTTGCCAGTACGGCCAGGACCAGCTGGCTCGCCAGCCGCCGCAGCAGGAACGCCGCCATGTCTTCCCTTCGGGCCGCCCAGAAGAATCACAGAATGCTACTGAGCGATCACACACCGCGTGGGAAAACGGCAGATGTCAGGCCATGGCGGGTTCGCGGTCCGGTGCGGTCTCGTCACGGGCGCGCCCGCGCAGGTCACCGACCGCCAGAAGGACGAACCCGGCGACAGCCCACGCGGCCAGGACGGCCACCGGTCCGGCGGCGTTCGCGCCGTCGAAGAACGCCGCCGACCGCAGCAGCGTCACCGCGGCCCCCGGCGGAAGGAGCTGGCCGATGTCGCCCCACGGTTGCGGAAGCAGCTCCGGGGCCGAGGTTGCGGCCGAAAGCGGATTGCCGAGCAGCAGCAGCGTGAGCGTGCCGACGCCGATCCCGGCCCGTCCGACGGCGGCGGCCAGGCCGACGACCGTGCCGGTCACGGCCAGGATGGACAGCGACATCACGCCGGCGACCGTGAGGTACGAACCGGGCAGCAGGGACAGCCAGCCCTGCGCGATCCCCGCGACGCCGAGCCCGCCCAGGAGCGCGAACAGGACCACGCCCGCGGCGCGCCACGCGGCCGCGCGGATCGCGAACGTCAGCAGCACCGAGGCGGCGAGCCCGGACATGATCAGCGGAAGCGCGAGCGCGCCGAACCCGGCCCCGCGCGGGTCGTCGGAGTCGGCGGCGACGACGTCCTCGACCGGCTGCCCGGCCGCACCCTGCCCGGGCGTGGGCGCACCTGCGGGCTGGGTGAGCCGCTGCGCCAGGGCGGCGAGTTGCTGGGCGACGACCGGCGAGGCGGCGGAGGCCGTGAGCACCTTCGGCCCGGACGCCGTCGCGACGACGGCGCCGTACGCCTCCCGGTCGGCGAGCGCGGTGCGCGCGGCGGTCTCGTCCCGTTCCGTCCGGACGTCGAACGCGCCGGGCCGTTCGCGGTCCAGGCGCTCCGCGACGGCGGCGGCCTGCGGGCCCGCCACGACGATCGGGACGTCGCGCGGCTCCGTCCGCGCGGCCGGCCAGGAGAACGCGGTGATCATGATGAGCTGCAGCAGCGCCGCGCCGACGGCGATGCCGACGGTGCGCACGGCGAGGGAGGACCGCATGGACGGCTCCTAAAACGAATGTCCGTTCTCTTATTTCTCCGGCCAGCGTCGCATCCGCCTTCCGGGCTTGTCAAGAAACGAACGTTCGTTTTAAATTGATCGCATGCCGCGAGTCAGCGAGGAGCACCTCGAACGCCGCCGCCGCCAGATCCTGGACGCGGCCCGCACCTGCTTCATCCGCAAGGGCATCCACGCGACGTCCATGCAGGACATCTTCGCGGAGGCCGGGCTCTCGGCGGGCGCCGTCTACCGCTACTACAAGAGCAAGAACGAGATCATCGAGGCCAACATCTCGACGGTCGTCGGCGACCTCCACGCCTTCTTCCGCGGCCTCGCCGACGGCGACCCGCTGCTGCCCGTGGACGAGATGATCGAGCGGCTCGCGTCCAAGATCGTCACGCTGTCCGGCGAGAACGGCCCGATCCGGCTCGCCCTCGACGCGTGGGCGCTCGCCATGCACGACCCGGAGATCGCCGCGCACATCGCCGGCACCATCACCGGCATCCGCGAGACCTGGACGCACTACCTGCGCCGGCTGGCCGGTGCCGGACATCTCCCGCCCGGCACCGACGTCGTGGCCGCGGGCAAGGTCATGTTCGCGATCCTGCCCGGGTTCGTCCTGCAGCGGCTCATCCTGAAGGACGTCTCGCCCGCGGAGCTGCGGCGCGGATTGCGGGCGGTCATCAGCGGCAGCATGTTGACTGAGACGGTCTGACCCGGACGCGGCCGGGGCCGCGAGGACGGGAATCCCCGCCAGGGGCGTCCGAATCATCCCTATTCGGCCGCCCGGATACACCCGTCCGGAGGCCGGCGGCAACGGCGATCCGGAACCCGCCCGGGTGGGATCCCAAAGCCGCCGCCTGCGCCGTGCCCGCCTGACACGGCCGAAACGGCGCTCGGAACGGCGTCCGGAACCACCGAACGGGCGACCCTGACCTGCGCCTTCCGTTCTCACCACCGGATTCCGCGGTTACCATCACGGCACGCGCCCGTGAACCGCGACGGGCCCCACTCCCGACCGGCCCCCGCCCCGGTGTCCTGAGGCGGACGCACCGACGACTGCAGGACCAGGAGCAGGACGTTTTAACATTCCATTACTTTTGGCCACGAGGAGCGCATGGTGGAGACGGCAGAACACGACCGCGGAGCGGGCCGTGTCGCGTTCGCGCTCGCGCTCGCCGCCGTCCTCATCGTCGGCGCGTCCCTCTACATCGGCACCCTGCTGCCCGCCGGGCGGCGGATGGTCTGGTGGCATCCGGAAATTCTCGTCGCGCTGGCCTGGACTCCGGTCGGCGCGGTCCTGCTCCGGCACCGGCGCGGGCTGACGGTCGCCTGGCTCATGCTCGGCTCCGGGTTCAGCGCCTCGCTGTACGTCCTGTCGCTCAATCTGGCCCCGTGGTTCGCGCTCCACGACTGGACCGGAACGGGGTTCCTCAAGTGGCTCGCCACCTGGCTCTGGGCCATTGACACCTACGCCCTTACGCTCGTCCTGCCGCTGATCTTCCCGGACGGACGGCTGGTCTCGCGCTGGTTCCGGCCCGTGCTCGTCCTCGCCTGCCTCGTCCCCGTCATCGTGTGCGTCCACCTGACCATCGACCCGGACGTGCGCCGCTGGCACAACGGCGTCTCGGTCTACCCGTTCGACGAGATCCCCGTGGCCATCACCGCGGTCATCGTCGCCACCCTCGCCGCCGCCCTGTTCTCGCTGGCGGTGCGGTTCGTCCAGGCGCCGCCGGACGTCCGGCGGCAGATCGTCTGGGTCGTGTACCCGGGCCTGATCGCCGAGGGGATCATCTACGCCGGCGAGAACGGCCCGATCGGGGACCCGGTGCGCAACCTCACGATCGTCGCCGTCCCGATCTGCGTCGCCATCGCGATCACCCGGTTCCGGCTCTACGATATCGATCTCGTGGTCAGCCGGACGCTCGTGTACGCGGGGCTCGTCGTCGTGATCACCGGTGTCTATTTCGCGCTCGTCGGCGGTGCGAGCCTGCTCGCGCACGGCGAGGGCACCATCGCCGGGCTGGCCGGCGCGATCGTCGCGGGCGCGGTGTTCGAGCCCGTCCGGCGGCGCCTGCAGCGCACGGTGGACGGCTTCATCCACGGCGAACGCGACCCGTACCGCATCGCCGACCGGCTCAACCGGCGGCTGCAGACCGCCGCCGACGCGGCCGCCGCGCTCGCCGCCGCCGCCGAGGTGGCGCGCTCGGCCCTGCACGCCACCGGCGTCGCGATCGAGGTCCTGGACCGCGACGGCCGGACGATCTCCGCCGAGGACGGCGTGCTCGGCGGCCGTCCGCAGCTCATCCCGCTCGTCTGGCACGGGGAGCCGGTGGGCCGGCTGCTGTTCGGCGTCACCCGCACGCCGGACGCCCGCCTGTCCGGCATCCTCGCCCGCAACCTCGCCGAGCTGGCGAACGCGGTGCGGCTGGCCGCGGACGTCCAGCGGTCCCGCGAGCACATCCTGCGCACGCGCGAGGAGGAGCGGCGGCGGCTGCGCCGCGACCTGCACGACGGGCTCGGCCCGACGCTGGCGAGCCTCGCGATGACCGTCGACGCCGCGCGCATCACGCTGAAGACCGACCCGCAGGCGGTCGACCCGCTGCTGGAGAACCTGCGCGCGACGATGGGCCGCACCATCGGCGACATCCGCGACCTGGTGTACGGGCTGCGTCCGCCCGCGCTGGACGATCTGGGCCTGGAGGGCGCGATCCAGGCGCTCGGCGGCGTCGTCGCCACCGGCGACGGCCCGAAGGTGGACGTCCAGGTGGACGGCGACCTGAAGGGCCTGCCGGCGGCCGCCGAGGTGGCCGCCTACCGGATCGTGCAGGAGGCGCTCACCAACGTGCACCGGCACGCCAAGGCGGGGTCCGCGGTGGTCCGGCTGCATCTGAACGGCGATCTGCACGTCACCGTCGACGACGACGGGGTGGGGTTGCCCACGCAGGTGCGTTCCGGGATCGGGATGTCGTCCATGCGGGAACGTGCGGTGGAACTCGGTGGATCGTGCACCGTCGGGCCCGGCCCCCAGGGCGGGACGCTCGTCCGCGCCAGACTCCCCGTCAACGGCGCTCATCCGTAGGCGCGCCACACAAATCCGTAGACGCGCCACACAGACCGGGAAAACGCTCTAGAAAACCCTCACCGCTGCCCTGCGCCTGACCGTCACCCGGTGGGAGGGCCGGTGACCGCCCCCCGCCAAGAAGGTCGCCACCGGCCCTCGGGCTCCGTACGGCACCGGGGCTCCCATCCCAGTCCGTACGGGCCATTCACCAGAGGGTGTGCAAGAAAGAAGTTATGCGGCGGAAGGTCCCGTTGGTGAGGGACACTTGTCCCGTTTGAGCCGGGACGGCGTCGGACTGCGTTCACCCCAGGTGGGAAGGGGATCGCGTCAGATCCAGCCGGGCCGCGTCTCGCCCTCGGCGACCAGGACCGCCGGACCAGTCAGGCGGGCGGCCTGCCCCTCGAACGCGACGTTGACCCGTCCTCCGGGAACGTCCACCGTCCAGTCAGACGACTCGGGCGGGCCGATCGTTCCCCGATCCGCGGCCGACCCCGCGAACGCCGCGAACGCCCCAGCCGACGCCACGCTTGCCGCTGCGGCCGCTGCGACGGCGACCGTCCCGGTCCCGCAGGAGCGGGTCTCGCCGGAGCCGCGCTCGTACACCCGCATCTCCACGTGCCGGTCTCCGACGACGCGGAAGAACTCGACGTTCACGCCGTCGGGGAAGACGGCGGGGTCGAAGCCGGGGGCGCGCGACAGGTCCAGCGCCGCGACCGGGCCGTCGACGCGGCACGCCAGGTGCGGGTTCCCCACGGAGACGCGCTCACCCTGGAACACCGTCCCGTCCAGGGACGCCTCGCCGGGGCCGAGGCAGCGGGCCGGCCCCATCTCGGCGCTCACATCCCCGGACGGGCCCAGCGTCACGCGCCGCAGACCCGCCCGGGTCGCCACGTCCCACTCGCCGGGCGCGGCTAGGCCGGAGTCGACCAGATAGCGGGCGAAGACGCGGAGCCCGTTGCCGCACATCTCGGCGACGCTCCCGTCGGAGTTGCGATAGTCCATGAACCATTCGGCGTCTCCGGACAACTCCACATCGGGCCCCGCGACCTTCGTCCGGACGACCCGCAGGACGCCGTCGGCGCCGATCCCCGCGCGCCGGTCGCACAGCCGCGCCACGGCGTCCGGGGTGAGGTCCAGGACGCCGTCCGGGTCGGGCAGGATGACGAAGTCGTTCTCGGTGCCGTGTCCCTTGACGAACCGCATCCTTCGATCATATGGCCCCGCGCCGATCTCTCAGCCGACCAGGGCGAGCGCGCGTTCGACGAGGTCAGAGGCGTCGTACGGAAGCCACTGGACGCGCGGGTCGCGGCGGAACCAGGACTCCTGGCGGCGGGCGAAACGCCGCGTCGTCCGGACGGTCTCCTCCTCCGCCTCCTCCTCCGTCCACTCCCCCGCCAGGAACCGGAGGACCTGCGCGTAGCCGAGGGCGCGTCCGGCGGTGCGGCCGTCGCGCAGGCCCCGCTTCTCCAGCTCCCGGACCTCGTCGACCAGGCCCGCGTCCCACATCCGCCGCACTCGCAGGGCGATGCGCTCGTCCAGCGCGTCGCGGGGGACGCTCAGCCCGATCTGGACGACGGAGTCGTACCGGTACCGGTGCTCGGGCAGGGTCGCGCTGAACGGACGGCCGGAGATCTCGATGACCTCCAGCGCCCGGACGATGCGGCGGCCGTTGCTCGGCAGGATCGCCTCCGCCGCGGCCGGGTCGAGCCCGCGCAGCCGCTCGTGCAGCGCACCGGGCCCAGCCTCCGCCAGTTCGTCCTCCAGGCGCGCCCGGACGGCCGGGTCCGTCCCCGGGAACTCCAGCTGGTCGAGCGCCGCCCGCACGTACAGGCCGGACCCGCCGACGAGCACCGGCGGCCGCCCCCGCTCCCGGATTCCCGCGATCGCGTCGGCGCTGAGCCGCTGGTACTCGGCGACGCTCGCCGTCACGGTCACGTCCCAGACGTCCAGCAGGTGGTGGGGGACGCCGCGCATCTCGTCCGGGGAGAGTTTGGCCGTGCCGACGTCCATGCCGCGGTAGAGCTGCATCGAGTCGGCGTTGACCGCCTCGCCGCCGAGCCGCAGGGCCAGCTCCACGGCGAGGTCGGACTTGCCGACGGCCGTCGCGCCCACGACGGCGATCACATCTGGTGAGGTCACAGGCTTAATTGTGGCAACAGAACGGGTATAGCCGGGTTGTACGGGTGTCGCGCGGAATCGCGCGCCGCCGCCGACGAGACGAGGGATCCGGGGGGATTTTCCAATGTCCATCGTCGACAAGGTCAAGCAGATGCTCGGGCAGCACCCCGACAAGGCCCGCGAGGGCACGGAGAAGGCCGGGGACAAGTTCGACGAGCACACGGGCGGCAAGTATTCCGACAAGGTCGACACGGCCCAGGACAAGGCCGGCGAGTACATCGACCGCGGCGGCGAAGGCGGCCAGGGCGGCGCCGGCGGCCCCGGCGGCCAGGACGAGCCGGGCGGCCAGCAGGGCGGCGGTCAGCCATCCTGACCCGCACGTGACCAGCCCGCCACGAAGTAGCCCACTCCGTACGGCGCCTCGTCGGCGAGGAGTCGCCCCGTGAACCGGCCCGCGCCGCCTTCATCGGCGCCGGCGCCCGCGCCCGACGCGCCGGCGAGCACCTGCCACGCCGCGCGCCCTGCCGCCTGGACCTCCAGGGACAGCCCCGGGTCCAGCGCGGCCAGGGCGGCGGCGGCGGCGTCTCCGAGCGCCCGCGCCACCGCGCCGTCGTAGGGGCCCGCACGCTCGTCGAGGTATCCGGGCGCCTTCTCCGAGCGGCACGCCGACCCGTCGCCCATCACCAGCAGCGCGACCCGTCCGGCGGACTCGGCGAGCTCGCGTCCGAGGGCCAGGCATTCCGCCGGCGAAGCACCGAACGCGACCGACAGGTAGCGCGCGGCCGCGCCGGTTTTGTGCTGGTCGAGGAGCCAGCGTCCGACGGTGAGGGAGAGCGGGAGCGCCTCCGCGCCGTTGTCGGGGTCGTCAGGGCTCGTCCAGGCGAGGCCGTACGGCTGGAGCGTCGCGTAGGCGTCCGGTCCGTAGGAGCGCGTCTCAGGCGCCCCGCCCACCACGATCAGCGCGTCCCCGCCCAGCAGCGGCCGGACGGCCTCGTCGCACGCGGCGCGCAGCGCGTCGAGCTCCGGCGCCGCCTCCCCCGCCATCGCGGGCACGAGGATGGGCGGATGCGGGCACACCGCGGCCGATACGAGCACGCTGCCTCCTGGAACCGGACGACGACGGGGAACACCCCCGATCATGCCGGAGCCGGAGTTCAGGAGTGCGCGGAGCAGCCCGTCACGGGCGCGTCGGCCCCGGACGAGGAGGCCGCCGGACGTCCGATGGACGGCATTCCCAGCGAAACGCCCTTCGGCGCCTCACCGTGCCCCTGGCGCGCCTCCCACGCGGCGCCGGCGCGCGTCCGGCGGACGTCCAGCACCGGCTTGTCGGCGACCAGGTGGTGCGGCGCGGCGTAGGTGACCTCGACGGTCACCGTGTCGCCTGGCCGGACGGGCTCGTCCGGCGCACCGAAGTGCACCAGCCGGTTGTCGCGGGCGCGGCCCGACAGGCGGCGCGTCGCCCGGTCCTTGCGGCCCTCGCCCTCGGCGACCAGGACCTCCAGGGTGCGGCCGAGCTGCCTCTTGTTCTCCGCCCACGAGATCTCCTCCTGGACGGCGACGAGCCGCTCGTACCGCTCCTGGACGACCTCCTTCGGCAGCTGGCCGTCCATGGTCGCGGCCGGGGTGCCGGGACGCTTGGAGTACTGGAACGTGAACGCCGACGCGAACCGCGCCTCCCGCACCACGTGCAGCGTCTCCTCGAAGTCGGCGTCGGTCTCGCCGGGGAAGCCCACGATGATGTCGGTGGTGATCGCCGCGTCCGGGATCGCGGCCCGGACCTTCTCGATGATGCCGAGGTAGCGCTCCTGCCGGTACGAGCGTCGCATCGCGCGCAGCACCGCGTCCGACCCGGACTGCAACGGCATGTGCAGCGACGGCATCACGTTCGGCGTCTCGGCCATGGCGGCGATGACGTCGTCGGTGAAGTCCTTGGGGTGCGGCGAGGTGAACCTGACCCGCTCCAGCCCCTCGACGCCCCCGCACGCCCGCAGCAGCCCCGCGAAAGCGGACTGCCCGCCGGACGTCATCGACCGCACCTCGTCCGGAGCGTCTCCCAACGCGCCGAACCCCGAGCCGTAGGCGTTGACGTTCTGGCCGAGCAGCGTGATCTCCAGGACGCCGTCGGCGACGAGCGCCCCGACCTCCGCGAGGACCTCGCCGGGACGGCGGTCCCGCTCCTTGCCGCGCAGCGACGGGACGATGCAGAACGTGCACGTGTTGTTGCACCCGACGGAGATCGACACCCACGCCGCGTACGGGGACTCCCGGCGCGTCGGCAGCGTCGACGGGAACGTCACCAGGGACTCTTCGATCTCGACCTGCGCCTCGTCCTGGACGCGGGCCCGCTCCAGCAGCGTGGGCAGCGAACCGATGTTGTGGGTGCCGAACACCACGTCCACCCAGGGGGCGCGCTTGACGATGGCGTCGCGGTCCTTCTGCGCGAGGCAGCCGCCGACGGCGATCTGCATCCCGGGACGGCCGTCCTTGACGGGCCGCAGATGCCCCAGGTTGCCGTACAGCCGGTTGTCGGCGTTCTCCCGCACCGCGCACGTGTTGAACACGACCACGTCGGGTTCGGCGTCCCCGGCGCGCACGTACCCGGCCGACTCAAGGAGCCCGGACAGCCGCTCCGAGTCGTGGACGTTCATCTGGCACCCGTAAGTGCGTATCTCATACGTACGGGCAGCCGTCTCCATTGGCGCACTCATGACGGTTACCAAGGGTACGGGCCTGACGCGACATCACGGAATCGGTCACCGCGCCGGTCATCCCGCATCGCCGTCCAGCCACGGATGATCACGCTCCGCCACGGCGGACCCCCGTCCGACATGGGTATTCGTGATCGTATCGGTACCGCGCGGCGACTTTCGCGGCGCTGCCGATGACGTAAAGTCCGGGCGCATGACGGACAGCGAAGGCGGGCCCGACCTCACCAAGGACGGGCCGGAGGACCCGATCGAGCCGGCCGCCGCGGACGGCCGTCCCCTCGTCGTGGTCGAGCACGTCAACAAGCACTTCGGCGAGCTGCACGTCCTCAAGGACATCAACCTCACCGTCGACCCGGGCGAGGTCGTCGTCGTCATCGGCCCGTCCGGCGGCGGGAAGTCGACCCTGTGCCGGGCGATCAACCGGCTGGAGCCCATCGACGACGGGACGATCCTCCTGGACGGCAAGGAGCTGCCGAAGGAGGGCAAGGAACTCGCGAAGCTCCGCGCCGACGTCGGCATGGTGTTCCAGTCGTTCAACCTGTTCGCCCACAAGACGATCCTGGACAACGTCACGCTCGGGCCGATCAAGGTCCGCAAGCAGGGCAAGCAGGAGTCCGAGAAGCACGCGATGGAGCTGCTGGACCGGGTCGGCATCGCCAACCAGGCCAACAAGTACCCCGCCCAGCTGTCGGGCGGCCAGCAGCAGCGGGCCGCGATCGCGCGCTCCCTGGCGATGCGGCCCAAGGTGATGCTCTTCGACGAGCCCACCTCGGCGCTCGACCCGGAGATGGTCAACGAGGTCCTCGACGTCATGACCGGCCTGGCCCGCGAGGGCATGACGATGATCGTCGTCACGCACGAGATGGGGTTCGCGCGGAGGGCGGCGCAGAAGGTCGTGTTCATGGCGGACGGCCAGATCGTGGAGGAAAACACCCCCGAGGAGTTCTTCACCAACGCGCGCACCGAACGCGCCAAGGACTTCCTTTCCAAGATCCTCACGCACTGAATCGGTTTCCGTTCCGGCGCGTCCGCACGGATCCGGATCATTCGTTCGGCAAGAGGGCGATGATGCACCGGCCGCGGGGCCCCGGCAGAGAGCAGAGGTAGGACGAGAAATGCGAGTACGTCGTTTCGGCGCCCTGATCGGGGCGGGGATGGCGCTGTCACTGGCGCTCAGTGCGTGTGGCAGCGACACGGAGAAGACCGAGGCCAAGACGGTCGTCCAGAAGGCCAAGGACGACAAGAAGCTCACCGTCGGCATCAAGTTCGACCAGCCCGCGCTCGGGCTGAAGAAGCCCGACGGCACCTACGACGGGTTCGACGTCGACGTCGCCAAGTACGTCGCGAAGGAGCTCGGCGTCCCCGAGAGCGGCATCACGTTCAAGGAGACGACGTCCGCGAACCGCGAGTCGTTCCTCGGCGGCGGGCAGGTCGACCTGATCTTCGCCACGTACTCCATCACGGAGGCGCGCAAGGCCCAGGTGACGTTCGGCGGCCCGTACTACGTGGCGCACCAGGACACGATGGTCATCGCCAACAACAGCGACATCAAGACCGCCAAGGACCTCAAGGGCAAGAAGCTGTGCAAGGCGGCCGGGTCCAACTCGTTCCGCCGCATCACCGAGCCGCCGCCGGACGGCAAGCTCAACATCAAGGGCGTCACGCTGGTCGAGGCCAGCAGCTACTCCGACTGCGTCGCCAAGCTCCAGTCGAGCGCGCTGGACGCGGTCAGCACCGACGACCTCATCCTGGCCGGCTTCGCCAACCAGCAGAAGGGCAAGTTCAAGGTCATCAACGACCCCTTCACCGACGAGAAGTACGGCATCGGCATCAAGAAGGGCGACAAGGAGACCTGCGAGGCCGTCAACCAGGCCGTCACCAAGATGTACTCCGACGGCACGGCCAAGACCCTGCTGGAGAAGCACTTCGCCGGCACCGGGCTGAAGCTCGTCGAGACCGTCCCGCAGATGGAGGGCTGCGCCTGATCCGAGGCCGCGCCTGATCGGAGGCCGCTCCTGATCCGCGTCCGATCGGCATCCGTGCCCGGGTCCGCGTCATCCGTGCCCGGTCCGCGTCCGATCCGAGGCTAGCCGTCGCGCCGGTGCGCTCGCCGGGAACCGCACGATCTTCCCGGCGAGGCACCGCCGTGGCCCGACCCGCTGGAACGCCATGGAACAGCTAAGCAATGTTTGACTTCGGCCCGTTCTTCGACAACTTCGACAAGATCCTCGACGGGTTCTGGGCGACCGTGCGGCTGGCCGGAGTCTCCGCGGTGCTCTCCCTCCTGATCGGCACGATCCTGGTGAGCTTCCGGGTCGCCCCGGTTCCCCTGCTGCGCGTCCTCGGCACCGCCTACGTCAACGTGGTGCGCAACACGCCCCTGACGCTGGTGCTGCTGATGTGCAGCCTCGGCCTGAACGACGTCTTGGCGCTGACCTTCTCCGACAAACCGGGCACCACCTACTACTGGTGGGCGGTCCTCGGCCTCTCCGGGTACACGGGGGCGTTCGTCGGCGAGTCGCTGCGCGCGGGGATCAACACGGTCCCGCTGGGACAGGCCGAGGCGGCCCGCTCGATCGGGCTGACCTTCAGCCAGTCGCTGCGGGTCATCATCCTGCCGCAGGCGTTCCGCGCGGTCATCGCGCCGCTCGGCAGCGTCTTCATCGCCATGATCAAGAACACGACGGTCGCCTCCGCCGCGGGCTACGGCGAGGTCGCGGCCGTCACGAAGGACCTGCTCGACCTGCCCTCGTTCACCAGCGGGGCGCTTCCGCTGTTCATGGGCGTGGCCGTCGGCTTCATGATCCTCACGCTGCCGACCGGCTTCTTCTTCGGGTGGCTGCACAAGCGGATGGCGGTGGCCCGATGAGCAAGGAAGCGACCGTCCTGTTCGACGTCCCGGGGCCGCGTGCGCGCGCGCGCAACATGGTCGTGGCCGTCGTCACGTCCGTCGTCCTGCTGGCCCTGCTCGCCGCGCTGATCTGGCGCTTCGACCAGAAGGGCCAGTTCGCGGGCGAGCTGTGGAGTCCGTTCACCGAATGGCAGGTGTGGGACAAGCTGATCCTGCCCGGCCTGTGGAACACGCTGAAGGCCGCGGCCGTCGCGTCGGTGCTGGCGATGCTGTTCGGCGTGGTGTTCGGCCTCGCCCGGCTGTCGGACCACTGGTGGATCCGGATCCCGGCGGGCGTCGTCGTGGAGTTCTTCCGCGCGATCCCGCTGCTGATCCTGATCTTCCTGGCGTTCTTCATCCCGAACAAGGTCAGCCCGACCATCGCCGAGTCGTCGTTCGGGACCTTCCAGCGCGTGCTGGTGGACAACTTCTTCTCGATCTTCGGCGTGGAGATCAACGCCGGGACGATCACCGTGCCGGCGTTCGCCGCGGTCGTGTTCGGCCTGACGATGTACAACGGCTCGGTGCTCGCCGAGGTGGTCCGCGCGGGCGTCCAGTCGATCCCGAAGGGCCAGTCGGAGGCCGCGTACTCCGTCGGCCTGCGCAAGAACGGCGTGATGCGGCTCGTCCTGCTGCCGCAGGCCGTCACGGTGATGATGCCGGCGATCGTGAGCCAGCTCGTCGTCCTGCTCAAGGACACCGCGCTCGGGTTCATCATCGCCTACTCCGAGCTGCTCTCCGCCGGGTTCCGGGAGGTGCCCGCCAACTTCCACAACAACAAGATCCAGGCGGGCATCGTGGTCGCGGTCGTCTACATCGCGATCAACATGGCGGTGAGCCGGCTCGCCACCTGGCTGGAGGGCCGCAGCCGTCGCAGCCGCAAGACGTCCGGCAAGATCCTCGGGGCGGGCGGCCCCGCCCCGGTGCCGGGGGTCGGGGTCACCCAGCAGACGATCTAGTCAGGGGCCCGGACCCGCCGGTCCGGACCGCGTGTCCGACGCGAGGGGCGCCGCCGATCCCGGCGGCGCCCCTCGCCGTTTCGGCGGCGTCCGCTCGCGGGTATACGGGCACCGGCGGACGTTCGGGACGAGCGAACCGCGGACACCGGTGTTCCCCATGGGTCGCCTGGTGGCCTGCAGGTATCTTTCCGAGTTCAAACGGCCCGTCATGTCCCCAACCCGTCCCCGTATGCGGGACGATTCCTGGTATGACCGCTCGTGCGACCCTCCCTTACGGCTCATGGCCTTCACCCATCTCTGCGGCCGATGTCGCCCGCGCCCGGCTGCGCCTCAGCTTTCCCACCGTCGCGGGCAACGACGTGTGGTGGCAGGAGACCCGGCCCGAGGAGGGCGGGCGGACCACGGTCATCCATCTCAAGGGCGGTCACCGCACCGAACTGCTGCAGGCGCCGTGGGACGCGCGTACCCGCGTCCACGAGTACGGCGGGCGGTCGTACCTGCCGGTCCGCGGCGAGGGCGGCGGCCTGTCGATCGTGTTCGCCAACTACGAGGACCAGCGGCTCCACCGGCTCGACGAACGCGACCCGAAGCCGTATCCGCTGACGCCCGAGCCGGCCGTCCCGGCGGGCCTGCGGTACGCCGACTACGTGCTGTCCCCTGACGGGACGGAGATCTGGTGCGTCTGCGAAGGCCACATCGCCGCCCCCCAGGAGGCGGCGGAGGGCTCAGGCGCGGACGGCGCCGCCACAGAGCACGCGAGCACGCCCGGCACGGGAAGTGCGGACGCGGGAAGCGCGGGAGCGGCGGGGACGGGGAGCGCGGGCGCGGGGAGCGGTGCGGACGACAAGCCCGCCATGGGCATCAGGCGCGCGATCGTCGCCATCCCCCTGGACGGCAGCGCCGCCGAAGACGCGGGCGCGATCCGCGAACTCGTCACCGGCGCCGACTTCTACGCCTCGCCCGTGCCGTCCCCGAGCGGCGGCCACCTGGCGTGGGTGCAGTGGAACCACCCGCGCATGCCGTGGGACGGCACCGAACTGCGCGTGGCGGCGATCGAGGACGGCGCGACGGTCGCGCCCCGCACCGTCAAGGGCGGGCTCACCGAGTCGGCGCTCGCGCCGGTGTGGCGCGACGACCAGTCCCTGTACGTCGTCTCCGACTGGCCTGGCTGGTGGAACATCTACCAGGTCGGCCTGCACGGCGAGTCGCCGCAGGCGCTGTACCCGGCGGAGGAGGAGTTCGCCGGCCCGCTGTGGCAGCTCGGCGGCATGCCGTACGCACTGCTCGGCGACGGGCGCCTCGCGGTCCTGCACGGCGAGGGGAACCTGCGGCTCGGCGTCTACGACCCCGAGACGCTGGAGCTCGTCGACCTGGAGGTCCCGTACGAGCACTGGCAGACGCAGCTGTCCACGGACGGGACGACGATCGTCGGCATCGCGGGCGGCCCCGACCTGCCGTCGTCCGTCGTCCGGGTCGACACCACGACCGGACGCGTCGAGGGGCTGCGCAAGGAACTGGCCGAGCTGCCGGACGTCGCGTACCTGTCCAAGCCGCGCGCCGAACGCCTGGACGGGCCGTTCGGACGTCCCGTCCACGCCTACGTCTACCCGCCGACCAACCCGGAGGCAGCGGCGCCGGAGGGCGAGCTGCCGCCGTACGTGGTGTTCGTGCACGGCGGGCCGACGGGCCGCGTCTCCACGGTGCTCGACCTGGAGCGGGCGTTCTTCACCAGCCGCGGCATCGGCGTCGTCGACGTCAACTACGGCGGGTCCACCGGCTACGGCCGCGCCTACCGCGAGCGGCTGCGCCGCCAGTGGGGCGTCGTGGACGTGGAGGACGCCGTCGCCGCCGCACAGGCCCTCGTGGACGGCGGCATCGCCGACCCGGCCCGCCTCGCGATCCGCGGCGGCTCAGCGGGCGGCTGGACGACGCTCGCCGCCATCACCCAGACGGACGTGTTCAAGGCCGCCACGTCCTACTACGGGATCAGCGACCTGCAGAGCTTCGTCGAGGCCACGCACGACTTCGAGTCGCAGTACCTGTTCGGCCTGATCGGCCCGCTGCCCGGCTTCGAGCGCGCCTACGAGGAGCGTTCGCCGCTGAACAGCGCCGACAGGACGGCGTGCCCCGTCCTGCTCCTGCAGGGCCTGAACGACCCGGTGGTGCCGCCCGACCAGTCCGAACGGTTCGCGGTGGCGCTGGCGGAGAAGAAGGTGCCGTACGCGTATCTGACGTTCGAGGGCGAGTCGCACGGGTTCCGGCGGGCCGGCACCGTCGTCCGCTGCCTGGAGGCCGAGCTGGCGTTCTACGGCCAGACCCTCGGCTTCGAACCGCGCGGCGTCGCCCCCATCGACCTGACCGTCGGCTGAACTCCCCCACCGCACCCCCGGCATACGCGTCGCGGGCGCGGGGTCAGGGGACGCTGTCGAGCAGGGAGTGGTCGGCCGCGAAGAACGACACCGTGTCGCCGGAGGTGTTGTTCAGGAACCCCGTCGTCAGGCCGTTGTGGCAGGCCTCCGGACGATTCGTCCCCGGGCCGACGTGGACGCGCAGCAGGCTGCCCGGCCCGACCACGTACCCGCGGCCGATCCTCATCAGGTTGCCCGCCTGGTCGCGCAGGTAGCCGCCGCCCACGTCGACCGGACGGACGCGAGCGTCTCCTCCGGCGCTGCGGGACGGCGGCGGGCGAAGGTCAGCGGGCGAACTCGATGGCGCGGGACTCGCGGACGACGGTGACGCGGATCTGCCCCGGGTACGTGAGCTCGTCCTCCACCTGCTTGGCGATGTCGCGGGCGATGACCTGCGCCTGGATGTCGTCGACGGAGTCGGGCTTGACCATCACGCGGATCTCCCGCCCGGCCTGCATGGCGAAGACCTTCTCCACGCCGTCGTGCTTCTCCCGCGCGATCTGCTCCAGCCGCTCCAGCCGCTTGACGTACGCCTCCAGGGACTCCCGGCGCGCGCCGGGACGGCTGCCGCTGATCGCGTCGGCGGCCTGGGTGAGGACGGCCTCGACCGTCCGGACCTCGACCTCGTTGTGGTGCGCCTCGATGGCGTGCACGACGTCCTCGTGCTCGCCGTACCGGCGCGCGATCTCGGCGCCGATCAGCGCGTGGCTGCCCTCCACCTCGTGGGTCAGCGCCTTGCCGATGTCGTGCAGCAGCGTGCACCGCTTCGCCGTCTCCACCGGCAGCCGCAGTTCGCTCGCCATGATCCCGGCGATGTGCGCGGACTCGATCAGGTGCTTGAGCACGTTCTGCCCGTACGACGTCCGGTAGCGGAGCTGGCCGAGCAGCGCGATCAGTTCCGGGTGCATGTCGGCGACGCCGACCTCGACGAGCGCGTCCTCGCCGGCCCGGACGCACAGCTGCTCCACGTCGCTCTTGCTGCGCTCGTAGATCTCCTCGATGCGCTGCGGGTGGATCCGGCCGTCCAGGACGAGCTTCTCCAGCGTCAGCCGCCCGACCTCGCGCCGCACCGGGTCGAAGCAGCTCAGCAGCACCGCCTCCGGCGTGTCGTCGATGATCAGGTTCACGCCCGTGGTCGTCTCGAACGCGCGGATGTTGCGGCCCTCGCGGCCGATGATGCGGCCCTTCATCTCGTCGCTCGGCAGGTGCAGCACCGAGACCACCGACTCGGCGGTCTGCTCGCTCGCGACCCGCTGGATCGCCAGCGTCACGATCTTGCGGGCGCGCTTGTCGCCCTCCGCGCGCGCCGTGTTCTCGATCTCCCGGACGATCGGGATGGACTCCCGCTTCGCCTGGTTCTCGACCGCCGCGACGAGCTCGCCCTTGGCCTGCTCGGCGGTGAGCCCCGCCGCCCGTTCCAGGACCCTGCGCCGCTCCTCCTCGACGCCGGCGAGCTCTTCCTTGCGGGTCTCCAGCGCCTTCTTCGCCTCGGCGAGCCGCCCCGACCACTCCTCAAGGCGCCGCACCTCGCCGTCCAGCCGCTGCTCCCGCTCCGCGAGCCGCGCCTCCCGGCGCTCCAGATCTTCCCGGACGGTCCGCAGGTCGTCGCGGAGGGACCGGCCCTCCTCCTCGGCCTCCGCACGCGCCTCCGACGCGATCCGCTGGGCCTCGAGCTCGGCCTTCTCCAGGACGGCCTTGGCGTTCTGCTCGGCCTTCGCCCTGATCTCGTCGCCTTCGCTCCGCGCCCGGGCCATCTCCGCCGCGGCCTTGCCCGGCATGCCCGGACGCCACAGCACGACGATGACGAGAGCGACCAGGGCCACCAGCAGTGCTGCACCCAGCAGGACGCTCTCCATGAGGCAGATCCTTCCTCGCCGCGGGTCCGTCCGGAGTCGGGACCCTGCCTAGCGAGGATTTACTCGCGTCCAGCGGACGTCCGGATACGCGCCATCGCCGGGCCGCGCACCGCGCGCCGCCGATGGCTCGGCCGAATCCGGTCGACGAACGTGTCCTGTATGCCTCTCAGCTGCTGGAACGTGCTCGGTCGTATGGCAATCCGCGAGACGCGGAGTAACTCCTCACTGCCGTAACGGTAAGCGGCATGGAGGTAATGAGCAAGCAAACGCAGGGCATTCCGGACTAACCGAACGTCAACGTGAGTCCTCCCTTACCACCACCTTCCCGACTCCGTTTCTCACGCGCACTCCTCCCCCGACCCGGCCCCAGGGTCAGGTGGTCAGTCGAGGGGCGGGGCGTCGGGGAAGGCTTCTACGTCGGTGCCTTCCTCGGCCAGGGCCTCGCGCACGATCCGGTAGGACAGGCCGGGTGAGTAGCCCTTGCGGGCGAGCATGCCCACCAGGCGGCGCATGCGTTTGGCGGGTTCGACGCCTGCCGTGGACCTCAGTCTGCGGACGACCAGGGCCCGGGCGGTCTGTTCTTCCTGGGCGGGGTCCAGCGTTTCGACCGCGTCGTTGACGGTCTCGTCCGCGACGCCGCGGCGTCGCAGTTCGGCCGCGAGGGCCCGTCTGGCGAGGCCGCGGCCGGTGTGCCTGGACTGGACCCACGCCTGCGCGAACACCTCGTCGTCGATGAGGCCGACGTCGCTGAAGCGCCCGAGCACCCGTTCGGCGACCTCGTCGGGGATGTTCTTGCGCCGTAACGCGTCGGCGAGCTGGGCCCGGGTCCGCGGGGACGCCGACAGCATGCGGAGGCACACCTCGCGGGCCTTGCCTTCGGGATCCGTATCGCGCCCGGCCCCGCCCTCCCCGGGACGCGGAGCGTCTTCCGGCCGGCCTCGCGCCGCCCCGCTCATACGGCCCTCCGCAGACGTCCCCGCTCACACACCGACATCGGTGGTGCGGGTCGGACGACGTTGGGCGGGTGGGCTCGTGGGGCGCGGGGAGGTGCGCTCGCATGGGAGGCGTCGCGCGGGGTACGGGCAGGGATGCTCTGCCGGAAGGGCGCCCGGGACGCCGAGCCGGGTGGGCTCGGCGCCCGGGTTCGTGGGAGCGGCGGCGCCATCGGGGAAGGTCCGTGCACCGGTGGCTCGGTGCCGGGTAAGGCGCCGCCGCCCTGCATACGAGATCATCGCCCACTCTTCGTCAGGAGTCACCCTTCTCACGGGATTCGCCGTCAGGAATCACCCGCTTTGGCCTTGGGGGACTTCTTCGCGGCGGGCTTGGCGGCGGCCGGGGCCACGGGGCCGGCGTCCGGGGCGGGGGCGGACGCGGACGCGGACGCGGACGCGGCGGGAGGCTCGGCCTCCTTGTCGACCTTCGGGCCGATGCCGAGCTTCTCCTTGATCTTCTTCTCGATGCCGTCGGCCAGGTCGGGGTTGGTCTTGAGGAAGTTGCGGGCGTTCTCCTTGCCCTGGCCGAGCTGGTCGCCGTCGTAGGTGTACCAGGCGCCGGACTTGCGGACGAAGCCGTGCTCCACGCCGAGGTCGATCAGGCCGCCCTCGCGGCTGATGCCCTGGCCGTAGAGCAGGTCGAAGTCGGCGAGGCGGAACGGCGGGGCCATCTTGTTCTTGACGACCTTGACGCGGACGCGGTTGCCGACGGCCTCGGTGCCGTCCTTGAGGGTCTCGATGCGGCGGACGTCCAGCCGGACGGAGGCGTAGAACTTCAGCGCCCGGCCGCCGGTGGTGGTCTCCGGCGAGCCGAACATGACGCCGACCTTCTCACGGAGCTGGTTGATGAAGATGACGGTGGTCTTGGTCTGGTTGATCGCGCCGGTGAGCTTGCGCAGGGCCTGCGACATGAGGCGGGCTTGGAGGCCGACGTGGCTGTCGCCCATCTCGCCCTCGATCTCGGCGCGGGGGACGAGCGCCGCGACGGAGTCGATGACGACGATGTCGATCGCGCCGGAGCGGATCAGCATGTCGGTGATCTCCAGGGCCTGCTCGCCGGTGTCGGGCTGGGAGACCAGGAGCGCGTCGATGTCGACGCCGAGCTTGGTGGCGTACTCGGGGTCGAGCGCGTGCTCGGCGTCGACGAACGCGGCGATGCCGCCCAGCTTCTGGACGCTGGCGACGGAGTGCAGCGCGATGGAGGTCTTGCCGGAGCCTTCGGGGCCGTACACCTCGACGACGCGGCCGCGGGGCAGGCCGCCGATGCCGAGCGCGATGTCGAGGGCGATCGCGCCGGTGGGGATCACTTCGACGGGCGCCCGGGCCTCCTCGCCCATCCGCATGACGGAGCCCTTGCCGAACTGCCGCTCGATCTGGGCGAGTGCGGTCTCGAGAGCCTTCTCCCGGTCGTTCGCTGCCATGTGAGATGTCCTTCTCGTCGTGACTGTCGGCTCTCGGCCGCTGCTTGCGATGTCGACGGCGACGTTACGGCGGGCCTCCGACACTTTCGAGACTCCGGTGGAATTGTGGATGACGCCGCGTGCCCGCCCCACCTTACCGAACATCCGTTCGATCATCGTCCGTTACGCCGATTCGGGCGGAATCTCCGTGCGTTCCATGGTTCGGACCACGTACGCTGGCGCCGTCCACGGAGGGCTCCAATCATGACGCTGACCGTTCTCTTCTGCGTCGATCCGCTCCACCCTCGGCGCGTTGACCCCCATTTCTCCCGCGAGGCCGCGGCCGTGCGGGACCACTACGGCGAGATCGCCCTGATCGACCATGACGCGCTGCGGCGCGGCGACGTGGACGACGCGGTGCGCGCGGTGCCGTCCGATCTGGGTCCCGTCTGGTACCGCGGCTGGATGCTCACGGGCGAGGAGTACGCCGCGGTGTCCGCGATGTTGAAGCAGCGGGGGACGATGCTGCTCACGCACCCGGACGACTATCGCCGCGCCCACGAACTGCCGGGCTGGCATGACACGTTCGCCGGGCTGACCCCGCACAGCGTGTGGCGGCCCCTCGGCGTCGGCCAGGACCCTGGCGATCTGAAGGAGCTGGGTGAGCTCGTCAAGCCGTTGAAGGGCGGGCCCGGCATCGTCAAGGACTATGTGAAGTCCTGCAAGCACGAGTGGGAGGAAGCGTGCTTCGTCCCCGATGTGAAGAACCTCGCTCAGCTGCATAACGTCGCGTCCAAGATGGTGGCGTTGCGGGACGACCATCTGGCGGGCGGGCTCGTCGTGCGCGAGTTCGAGGAGTACGACGGCGGTGGCGAGGCGCGAGTGTGGTGGGTGGACGGCGAGCCCGCCCTTGTGGGCCCGCACCCCGACAGTCCCGGCGTGGAACCCGATCCCGTCTTGGACGCGGTCGCTCCGGCAGTGCGCGCGCTGGGCTGCCGGTTCATCACGACCGATCTCGCGCGGCGGACGGACGGCGCGTGGCGTGTCGTGGAGGTCGGCGACGGCCAGGTCAGCGATCTGCCGTCGTCCGTGGACGCGATGGACCTCTACGCGCATCTGCCCGTCCCGGACTGACCCCGCACAGGGCTGACCCCGCACGGGCTGACGTCCGGGGCGCCTATTGGAGCGTCGAGGGGACGTTGAAGGTCGCGACGACGGCCTGCCAGACCCTCTTGGCGGGTTCGCCGTCGGCGAGGGCCTGTTCGATGGTGCGGCCGTCCAGTTCGGCCATCACGTAGTCCCTGGCCACGCTCTCGGCATAGGTCTCGCCGAACTGCTGTCTCATCCGAGACCAGAAGACTGTGAGCCGCACCCGCCCACGCTATCCGAACGAACGGTCCTCCAAGGACTGCGTGACCTCGCCCGGGACCACCGGTGGCGCGCCCTGGCGGTACTGGCGGTGAAGCCCTGTCAGGTAGCGCTCGACGGCTTCGATGACGCGGGCCGTCCGGTAGGAGGGGAAGACGTCGAACGCGTGCTGCGCGCCTTTCATCTCGGCGTAGACGACGGGTGTCGCGGAGACGTCCCGTAGCCGTTCGACGAATCGGCGTGCCTCGGCCACAGGGACGAGTGAGTCTCGGTCTCCATGGACGACGAAGAACGGCGGCGCGTCCTCGCGCAGGTACGAGACCGGCGACGCTTTGCCGTACGCGTCATGGTTCTCTGCGAACGGCAGCTTGACCACCATCCGCTCCAGAAGGGGCGTCGCGCCCATAGGGCGGCGGCCCCAGGGACCAGCGTCGACGAGGTTGTACACCCCGTAGAAGGGCACTGCGCCCTGCACGGTGGTGTCGACGTTCTCAATGCCGGGTTGGAATTCGGGCTCGTTCGCGGTCAGCGCGACCATCGCCGCGAGGTGCCCGCCCGCCGAGCCACCTGTCACGCACAGAAAATCGGGGTCGGCGCCGTACTCCTCTGCGTGCTCCCTGTACCAGGCGACGAAGTGTTTCAGATCGATCAGGTGTTCAGGCCAGGTGGCGCGCGGGCTGAGCCGGTAGTTGACGTTGAAGCCGACCCATCCCTGGACGGCCATGTGGTTGAGCAGGGGCAGTCCCTGCTCGCGTTTGTCGCCGATGACCCATCCGCCGCCGTGGATCTGCATGAGTCCCGGGCGTAGTTCGCCGCTGGTGCGGTCGCCTGCGTAGATGTCGAGTTTCAGGCGGAGCCGTCCGTCCTGCCGGTACACGACGTTGCGTCTTACGTGCACGCCCCTGCGCGGGATCAGGCACAGCGGCGGGACGAACAGGTGCGCGAGCGGGTAGCGGGGAGCGCCCTCCGGATCCAGGTCGAGGGGTGCTCCGCACTCGCGAAGGGTGACGACCGTACGGCGTGTTGCGAGGAGCGTGGCGGTGATGCCCGCCATGCCGAGGATCGTCAGCGCGAGGCCCGTCCAGCCGGCCCAGCCGTCCAGTCCGCCGAGGGTCGCCGTGAGCGCGGTGGCGGCGGCCCAGGTGACGAGCACTTGCGGTGCCAGTTCGATGGTCAGCCAGCCGTAGAGGAAGCTCGGCGCGAGGAGGACGGCGCCGCGCCGGGGAGCGTGCGCGTTCATGGCGAGAAGTGCGATCAGGAGGCCGAGGGCGAGGAGGACGTAGGGCATCGAAACTCCCGGTCAGGCGAGTGTCCTACCCGTAGACCCTGCCCGTACAAGTGCTTGCTTACAACGTGACGCACCTCACCCGCCGCATTCGGCGGACCCGCGAGGCGGTGTTTTGTCGGACCCGCGAGGCAGTATGGCCGCATGGGCGGTGACGTGCTCGAACGTTTCTCCCCGGCGACCCGTGCCTGGTTCGCCGGGGCCTTCGCCGCGCCGACCCCCGCCCAGGCCGGCGCGTGGGAGTCGATCTCCAGCGGCGACAACACGCTGGTCGTGGCGCCGACCGGGTCCGGCAAGACCCTGGCGGCGTTCCTGTGGTCCCTCGACCGGCTCGCCACGGCGCCCGCCGACGAGGATCCGCTGCGCCGTTGCCGCGTCCTGTACGTGTCGCCGCTGAAGGCCCTCGCCGTGGACGTGGAGCGCAACCTGCGCGCCCCGCTGACGGGCATCCGGCACGCGGCGCGTAGGCTCGGCCTGGCCGAACCCGGCGTCCGCGTCGGGATGCGGTCCGGCGACACCCCGGCCGACGAGCGCAGGCGCCTTGCGGTCAAGCCGCCCGACATCCTCATCACGACGCCGGAGTCGCTGTTCCTGATCCTCACCTCGCGGGCGCGCGAGTCGCTGCGCGGCGTCGAGACGGTCATCGTCGACGAGGTGCACGCCGTGGCGGGCACCAAGCGCGGCGCGCATTTGGCGTTGTCCCTCGAACGTCTCGACGCGCTCCTCGAACGGCCCGCGCAGCGGATCGGGCTGTCCGCGACCGTCCGCCCGGCGGACGAGGTGGCGGCGTTCCTCGGCGGTGCGCGGCCCGCGACGGTCGTCCAGCCGCGCTCCGACAAGGTGTTCGCCCTCGACATCGTCGTCCCCGTGGAGGACATGGGCGAGGTCAGCCAGTTCGTTGACGACTCCGGTACGGCCGACCCGCGCCAGCGCAGCATCTGGCCGCACGTCGAAGACCGCCTTCTCGACCTCATCGAGGCGCACCGCTCGACGCTCGTGTTCGCCAACTCGCGGCGGCTGGCCGAGAGGCTCTGCGGACGGCTGAACGAGCTCGCCTACGAACGCGCCACAGGCGCTCCCCTGCCCGAGAACCACTCGCCCGCGGAAATGATGGCGGAGGCGGGGTCGTCCAGAGGCGCGCCACAGGAAATCGCCCGCGCGCATCATGGTTCCGTCTCGAAGGAAGAGCGGGCGGGTATCGAGAACGCCCTGAAGGAGGGGCGCCTACCGGCGGTTGTGGCGACGTCCAGCCTGGAGCTGGGCATCGACATGGGCGCCGTCGATCTGGTCGTCCAGGTGGAGTCGCCGCCGTCGGTGGCCAACGGGCTTCAGCGGGTCGGGCGCGCGGGCCACCAGGTCGGCGCCGTGTCCAAGGGCGTCATCTTCCCCAAGTACCGGGGCGACCTCGTGCAGACGGCCGTCGTGGCCGAACGCATGCGAGGCGGCGAAATCGAGGAAATGCGCTACCCGCGCAATCCCCTGGACGTCCTCGCCCAGCAGATCGTCGCGATGGTCTCCATGGACGAATGGACCGTCGACGACCTGGACACGACGGTCAAACGAGCCGCCCCCTACGCGACGCTGCCCCGTTCCGCGCTTGAGGCGACGCTGGACATGCTCGCCGGGCGCTATCCCAGCGACGAGTTCGGCGAACTGCGTCCGCGCCTTGTCTGGGACCGGGTGACGGGTGTGCTGCGTGAACGTCCAGGGGCGCAGCGCCTCGCGGTGACCAGCGGCGGCACGATCCCAGACCGCGGCCTGTTCGGAGTGTTCCTCGTCGGCGAAAAGGCTTCGCGGGTGGGGGAACTCGACGAGGAGATGGTGTACGAGTCGCGCGTCGGCGACGTGTTCGTCCTCGGGGCAAGCTCGTGGCGCATCGAGGACATCACGCCCGACCGCGTACTCGTCTCGCCCGCGCCGGGCCAGCCGGGCAAGCTGCCGTTCTGGCACGGCGACACTCTCGGGCGTCCCGCCGAGCTGGGCCGGGCGCTCGGCTCGTTCACCCGCGAGCTGGCCGGGCTGCCCGCGGAAGACGCCCGCGAGCGCGTGTCCGCCGCCGGGCTGGACGACTGGGCGTCCGCCAACCTCGTCTCGTACGTGAACGAGCAGCGGGAGGCCACCGGGCACATTCCCGATGACCGCACCATGGTCGTCGAACGGTTCCGCGACGAACTCGGTGACTGGCGCATGGTCGTCCACTCGCCGCTGGGCGCGCGTGTGCACGCGCCGTGGGCGCTCGCCATTGCGGGACGTCTGCGCGAGCGGTACGGCGTCGACGCGCAGGCCATGCACGCCGACGACGGCATCGTCATCCGCATCCCCGACATGGACGAGCCGCCGGGGCTAGATCTGGCCGTCTTCGACGCCGACGACATCGAACGCGTCGTCGTGGACGAGCTGGGCGGCTCGGCGCTGTTCGCGGCCCGGTTCCGCGAGTGCGCGGCGCGTTCGCTGCTCCTCCCCCGCCGCCGTCCTGACAAGCGCATGCCGCTCTGGCAGCAGCGCCAGCGCGCCGCGCAACTCCTGGCGGTCGCCAGCAAGTACCCGTCGTTCCCGATCGTGCTGGAGACGATGCGGGAGTGCCTGCAGGACGTGTTCGACGTCCCCGGCCTTGTGCAACTGATGCGCGACGTGTCGGGACGCAAGGTCCGCATGGTCGAGGTGGAGACGCCCGAGCCGTCGCCCTACGCGCGCTCCCTGCTGTTCCACTACATCGGCGCGTTCATGTACGAGGGCGATTCGCCGCTCGCCGAACGCCGCGCCCAGGCGCTCGCGCTCGACTCCGCGCTGCTCGCGGAGCTGCTCGGCCAGGCCGACCTCCGCGAGCTGCTCGACCCCGACGCGGTCTCCGAGATCGAACGCGAGCTCCAGCGCCTCGCCGCCGATCGCCGAGCCCGCGACCTGGAGGGCGTGGCCGACCTCCTCCGCGCCCTCGGCCCGCTCACCACGGCCGAGGTCGCCGAACGAACGCTCCCCACGGTCGCCGCCCCTGAGGCCGGTGGAAGCGCCCTCACCGCCGGCGACGACGGCGACACGGCCAAACAGGGCCAGGGCGCGGCACAGGACGCCGACGAACCCGCCGTCCCGGAAGCCGCCGGCCGAGCGCCGGACGTGGCCGATGGCGTGCTCGTGCAGGTGGCGCGGTGGCTGGCGGAGCTGGAGGCGTCGCGGCGCGCGATCCGCGTCCGGATCGCCGGTGCGGAGCGCTGGACCGCCATCGAGGACGCCGGACGGCTCCGCGACGCGCTCGGCGCGCCGCTGCCGGTGGGCGTCCCGGAGGCGTTCCTCGAACCGGTCGACGATCCGCTCGGCGACCTCATCTCCCGGTACGCGCGCACGCACGGCCCGTTCCGCCCTGGCGACCCCGCCGTGCGCTTCGGCCTCGGCGCCGCCGTGGTCGTGGAGACGCTGCGGCGGCTCGCGGGCGCGGGACGGGTCGTCGAGGGCGAGTTCCTGCCCGTCGAGTCCGTGACCGGCCCGCTCACCAGCGAGTGGTGCGACACCGGCGTGCTGCGGACGCTGCGGCGCCGCTCCCTCGCCCGGCTGCGGGCCGAGGTCGAGCCGTCGCCGCCGGAGTCGCTCGGCCGCTTCCTGCCCGCCTGGCACGGCATCTCCGGCGGTTCCCGGCTGCGCGGCGTGGACGCGCTCGTCCAGGCGATCGAGCAGCTCCAGGGCGCGGCCGTGCCCGCGTCGGCGCTGGAGTCGCTGATCCTGCCGTCGCGGGTGCCCGGCTACACCCCGGCGATGCTGGACGAGCTGACGTCCGCGGGCGAGGTCGTGTGGGCGGGCCAGGGCGGGCTGCCGGGCGGCGACGGCTGGGTGTCGCTGTACCTGGCCGACACCGCGCCGCTGCTCATGCCGGAACCCGCCGAGATCACCCTCACGCCCGCGCACCAGGCCGTCCTGGACGCGCTCGGCGACGGCGGCGCGCTGTTCTTCCGGACGCTGTCCGACCGGGTGAACGAGCAGCACACCGCCAATGACGCCGACCTCGTCACCGCCGTGTGGGACCTGGTCTGGGCCGGGCATCTCACCAACGACACCATGGCGCCCTTGCGGGCGGCGCTCGGTTCGGGCCGTCCTACACATCGGTCTAGGACGACCCGTCGTGGGCGTCCGGTTCTGCCGTCCAGGACGGGTCCGCCCACGGTCGCCGGACGCTGGTGGCCGCTCCCCGAACGCGAGTCCGGTGCGACCTTGCGTTCGCATGCGCTCGCTGAGGCGCTGCTGGAGCGGTACGGCATCGTCATACGCGGGGCGGTCGCGGCCGAGCACACCCCTGGCGGGTTCTCCGCCGTCTACCCGGTGCTGCGCGCGTTCGAGGAGACCGGCCGTTGCCGCCGCGGCTACTTCGTGGAGGGCTTGGGCGCGGCGCAGTTCGCGCTGCCGGGCGCCGTCGACCGGCTCCGCGCGCTCCGTCCGGCGACGGCCGCTCCCCCGGACGACATCTCGGCGCTGTGGGAGAGCCCTCGCAAACCCGACAACCGGGCCCTCGTCCTGGCCGCCGCCGATCCCGCCAACCCGTACGGCGCGGCGCTGCCCTGGCCGGGGCGCGACGACGAGGTGGCCAGCGGCCACAAGCCGGGCCGCAAGGCGGGCGCGCTGGTCGCGCTGGTCGAGGGACGGCTCGTCCTGTACGTCGAGCGCGGCGGCCGGACGCTCCTCACCTGGGACGACGACCCCGGCTTCCTGCAACCGGCCGTCGACGCGCTCGCGCTCGCCGTCCGGGAGGGCGTGCTCGGCAAGCTCACCGTCGAACGCGCCGACGGCGCGGCGATCAACGATTCGCCGCTTGCGGCGGCGCTGGAGTCCGCCGGGTTCCATCCGACGCCGCGCGGCCTGCGCCTCCGCGCCTGACCCCGTCCGCCCGGCGGACTCCAGCGC
>NZ_JBIRBA010000075.1:0-552 GCF_044326345.1 Actinomadura sp. 9N215 | reverse complement strand
CGCCGGCGCCGCGCCGAGCAGTGGCGTGATCATCGACCTCACGCGCGTCAGGTTCTGCGACGCCAGCGGTATCACTGCCCTGGTCAAGGCATCCAAACATGCTGAGAACATGCACCTGGTCCTGGAGCTGGCCGGAGCCACGGGCCGGGTCGACCGCATCCTTCGCCTGACCGGCATCGACGACGTCCTCACCCTGCATACCGAGCCGGGGGACGCGTTGAAAGCGCTGTGCAGCCCAGTGTGACCACCACACGGCCCGGCATGCCGAACGCACATGGAACCGTCCGTCCCGAGGCTGGAGCTTGGGCCTGCTCCACGTGCTCATCGCGGTGACCGGGTATGTGATCGCCGGGCTCGGCGTCACCGTCGGGTTCCACCGTCGACCGTCGTCCGTGTGCTTTTCGTTACCTTCCCCGTCATCGTCTGCGGTCAGGTCTGGTCGGCGCGACGGCTGGGATCGTGGGGTGGGCGCAGGGAGTTCACCACGGCGGGGTCGTCGTCGATGACGGCCTGGGCGAGGTCGGCGAGTTTGCGGTTGGTGTTGCGCGCCTG
>NZ_JBIRBA010000074.1:0-705 GCF_044326345.1 Actinomadura sp. 9N215 | reverse complement strand
CGACCGCATCCTGCAGTTCTACTCCGCAAGCTTCGACGCCTCCATCTGGGAAACCACCCTCGCCCTCACCGCCGGCGCCACCCTCATCACCACCACCCACACCCAACGCCACTCCCCCCAACAACTCGCCCACCACATCACCCACCACACCATCACCCTCGCCACACTCCCCCCCACCATCCTCGCCGAACTCACCCCCCACCAAACCCCCACACTCCACACCCTCCTCGCCACCGGCGAACACCTACCCACCACCACCGCCACCACCTGGCAACACCCACACCTCACCCTCATCAACGGATACGGCCCCACCGAAACCACCATCGGCGTCATCATGGGCCAACTCCACCCCACCCACACCACAAACCCACCCCCCATCGGCACACCCCTAGCCAACAACACCGCCCTCATCCTCGACCGCCACCTCAACCCAGTCCCCACCGGCATCCCCGGAGAGCTCTACATCGCCGGCCCACAACTAGCCCGCGGCTACCACCACCGCCCAGCCCTCACCGCCGAACGCTTCATCGCCAACCCCCACACCACCAACGGCACCCGCCTCTACCGCACCGGCGACCTCGCCCGCCAACACCCCAACGGACACCTCCAACACCTCGGCCGCACCGACACCCAAACCAAAATCCGCGGCTACCGCATCGAAACAACAGAAATAGAAACAACACTCACCACCCACCCCAACATCCA
>NZ_JBIRBA010000073.1:0-905 GCF_044326345.1 Actinomadura sp. 9N215 | reverse complement strand
GTGAGGCGAGGCGAGCTGACCGATGCTGCCTGGGCGCAGATCGAGCCGTTGCTGCCGCGGGATGCCGGGCCCGGTCGTCGGTGGCGTGATCACCGGCAGGTGGTCAACGGCATTCTGTGGCGGTTGCGGACCGGGGCGCCCTGGCGGGACATTCCCGAACGGTACGGGCCCTGGCAGACCTGCTACGAGCGGTTCAGACGCTGGGACCAGGACGGCACCTGGGCTCGTCTGCTGGCGCATCTGCAGGTCAAGGACGATGCGATCGGCCAGGTGGAGTGGACCTTCAGCATCGACTCCTCGGTCGCTCGCGCTCACCAGCATGCCGCCGGAGCGCGGAAAAAGGGGGAGCCGGGCAGGGACGATCGGACAGGATGATCGGCAAAGCGCCCAAGCCACCCAAGGGCTGGGCCGATCACGCGGCGGGCTGACCACCAAGCTGCACCTGGTCGTCGACGGCCGTGGCCTGCCGATGGCCGTGCTGATCACTGGTGGGAACGTGCATGACTCGGTGGTGCTCGAGGAGCTGATGGACCAGGTTCGGGTGGCGCGTCCCGGCGGCGGGCATCCCCGCACCACCCCGGGCGTGCTGATCGGCGACAAGGCCTACTCGGCCCGGCGGATCCGCGCCTACCTGCGCCGCCGCCGGATCCACACGGTGATCCCCCAACCCCGCGATCAGCAGGTCAACCGGGCCCGCAAGGGCAGCCGCGGCGGCCGGCCGCCCACCTTCGACGCCGCGAGTTGTACAAGCACCGCAACGTGGTCGAGCGCTGCTTCGCCAGGCTCAAGCAGTTCCGCGCGATCGCCACTCGCTTCGACAAGCTGGCCAGCCGCTACCGCTCCGGCGTGCTGCTGGCCAGCCTCATCCTGTGGCTCCGCCACCACCAATTGTCAGACAGGCCCTA
>NZ_JBIRBA010000072.1:0-1059 GCF_044326345.1 Actinomadura sp. 9N215 | reverse complement strand
GGGCCCGGCGAGGGCCGGATCGAGGTGTACCAGGCGACCGGGATGGTCGCGGTCCAGCTCGGCATAGGTCTGCAGGACGCGTTCGCGGCGTTGCGCGCCCGCGCCTTCACCGATGGTGTCCCGCTGGCCCGGCTGGCCCGCCAGGTGGTGGACCGGCGGCTGCGGTTTCACCCCGACGACTTCCCCGACAGCTGACGACACGATGGATCGACACAATGCCTACCGATAGACGGCGTCACACGACAGGACACCCCAGCCACTGGGCCAAGGAAATGGACTGAGCAGCCATGCCACAGCAACAACGACTCGCTGAGGTGTTCGTCGAGCTGGCCGACACCCTGGTGGCCGACTTCGATCTGATCGAGTTCCTGCACCGGCTGGCCGAGCGCTGCGTGGAGCTGCTGGAGGTGGAGGCGGCCGGGATCCTGCTCACCGACCAGGCCGACGAGCTGCAGGTGATCGCGGCCTCCAGCGAACAGACCCGGCTGCTGGAGTTGTTCCAGCTCCAATCCCGGCAGGGCCCCTGCCTGGACTGCTTCGCCACCGGCCGGCCCGTCAGGGCCGCCGACCTGGCCGCCGAAGCCGCCCAGTGGCCGCTGTTCACCGCCGCGGCCCTCGACGCCGGTTACGGTGGGGTCCTGGCGTTGCCGATGCGGATGCGCGAGCGGATCATCGGCGCGATGAACCTGTTCACCGCCCCCTCCGCCGTCCTGGCCGCCGACGAGGCGTCCACGATCCAGGGGCTGGGGCAGGCGATGGCCGACGTGGCCACCATCGGCATCCTGGGCGAACGCGCGGCCCGCGAACATGAACTGCTGTCCCAGCAACTGCAGATCGCCCTCAACAGCCGCGTGATCATCGAGCAGGCCAAGGGCATGCTCGCCGAACGCCACCAGACCTCACTCGATCAGGCCTTCACCGCTCTGCGCACCCAGGCGCGCAACACCAACCGCAAACTCGCCGACCTCGCCCAGGCCGTCATCGACGACGACCCCGCCGTGGTGAACTCCCTGCGCCCACCCCACGATCCCAGCCGTCGCGCCGACCAGACCTGACCGC
>NZ_JBIRBA010000071.1:0-1278 GCF_044326345.1 Actinomadura sp. 9N215 | reverse complement strand
CCAGCCGAGCCGTTCGGACATGTTCCGGGCGCAGGTGACGACGGCATGTACGTGATCGGAGTCGTCGGAAGCGCGCCACAGGATCGACCAGGGGTAGAACGAGACCGGGCCGGTGAGCGGGCGCCAGATCGTCCCCGGAAGCGCGGAGATGCAGGACGAGGGCACGCAGTACAGGCAGCGGCCCTGGGCGACCAGGGCGGACGCGGCGTGGACGCTGTCGACGGTGCCCTCGTGCACCGTCGGGGTGAAGCCGGCCGCCCGGCACATCTCGACGGTGAACTGGTTGAACTCCGGGGCCTTCATCTCCTCGGCCAGCAGTAGCGGTTCGCGGGCGAGGGCCTCGACCGGGACCGCGTCCAGGTCGGCGAACCGGTGCCCGCGAGGGACCAGGACCCCGAGACGGTCCAGGCGGAACAGGTGTGAGGCGACCCCGCTCGGCGCCAGTGCGGCACGGCCGATGCCCACGTCCAGACGCCCGTCGACGAGCTGCTGATACTGCTCGGGGACGCCGACCTCCACCTGGTGGATCACCAGGTCCGGGTAGAGCGCCTGAGCCTCATGGAGGATCTGCGGCATCGAGTCATAGCTGGAGTCGATGATGCCCACCCGCAACGCCGGCGAGGTGCCCTGCGCCGTCCGGGCGACCTGGGCGGCGCGCTCCACCTGAGCGAGGATCTGCCGCGCCTCGACCAGGAATGCCGCGCCCGCCGGGGTCAGGGCGACGTAGTGGGTGGTGCGCTCCAGCAGACGCACGCCCAGTTCCCGCTCCAGCCGCTGTATCTGCTGGCTCAGTGCCGACTGGACGATGTGCTCGCGAGCCGCCGCGCGGCCGAAGTTGAGCTCCTCGGAAACGGCGACGAAGTAGCGGAGCTGGCGCAGTTCCACATCTCCTGCCTTCTGAGCTGGAACAGCGAGACCTGCTCGCGGGGCCCACCTCGCGGCGTGCTTCTAGCGGCGTGCTTTTAGAGGGGTTCGCTGATCCAGTGCCAGACGCCCCCTTCGTGGCGCGCGTGGACGAGTTGCGCGCCGCTGGAATCGGCGAGCTCGGCGACCGCCCGGATCAGCTGACGATGGAAGTCATCGGGCAGGTGTGAGTCGGACGAGCCTTCCAGGAGGGACACGCTGACCTTGGCGTCGTCGCGGAGCTGCGCGGTCAGCCGTCCGGTCTCGTCCAGGCGGAGCATCACGATCGCATCAGCGCGGACAATGTCATGGCCGCCGCTGGCCGCGACCCAGACCTCGGTCACCGTCCCACTCATGAACCTCACCTCCCCGGCT
>NZ_JBIRBA010000070.1:0-1323 GCF_044326345.1 Actinomadura sp. 9N215 | reverse complement strand
AGGGAGCCGGGGTTGTTGGTTTGGGCTTCGACGTTGACGGCTTGGTAGCCGTAGATGGGGTCCATGATGACGGGGAGGTAGAGGCGGGCGGGGTCGCAGGCGGAGAAGCCGGCGTTGCGGTCGGGGGTCCATTGCATGGGGGTGCGGACGGCGTCGCGGTCGCCGAGCCAGATGTTGTCGCCCATGCCGATTTCGTCGCCGTAGTACAGGACGGGGGAGCCGGGGAGGGACAGGAGGAGGGCGGTGAAGAGTTCGAGTTGGTTGCGGTCGTTGTCCAGGAGGGGGGCCAGGCGGCGGCGGATGCCGATGTTGGCTTTCATGCGGGGGTCTTTGGCGTATTCGGTGTACATGTAGTCGCGTTCTTCGTCGGTGACCATTTCGAGGGTGAGTTCGTCGTGGTTGCGGAGGAAGATGCCCCATTGGCAGTTGTCGGGGATTTTTGGGGTTTGGGCCATGATTTCGGAGATGGGGTAGCGTTGTTCGCGGCGGACGGCCATGTAGATGCGGGGCATGACGGGGAAGTGGAAGGCCATGTGGCATTCGTCGCCGCCCTGGGCGGGGTCGCCGAAGTATTCGACGACGTCGGCGGGCCATTGGTTGGCTTCGGCGAGTAGGACGCGGTCGGGGTAGAGGCGGTCGATTTCGGTGCGGACGCGTTTGAGGTAGGTGTGGGTTTCGGGGAGGTTTTCGCAGGTGGTGTTTTCGCGGGCGAAGAGGTAGGGGACGGCGTCGAGGCGGAAGCCGTCGATGCCGAGGTCGAGCCAGAAGCGGAGGTTTTCGAGCATGGCGTCTTGGACGTGGGGGTTGTCGTAGTTGAGGTCGGGTTGGTGGGAGAAGAAGCGGTGCCAGTAGTACTGGCCGCGGGTGGGGTCGTAGGTCCAGTTGGAGGTTTCGGTGTCGATGAAGATGATGCGGGCGTCGGGGTATTGGGTGTCGTCGTCGGCCCACATGTAGAAGTCGCCGTAGGGTCCGTCGGGGTCGGTGCGGGAGGCTTGGAACCAGGGGTGCTGGTCGGAGGTGTGGTTCATGACCAGGTCCGCGATCACCCGGATACCGCGCGCGTGCGCTTCTTCCACCAATTCCACGAAATCACCGAGGTCGCCGAAGTCGGGCAGCACCTTCGTGTAGTCGGCGATGTCGTAGCCGCCGTCCTTGAGTGGTGATTGGTAGATGGGCAGGAGCCAGAGGCAGTCGACGCCGAGCCATTGCAGGTGGTCGAGTTTGGAGATCAGGCCGCGCAGGTCGCCGTACCCGTCGCCGTTGGAGTCGGCGAATCCGCGCACTGAGACCTCGTAGAACACGGCCGTCTTGAACCAATGCGGG